>CAYZQS010000050.1:0-19661 GCA_964480735.1 uncultured Rhodobacterales bacterium
CTCATCTTGGTTTTCTTGATGAAAGCTTTGGGCTTGGTCAAAAATTCCGACAGGTTTTCGGCGTCCCAAACCAACCCGTCCTCGCCTGCCGCTTTCATGGCTTTTGAATATTTGAATCCGTCAAACGTTCCGGCAGTGTGACCAATGATATCGTTCAGCGGCGGGCCGCTTTTCTTCTTGGCGCCTTCGCCAACCATGTGGCAGGCCTTGCACTTTTTGAATAATTTCTCACCGGCGGCTGCATCGCCCTCGGCGAATGCGGCGCTGGCCAGAAATGAGGTTGCGATAAGGACGGAAGCGGGCGCGAACAGCGATGTGATGGTTTTTTTCATTCCATCCTGTTGGCACAACTGGACCGTCAGATCAACAATTTCGTTAATAAAAAATATGTGACACAGTGTAGCTGACACCGGGGCGAAAAATTCCGCCCCGGTGCCAATTGTTTTTAGCTGAACATGTCAGCGGTCATTGCCGAATACCAGCCAACGCTTTCCTCGTAAGTTGCCTTACGGGTTGCGTCGTCTTCACCGTTTTTCGAAATGAAACCGGAAGTTTTGGCGATACCATCGTCGGTGCCGTCGTAAGACGCGCCAACTTTGATGCCGTCGTCGGTGTCAATCAAAGACCAGCAAGTGTTGCTGTATTTGGCAGGGAACTTGGTGCCGCCACCAACTTCAGCCAGAACAGCATTGGCACAAACTTTGGCCTGACTGTTGGCAGAGAAGCCGGATTTGGGCATCGCGCCTTGCTGCGAGCTGTCACCGATAACGTGGATGTTGCTGTCCACTTTTGACGTCATGCCGTGGGCTTCAACTTCGGCCCAGCCTTTGTCGTTGGTCAGACCGGCAAGATCAGCAATGCGTCCGGCTTTCATGGCCGGGATCACGTTACAAACGTCAACCTTGACCGCTTCGCCGTCGGCCACAACTTCCATGCTGTCAGGACGCACTTCGTCCACAGCACCACCAAAGTCTGGTCCGATCCAGTCAATCATTCCGTCATAGTGGCGTGACCAACCGTCGGTAAACAATCCCATTTTGGAAAACTTCGGCTTGGGATCAAAGATCATGATCTTGGCCGTTGGGTTGTTGTTTTTCAGATGATGCGCAACCATCGAAATCCGCTCGTATGGGCCAGGAGGGCAGCGGAATGGATTTGGTGGTGCAACCATCGCGTAAACACCGCCTGCAGGCATGGCGTTCAGCTGTGCTTTCAGCAGTTCAGTCTGCGAACCGGCCTTATAGGCGTGGGGCATTTTGTTCTGGCTGGCCACGGACCAACCGTTCACAGCACCATCAACAAAGTCGATACCCGGTGAAATCACCAGACGGTCGTATGGAATCGTGTCACCACCGGCAAGGGCTACAGTCTTTGCATCGCGGTCAACACCGGTCGCCCAGTCATGCACAACGTTGATACCGTGATTGGCTGCCAGATCACCGTAAGAATGGCCGATAGAGGCCAGATCACGGAAACCACCGATGTAAAGGTTGGAAAAGAAGCAGGTATAATAGGTGCGTGTTGGTTCGATCAACGTCACCTCAACCGCGCCACCGCTGTCTTTGGCAATATAGCGCGCCGCCGTTGCACCACCGGCACCACCGCCGATGACCACAACCTGTGGCTTGCCGTGTGCGGCACCTTTCACCATTGGTGCGGACAAAACCGCGGCACCGGCTGCTGCCGTGCCTAGAAATTTGCGTCTGTTAAATGTCATTATATTCTCCCTTGGTTGGTTTGCGACGTGGTTACAGAGATTCAAAGTAGGCAGCGAGGGCCGCAATTTCCTCGTTACTCAAACTGCCTGCAACTTGCTGCATTGCCGGGTTTTCCCGGCTCTTGCTTTTGTAAGCGTGAACAATTGTCACGAAATCTTTCTGTGGAAATCCGGTGATTGACGGTATCCCCTCGTCGGCACCATCAGCCCGGTGACAGGCCACGCAGGTGCCGGACAGATACTGGCCGTAGGCAACGTCGCCCACCAGTGCCAGAATTTCGGGTGCAACTTCGGGGTCTTCACTAACTTCAACGTCAGCGGTGCCATCACCACTGAACAGGGCCAGATAGGCGATCACGTTTGCACGGTCGTCCTCGTCCTTAAAGCCCTTAAAGCTCATCTTGGTTTTCTTGATCATGGCCTTGGGCTTGGCCAGAAACTCGTCCAGCGTTGCGGCGTCCCACACCAAGCCGTCAGCACCGGCAGCCTTCATAGCCTTGGAAAACTTAAAGCCTTCCCATGTTCCGGCGGTGCGGCCAAAAATTTCGTTCAGGGGTGGGCCGGATTTCTTTTTGGCATTCTCGCCAACAGCGTGACAGGATTTGCATTTTTTCCAAAGTTTTTCGCCGGCGTCAGGATCGCCCTGGGCAGCGGCGGCTCCGGCCAATATCGAAAACCCAACAGAGACTGCGTTCAACACGCGAAATATTCTTGAGATGTACATCACGGCGACCTTAAAGAAAAGGCGCTACAAATCAACAAATATGAATGTGTATACACTGCGACAATTCGGAACAACTGTTGAAATTCGGAATTGGTGCCATTAAAGCGTGAGCACCGCCAGGTTTACCCATCATAACATGAAATAAATTAACCAAAAACCGGTAGTCCGCGAATGGCGGACGCAGCGATTATGACATAGGCAATCACGCGGTACAGTTTTTCCTTGTCCGGGTTGAAAACTGCGGCACCGGCAACATTGCCAAGCGTGTAGGGCACAATCAGCAACGCCCCGATAAGAACCGGTGTCAGCCGCAGCTGATCCGATCCGGCAAATATTGCCAGCGCGAAAATGTCAACAAACAGCAGATACAGCAGGATATTGGCCCGGATGGCAGCTATGGTCTGTTTGCTGCTCATGTAAAATATAATCACCGGCGGCCCGGCCAGCCCGCTGATGCCGCCCAGAAATCCACCCAGCGACCCAATGCCAAACGCCAGCGGCCGGGTCACCGGCTTTTCATAGCGCCAGCCACTTAGCAAAACGCCCAGAAGAATCAGGGCAACGACGGACACACCCCATCGAAAGATCGTTGGATCTATGCGCACCAGCAGCCACAGGCCAACGGGCAGGCTGATCAATGCGCCCAGACCCAGCAACCCCGCCTCGCGCACCCGCCCGTCACGCAGCGCACGCGGCACGTTTGGCAAGGGACCGATCAAATCAAAAACAAGGATCGTGATCAATGCCCAGACCGGCGAAAGAAACGCGCCCGCCACCGGCATGTAAATCATCGCCGTACCAAAACCGGAAAACCCGCGCACCGTGCCTGCAACCAGCGTGGCAACCACCAGCCAGATCAATCCGTCAAAGGCCAGCGCGTCCTGCCAGGCCTGCGCAAGGCCCGGGTTCATGCGTCGATATTGGCGAACTGTGTACCGGCCGCGCCGTCGGTTTTGCTCCAGTCCCGCTTGACACCCAGGCGCAACAAGATGATGGAGGCCACAAAGACCGACGAATAAGTGCCGACAACCACGCCCCAGATCATGGCAAAGACAAATCCGCGGATCACGTCACCGCCCAGAACAAACAGCGAAATCAGCGCAATCAGCGTGGTGACAGAGGTCATAACCGTACGGCTGAGGGTCTCGTTAATAGAGTGGCCAAGCACCTCTTTCAGCGGCATTTTCTTAAACTTCCGCAGGTTTTCGCGCACCCTGTCAAACACCACAACCGTATCATTCAGCGAATAGCCCACAATGGTCAGAATGGCGGCGATAATGGCCAGATCAAATTTGATCTGCAGGGCGGAAAACACCCCGATTGTCAAAATTACGTCGTGGATCAAGGCGGCCACGGCGCCCACAGAAAACTGCCACTCAAACCGCAGCCAGATATAGAACAGGACTGCGATTATTGCCAAAGCCACCGCAATGGCCGCGGTTTGCGCCAGCTCTCCGGACACTTTCGGACCGACGCTTTCAACCGAGGGAAAGGTCATTGCCGGATCAATGGTTTGCAGGGCCTCCTGAACCAGCCGAATGGTTTCAACGGTAACGGACTCGTCGCCTTCTTGTTGCTGAATGCGAATTTGGGTGACGTTTCGCTTTACCCCACCCAACACTTCTGCGGGATCGGTCACTTCGGTTATGGTCGCATCGCCCAGCCCCAAAGGCGCCAGCGCGTCGCGGTAGTCGCCCACCACAACCGCAATTGTCGCCTCGGTGCGAATGGTCGTGCCACCACGAAAATCAATGCCAAAATTCAGGCCTGCGGTGAAAAACAGAATGACAGAAGCGATGATCGCAAGTGTCGATAGTCCAATGGTCAGCATGGAAAATCTGAAAAAATCAATTTTCGTGCCTTCAGGAACCAGTTTCAGTCTCATGTGCCTGCTTCCTTTAAACGGTGATCTGGCGCGGTCGGCGGCGCTCAAACCAAATGGCAATCATCAGGCGTGTCACCCAGATCGCAGTGAAAACGGACGTCAGGATGCCCAGACCCAGGGTGATCGAAAACCCACGCACCGGACCAGAGCCCATGACAAACAGAATGGCAGCGGCGATAAATGTCGTGACGTTGGCGTCGATAATGGCACTGAATGCTTTTTCATAGCCAAGTTCAATCGCCCGCGCTGGTCCTCTGGCGGTTTTCAGCTCTTCACGAATGCGCTCAAACACCAGCACATTTGCATCAACCGCCATGCCGATGGTTAATACAATTCCGGCAATTCCCGGCAGGGTCAGCGTGGCCCCGATGATGCTGAGCAAAGCAAAAATCAGAGCCACATTCAGGATCAACGCCACATTGGCGAAAATGCCGAACAGCCCATAGCTGAGAAACATAAACAGCAACACTGCGCCAAAGGCGATCACCGTCGCGATCTTGCCGGCGTCAATACTGTCCTGCCCCAGTTCCGGCCCGATGGTGCGTTCTTCCAGAAACGTCATGCCCGCAGGCAGGGCACCGGCCCGCAGCAGAACCGCCAGTTCAGTGCTTTGTTCAAGCGTGAAATTGCCGGTGATGATCCCGGTGCCGCCGGGGATGTGGGACTGAATTGTCGGGGCGGAAATAACTTGATTGTCCAGTACAATGGCAAAAGGATTGCCGATATTTTCGGCCGTATACTGGCCAAATTTGCGCCCGCCGGTCGGGTTGAACCGAAAGTTTACCGCAGGCCGTCCGTTTTGATCAAACTGTGGCTGCGCATCTACCAGTTCGTCGCCGGTCACGACCGGGCTTTGCTGCAAGATGTAAAAAAGCGCCGGATTATCCACATCCGGCACCAGAATATTGCGTGATCCCGGGTTGGCGTTTTCGTCGCTGGTCTGGTTTTCCACGTGGTGAAACGTCAGTTTCGCTGTGGTGCCGATCAGGCTTTTGAGTTCCTCGGCAGATCCGATGCCGGGCACCTGAATAAGAATGCGGTCTTCGCCCTGTCGCTGAATCGTTGGCTCGCGCGTGCCCACCTCGTCCACCCGACGGCGGATGATTTCAAGGCTTTGCTGCATGGTGCGGTTATCGGTTTCCACCTTCTCAGCGTCCGACAGGGCAACAATAATCTCGCCGTTCTCGCCACGCACTTCGATGTCAGTGGCGCCAACGCCGGTCAGGCTGACCACCGGCCTTGCCAGCGCTTTAACAACCTCGACCGCCCGCGCAATTTCTTCGGGCTTGGAGATTTTGATCCGCAGTTCATCCCCACCCCTGTCTTGACGGCGCACGGTTCCAACCGTTGTGCGTTCATCGCGCAGCGCGTCACGCACATCCGGCCACATGGCGTCCAGCCGTGCCGCATAGACATCCTGTACCTGCACCTCGGCCAGAAGATGCGCACCACCGCGCAGATCAAGGCCAAGGTTGACAAGACCAGAGGGCAGATAAGACGGCCAGCCGTCAATCGCGGTCTGGCGCTGCGGCGTTGCCACCTGCCCGGCCTCAACCTCGACCTCCGCATCGTTGTGCGCCTCAACGCGCGTGTAAAACCCGTTTGGCATGGCCATCAGGATGCCAAGAACGCAGACCCCCCAAATGGTGATCTTTTTCCAGAGGGAAAACTGAAGCATATTAATTCTGGTCCGCGTGTTCGTTTGTTATTTTTTGGCCGGTTCGGTTTTGGACAGCACATGCCCGATGGTGTTTTGCACCACGCGCACCTTAACGCCGGTGGCGATTTCAACCTCAACCTCGTTGTCTTCTTTGACCTTTGTCACCTTACCGATCAAGCCGCCCTGGGTCACAACTCTGTCACCTTTGCGCAGGGCCTCGACCATGACTTTATGCTCTTTCACCTTTTTTTGCTGTGGGCGGATCAGCAGGAAATACATGATCGCGAATATCAGCAAAAGTGGCACAAGGCTGGTGCCGATCCCGGCGGCACCTCCCGCAGTTTGGGCATAGGCGGCAGAAACGAACATAAATCGGAAACCTTTGGTTGGAACGGTCTTTTCCCGTACGGGAAATCGGCGGCACCCTAGCGGGACTGATGTGGCTTTGCAAGCAGCGACATGATTTGAAATCGCGCTTGCGCTACCCAATTACAGGACTAGGAATCAAGCCGGTTTTCAGCAATAGTCCACCCCATATTGGGGGACAGCTTGAATATAACACAAATTGTGCCTTTGCTGGTGTGGCCTGTGGCTGCCGTCATTCTTGCGGTCTGCGCCATCTGGGCGATCTGGCAGGGGCGCGTGCGCCTGATGCAGCGCTTTGGGCTGGAACACTATGCCAAAACCAACGTCTATCTGGGTGGGGTTCTGGCCATTGCCATGCTGCTCAGCCCGTTTTGGCTGATCTTGCTGTACTACACGCTGACGTCGTTTTTTGTGCTGACATCAACGCCGGTTCTGGGGCTGGAGCGGGCCGATCAGGTTTGGCATTTCGTGACAGTTTCAGCCCTGATCATAACGCTTGGCGTGCTGGTCACCGGACCGATGATGCTGGCCAAAGCCTTCATCAACGAACGACAAACGGCAACCTCTGAGGCGCGGCAGAAAACCGAACTGGTGGGCATGATCACTGATCGTTTTGCCTCTGCTGTGGCCCAACTGGGCGCACAAAAAAGCATCACGCAAAAGCGGTTCAAACCGACATTTCAGCGCATTCCCGGCGGTAAAATCCGCCGCGATCTGGACGGCAATCCAATGATCGAACTGGACGCGGACAAAAAACCCCTTGGCGAGTGGGAAGTCTGGGAAGAAACCGAACCCAATATCGAAATCCGCCTTGGCGGGCTTTTTGCGCTGGAACGTATTTCGCAAACTTCCACCCACGACCACGTGTCGGTGATGGAAACCATCAGCGCCTATATCCGCGAAAACGCGGTATCCGAAGTGGAAGTGGAGGCGGTTGACGATGAACCGGCGCAATACCTGCCGCCGCGTGCCGACATTCAGATGGCGATCCGCATTCTGGGACGTCGCGGGCCGGTGCGGATGGCGCAGGAAGCGGCATCGGAACCGCCCTTCCGGCTGGATCTGAGGGGGGCCGATCTGGCGCTGATTGATCTGTCGCGGCTGGAGATTGGCCCGGTGCGCTTTGACCGCGCCAATCTTTCGGGTGCCTGGCTTGACGGTGCCAACCTGTCCGGTTCTGATTTCACCGCCGCCAGCCTGCGCGAAGCCTGGATGGAAGACACGCAATTAATCCGCGTGCGGCTGGAAGAGGCGGACCTTCGTGGTGCCTGGGCCGTAAATGCCGATTTCACAGGGGCGGAACTTGACGGCACCAACCTGACAGAAACCCGCCTGCGCGGTGCTGATCTGACAGGAGTGGAGCTTGACAGCGCCGTTGTCAGGCAGACAGATGTGGCTGGTGCGACCCTGAACCTAACGTGGCTGCGCAACGTGGACTGCAAGGGATTTCTTAATCTTGAACAGGCGCAGATTGATGCGGCCTTTGGCGACTTTACCACCAACCTGCCCGGCAATCTGAAACGCGCGCATTGGCCAAAGGGGCGGATCAACTACGTGGAAAGTTACGAGCTGTGGGCAGAGGCGAAGAAGGCGGCGGGAGTAAAGTGACCGATTTGATATTTGGAAACTGAAACGGCGCCTGAAAGGTGATTTTGATCGAATGCCACCAAGTTTGGTTAATTTTTGAAACCGGCGCCATTGGGTGCCAGGTTTTTGCGTGTGCCAGATATGAAAGCGCGCCAGAAGGACACGCGCGTCTGCATTGAACGACATGCGAAAAATAGTCGCTGGCCCTGTTCACTTGACACAACAACTATTCAGGTTTGGTCCGGTTATCTTTCGGTGCAAAGCATTCCCGGTTCACTGAGGCCGCATTTCCAGTTCACTGGTCCCCCAGAAGTCCAGAAGTCCAGAAGTCCAGAAGTCCAGAAGTCCAGAAAATTGGACAGATTTTCGTTTAATATCAATGGATTAGTGAGATATTTATTGTCTATTTTTCAAAAACTTGCCGCATCAAAATCAGCCAAATCTGACGCCCGAACACAGGCCGGACGGAAAATTTCAATGCAACGCCGCCAGTGAATTCCGACATGCCACAGCCAACCCTTCTTACCATAAATTTTTGGCACTTCAGATTGCCAAAATGCCAACCGCTTCGCAGCGCAATAATCCGCACACTGCGCCAGCGCTGCAGCAATTCCCAATCCACCTTGAACTTGACGATGCTTTCCCCGACACTCTGCCCTAAAGGGGCCGGATCATGCAGATGCTGAAAATCAATGGCGTGACACTTCACTACGCTGATGAGGGCGATCCGGACGGCGCGCCGCTGGTTTTCGCCAATGCGCTTGGCACGGATTTTCGCCTGTGGGACGCGGTGCTGACACATTTGCCCAAAGGCCTGCGGATCATCCGCTATGACAAACGCGGGCACGGTCTGTCCGACGCGCCGGATGCCCCATATTTTATGGGTGATCTGGTGGCCGATGTGGCGGGTTTGCTGGACGAGCTTGCCATCAAAGACGTCCTGTTCGTTGGCCTGTCGATCGGTGGGATGATCGCGCAGGGTCTGGCGGCGGAACGTCCCGATCTGGTGCGGGCGATGGTGCTGTCCAATACCGCGGCCAAGATCGGCACGCCGCAAATCTGGGACGAACGGTTCGCAGCGGTGCGCAAAGGCGGGATAGAGGCGCTGGAAATGGGCACGATTTCGCGCTGGTTCTCCTACTATTTTCACAACAACCGTACTGACGAACTGGCGGGGTGGAGCAATATGCTGTGTCGCACGACCGTTGAGGGATACATCGGTTGTTCCGAGGCGATATCCGGCACCGATCTGCACGACAGCACCATGCGCCTGACCCTGCCAACCCTTGGCATCGCCGGGTCCGAAGACGGATCCACCCCGCCGGATATGGTACGCGAGACCGTGGCGCTGATTGAGGGTTCGGAATTCAGGCTCATGCGCGGCGTGGGGCATCTGCCTTGCGTTGAAGACCCCGAGACCTTTGCCGAAATCCTGACGGGATTCATGAAAGCCACCAACCATGTCTGACACCCCCTGTATCATCTGCGTGGCCATCACCGGTTCCGTCCCCACCAAAGCCCATAATCCGGCGGTGCCCACATCAGTGCCAGAGCAAATCGAAAGCACCCATGCGGCGTTCGAGGCCGGTGCCGCAATCGCCCACTGCCACGTGCGCAACGACGATGAAACGCCAACGTCAGACCCGGCGCGTTTTGCCCTGTTGATGGAGGGCATCCGCAAACATTGCCCCGGCATGATCGTACAGCTTTCAACCGGCGGGCGATCCGGTGCAGGTGCGGAACGGGGCGGTATGTTGTGCTTGCGCCCTGACATGGCATCCCTGTCCGTGGGCTCTAACAACTTTCCCACCCGGGTTTACGAAAACCCGCCGGAACTGGTGGACTGGTTGGCGGCCGAGATGATCAGGTACAACGTCAAACCGGAAATCGAGGCCTTTGACTTGTCGCACATCTTTCAGGCGGTCAAAATGCAGGCCGACGGTCGCCTGCAAGGGCCCCTGCACATTCAGTTTGTGATGGGCGTCAAAAACGCCATGCCCGTTGACCGGGAAGTCTTTGATTTTTATGTAAAAACGGTTAAACGCATTGCACCGGACGCCACCTGGTGCGGCGCCGGGGTGGCGGGTGGCCAGATCAGGCTGAACGACTGGTCGATTGCCGCGGGCGGACACACGCGCACGGGGCTTGAGGATAATATCCGGCTTGATCCAAAAACCCTTGCCCCATCCAACGCGGCGCTGGTTCAGCGTGCGGCGGAGCTTTGCGCGAAACACGCCCGCCCGGTGGCAACCTGGCAGCAGGCGCGACGCATACTTGGCTTGCCTGATGCAACCTGAGGTATCTTCAAGTTGTGATGCGGCGGCAACAGCGTATCGGCAAAGGATATTTTGTGTATTTTCTTGTCAAAAATACTCGGTATTCTGTAAATAATGTTGTAAGAAATTTGAAAACCAATCCAAGTTTATCGCGCGGCGCAACCGGGCCGGATATTGGAAATGGTTATAAATGCCTCGGGGGACCACATGACGCTTCATTTTCGCACCGTTTTCATTTTTGTTTTTTCAGCATTTTTTATGACGATTGGTCTGGCCGGCACCAGTTTTGCACAGCCGACATTCAGCAAAGTGTTTTCGCCTGATTCCATCGGGCCGGGCAGCACAACAACCCTGATCTTCACCATTGATAATTCCGCCAGTGTCTCGCCGGTCACCTCGCTTGATTTTACCGACGTCCTGCCCATCACGCCTGCCACGCTGGTTGTGGCGACGCCTGCCAATGCCAGCACGACCTGTTCCTTTGGTACGCTTACCGCGGTTGCCGGTTCCGGCACCATCAGCTACACCGGCGGCGCGGTTGGCGGGTCCAGCACCTGTACGGTCAGCGTTGACGTGACAGCACCGGCCACAACCGGGACCTATACAAATACATCCGGCGATTTGACGTCTTCAGCGGGTGTCAGTGGTTCGGCAACCGATGGTCTGGTTGTCTCTTCATCTGAACCCGGTTTCACCAAGGCTTTTTCACCGGCCACCATTGATCTGGGCCAGACGTCGACCCTGACCTTTATCATCGACAATTCCGCAAACGCTGCGGTCGTGGCCTTTGCCGCATTTACGGACAATCTGCCCGCGGGAATGAAGATCGCCAGCACACCGAATGCCACAACCACCTGTACGACTGCAGCGAGCTTTAGAACCCTGACCGCTTTGCCCGGCGGCACGTCGATCACTTTTCAGCAAATTGGTAGCCCAACCCCAGGACTGGGCGTTGTGAATGCCGGTGCCTCATGTTCCGTCAGCGTGGATGTGGTGGGCGAGGCGACCGGTGCTCTGAACAATTCCGTTGGATTGCAGACGGTTTCCTCTGGTCCTTTTGTCGGCAGCGCGGTTGCGACGTTGACCGTCAATCCGTTGTCAACCACATTGCCCACGCTGGTCAAATCGTTCACCAATGATCCGGTTGCCGCCGGGGGCACGGTGAATTTGGAATTCACCATCTATAACCCCAGCAGCACATTTCCGGCGACAGCCATCGGTTTCACCGATGATCTGGACGCGGCACTGACTGGTCTGGCGGTATCGGGCGCTTTGCCGACGGATCCCTGTGGCGCCGGTTCCACGTTGACCGGAACCAGTTTGCTGACCCTCGCGGGCGGATCCCTGCCTGCTGGCGGCAATTGTACCTTTAGCGTGAGCCTTGCCGTACCCGGCGGTGCAACGCCGGGCGATCACACCAACACCACATCAACCGTGGCCGCCACGATCAACGGCGATACGGTTTTTGGTCCGGCAGCAACCGATTTTTTGCAGGTCAGTGAAAACGCGCCGCTGATCATCAGCAAAACATTCACCAATGATCCGGCCACGCCGGGTGGCACCGTTGATCTGGAATTCACCATCACCAACCCGAATGCGGGGACCGCTGTAACCACGATAACTTTCACGGATGTTTTGACGGATGTGATGTCCGGTCTTACGCTCAGCGCGCCGCTGAGCCTTCCTTGCGGCGGGGCATCCTCGTTTTCCGAGACTGACCCATTTACCCACGCGATCGGTCTTACGGACGGTGCACTGGCCGGGGGTGCAAGCTGCACATTTACCGCGACGCTTGATATTGACGCCGGGGTGCCGGGCGGTACGTTCCCGAACACGACTTCTGCGGTTTCAGCCACCATTGGCGGCAGCACGGTTCAGGGCAACACCGCCAGCGACAGTCTGGTCATCAACGCGCCGCTAAGCCTGACGCTGACCAAGGCGTTCTCGGTTGACAACGCGGTACCCGGTACAACGGTCGACATCACATTTACCATCGACAACTCCAGCGACAGTGTGGATGCCACCGCCATCACCTTCAGTGATGACATGGACATATTCAACACCGGCGCGTTGTTTACCTCTGTGGGTGCCAACTCCTGTGCTGGTTCAACGGTTACCGGCACCGGCACAAAAGACATGGTGTTCGCCGCCGGTTCCCTGCTGGCCAATACCAGTTGCTCGTTCACGGTTACCGTTACCCTTGGGCCAACGTCGGCCGGAACCGGTTCAAACACCACCAGCGACCTGTCCGCCTCGCCCAACGGTGGCGCGGTTGAGGTTGCAACCGGCACTGCGGCGACAGATACGATTACCGTCAGCACACGTCTGCCGGTCACCATCACAAAAACCTTCACCGATGATCCTGTGCTGGCCGGTGACACCGCGACGCTGGAATTCACCATCACCAACCCCAACGTCATGTTTGATGCGACTGAAGTCACTTTCTTTGACAGTCTGAGCTTTACCGGTTTTACGTCCGTCACGCTCTTAAGCAGTGGCGTGGTGCCTGCCTTCAGTGTTGCTGCGGTCTTGCCGGGACTGGCAGTTTCCGGTGCCTTGCCCAGCAGCCCGTGCGGCGGCACGATCACCGGTACCACGCTTTTGACATTTACCGGCGGATTTGTGGCTTCGGGCACATCGTGTACATTCAGCGTAACGGTTCTGGTGCCAGGTGGCACAGTAGACGGCTCTTATGCCAACACCACCACGCCGATCTATGCCACCGTGGACAGCACGATCGTCAACAGCGCGGCAGCAACCGATAATTTAGACGTTCAATCTGACATCCTTCAGTTTTCCAAATCCTTCACCGATGATCCGGTGCTTTCCGGTGCAACCGCCAGTCTGACGTTCACCATTTTGAATACCAGCACCTACGCGATTACTGATCTGGCATTTACAGACGATTTGGACGCAATGGTCAGCGGTGCCACAGGAACCGTGAAGGCAAACACCTGTAACGGAACACCGGCAGACGGCGCGACTGTGTCCCTGAGTGGCGGCACGCTGGCAGCCAGCGCCACCTGTACAATTGACGTTGACGTGGCCGTTCCTTTGGCCACAACAAGCGGCACGTATCCAAACACCACCAGCACCTTGACCGGTACCGCAAACTTACAGCCTGTTACAGGCGATCCGGCGGTCGACAGTCTGGAGGTTACTTCGGCGCTGGCACCAACATTCACCAAGTCTTTCCTGACCGATCCGGCAGCACCCGGGGCTGCTGTAGGCTTGCGCTTTACCATCACCAATCCGCCAGGTGGGTCGACCTATTCTGATCTGGAATTCACCGATGATCTGGATGCGGCCCTTATGGGATTGGTTGCCACGGGTCTGCCGACAGCCGATGTTTGCGGCACCGGTTCCTCTGTTTCAGGCACCGGGACGCTGATATTTGACGGCGGCGTTTTGGCCCCCGGCGCAAGCTGTACGTTTGATGTGACCGTTGTGGTGCCGTCAGGCGCACCGGACAGCACATACACAAACACAACCAGCAACCTGTTTGAGAATGGTCTTTTTGTTGCCGGAGCGGCGTCAGACACCCTGCAGGTTCTGGCGGCGGCCGCGCCGACCTTTACCAAGTCGTTCCTGACCGATCCGGCGGCACCCGGCACCACCATCAGTCTGCGCTTTACCATCGACAACCCGGCAGTGGGCGCGGCGTTGACCGATCTGTCCTTCACCGATGATCTGGACGCGGTCATCACCGGGTTTGCGGCCACCGGCCTGCCAACCGCCGACGTCTGCGGGACCGGCTCGTCGGTGTCCGGTACGTCGATTATCTCGTTGACAGGGGGTAATCTGGCTGCCGGAACCAGTTGTACATTTGATGTTTCTGTCGCCATTCCGGCGGCGGCGGCGGATTCAACTTACACCAACACCACCAGTAGCCTGATGGAAGGCGGTCTGGCGCTGCTGGCCGGAGCCAGCGATACGCTGACAATCACCGCGACCTTGCAGCCGACGATTGACACGATCAACGACTTCCTGGTGACCCGCACCAACGAATTGCTGTCCAACGGCCCAAGCAGCGGCCGCCGGTTTGAGCGGCTCAATCAAAACGGGCAGTCAAACCGTAACGTGTCCTTTGGTCACGGCGATCTGCTGTCGTTGCTGCCGTTCTCGGCCCAGGGTGTGGGCGTGGGCGTCAGTTCTGACGAGCTGAAATTCTCAACAAGTCTGGCACAAATCCGCAAGGCAAACGCCAAACTGGCCGCGTCGCTTGGCAGCAAGGGCGAAACCGTTGATTTGCCGCTGTATGATTTTGACGTCTGGTTTGAGGCCACCACCAACCGCTATTCCGCGCCGGGAGGTTCTGCCGGACGGTTTGCGGTCTATTATCTGGGAGCGGATTATCTGGTGAACCCGAACGTGTTGGTTGGGGTTTTGGTTCAGGTTGACAGCCTGACCGACAGAAATTCCACAGCCGGTTCCACGGCCTCTGGTGTAGGTTGGATGGCCGGGCCTTACGTTACTGCGCGTATCGGCCCGAACCTGTATTTTGACGGGCGCGTTGCCTATGGCACGTCGACAAATCTTATCAGCCCGCTGAACACCTATACCGACGGTTTCAATACAACGCGCTGGCTGGTTGACGCTACCCTGAGCGGGGAAATCCAAAAAGGTGACTGGCGCATTCGGCCAAACGCCAGTGTTTCCTTTATTCAGGAAAGACAGGCGTCTTATGTGGATAGTTTGGCGGTAACCATTCCCAGCCAGACCGTATCGCTGGGGCAGTTGCGCGTGGGGCCCGAGTTTTCGACAACGTTGCAGGGTCGGCGGAATTCAGTCGTGGTGCCGCATTTCTCTATTGAAGGGATTTTCAATATGAGCAGCACCACCGGCGTTACCACCACCAACGCGGCCAGCGTTCAGGCCAACGGCTGGCGCGCCCGGGCAGAGGCCGGTGTGACCATGACCGACAAACTTGGCACTCAACTCAGCATCGCCGGGCACTACGACGGCATCGGCGCCTCGGCCTACTCGTCTTACGGGGCGACGGTGCGGCTGGTGATCCCGTTGCAACAAAGGTAGCCGGGTTAACAGCTGGCGCGACTGTGAAAGAGACATGTCATTGCCCGGTACATCCGGGCAGTTTCGCAGTTATCCGCTCAAATGTCGGAAAACAGCAATCAATCAAATAATTCGGGTGGCGGTGTCCAGGCACCAACGGCCACTGACGTTATCCCCGGTTCATCCGGTTCTCGATCAACTCTTCCACTACGCTGGGATCGGCCAGCGTGGACGTGTCGCCCAGCGCATCAAAATCATCCTCGGCGATCTTGCGTAAAATCCGGCGCATGATCTTGCCGCTGCGGGTTTTTGGCAGGCCGGGGGCCCACTGTAAAATATCCGGCTTGGCGATGGGGCCGATTTCCTTGCGCACCCAGCCCAGCAATTCTGCCCGCAATTCATCAGTATATTCTTCGCCACCCATCAGGGTGACATAGGCGTAAATCCCCTGCCCCTTGATGTCATGCGGATAGCCAACGACGGCGGCCTCTGACACTTTGGGATGTGCCACCAGCGCACTTTCCACTTCGGCGGTGCCCATGCGATGACCGGATACGTTGATCACATCGTCCACCCGTCCGGTGATCCAATAGTAGCCGTCTTCGTCGCGCTTGCAGCCGTCGCCGGTGAAGTAATAGCCTTTGTAATCGGCAAAATAGGTGGCCACAAACCGGTCGTGGTCGCCATAGACGGAACGCATCTGCCCGGGCCAGCTGTCGCGCATGCACAAGACACCCTCGGCCTCTGGGCTGGTAATTTCAGCGCCTGTAGTGGGATCCAGAATAACCGGCGTGATGCCAAAGAACGGGAACGTGGCGGAACCCGGCTTGGTGGTTGTGGCACCCGGCAGCGGGGTGATCAGATGTCCGCCGGTTTCCGTCTGCCACCAGGTGTCCACAACGGGGCAGTTGCCGCCTCCAACCACCTCGCTGTACCAGGCCCAGGCTTCAGGATTGATCGGCTCGCCCACAGTGCCCAGCACTTTGACAGAACTCAGATCAGCAGCCTTCACAAAATTATCGCCCTGCGCCATCAGGGCGCGAATGGCGGTGGGGGCGGTGTAAAACTGGTTCACCTTGTGCTTTTCGCAAACCTGCCAGAAGCGGGATGCGTCAGGATAGGTTGGCACGCCTTCAAACATCAGCGTGGTGGCACCATTGGCCAGCGGGCCATAGACGATATAGCTGTGCCCGGTCACCCAGCCCACGTCTGCGGTGCACCAGAAGATGTCACCATCATGATAATCAAACGTGTACTGATGGGTCATAGAGGCATAAACCAGATAGCCGCCGGTGGTGTGCAGAATGCCCTTGGGCTGGCCGGTGGAACCGGATGTGTAAAGGATAAACAGCGGGTCTTCGGCGTTCATGGGTTCCGGCGCACACTCTGCGGACGCCGCAGCCATTAAGGTGGTGTAGCTTTTATCGCGCCCCTCTTTGGCCCCCACTTCGGCGCCGGTGCGCTCCACAACCAGCGTAGTCACATCTCCACAAATGGCCAGCGCCGCATCCACATTGGTCTTCAGCGGCGTGTTTTTACCGCCACGGGGGGCCTCATCAGCCGTGACAAGCAACTTGGCACCGCAGCCTTTTATTCGCGAGGCCAGCGCATCGGGTGAAAACCCGGCAAAAACGATTGAATGCACCGCACCGATCCGCGCACAGGCCAGCATGGCATAGGCGGCTTCCGGCACCATCGGCATATATAAAACGATCCGGTCGCCCTTGGTGACACCCAGGTCCTTGTAGACATTGGCCAGCTTGCACACCTGCGCGTGGAGTTCTGTGTAGGTGATGTGCTTGTCCACACCCGGATCGTCGCTTTCCCAGATGATCGCGGTTTGGTCGCCTCGGGTTTGCAGATGCCGGTCAATACAGTTGGCGGCCACATTCAGCACGCCGTCCTCGTACCATTTGACCGACACGTCGGGATATTCAAACGTGGTGTTCTTCACGCGCGAATAGGGCGTCATCCAGTCCAGCCGTTTGCCCTGTTCGCCCCAAAAAGCCTCTGGATCAGCAATCGACCGGGCATACATCGCCTGATATTTTTCACGGTCCACGTGGGCGCTTTTGACGAAGTCCGCAGCGGGCGGATAAAGCAGATTGGCAGTCATCGGATGTCCCCTGATTGGTGCTGAACCTGCGGACTTGATATTGTGCGTCGCAGATGGGTGCAAGGTTGGATTGGACGGTGGACTTCGCCGGTGGTGCGGATTGTATTCAAACGTTTACAATCCAATGTATTGGCGCACTTTGGATGAACCGGCAAACACAACAGAAAGCGCCTATTATCGGCAGTTTGCAACCGGCCCTTTCCATACGCAACCTCGTGGCGCGACCGGTGCAACCAATTCACTCAATTATTAATAGCGACTACCGATTGTCTTGCAATCTGGGCTGGTTTGGGCCCCAATAGAGCCGGGACAGGGGGACAATTGGGAATATTTCTATCCATTCTGCAAAGAACACCGGTTCTGCGCGTGCAGGGACAAAACGTTGTTACCAACTCGCTGCGCGCTGACGCCCTGTTGATTTATCTTTGTCTAAGCGGCGAAGTTATCCACACCCGAGAAAGCCTTGCCTGCCTGCTTTGGGAAGACGCTGACCCAAAGCGCTCGATGGGATCATTGCGCCAGCTGATCAGAAAGATCAGGCTGTCCGCACCGGAACTGGAAAAAACCATTGATTTTGGCCGCAGCAGTATAACGGTCGACAAATCGGACATTTCATCTGATCTGGATTTTCTCCGGGATACATTTGACGCCAAAGGCACACGGGAAACGCCCAGAAATTTTGACTTTGCCATGTATGAAATTCTGCTGAATTACGTCGGCATTTCCGGCTATTTTGACAGCTGGATTGCGGTTTTGCGCAATCACATCGATTTTTCCCTGCGCGAAACGCTGAACCGCGTGCTGGCACAGCAGGATGGCTTGGCGGACAACCGAAACTATGCGGCCCGAATGCTGTTGCATTTTGATCCGGCCAACGAGCCTGCGTGCTGTTACCTGATGCGCGCCCATGCCAAAGCGGGCAATCAGGCGGTGGCGCTTCAGGTTTATAACACCCTGTATCAGTTTCTTGAAGACCAGTATGACGCAGAGCCGGCCGAAGAAACCCAGGCGCTGGTTGCGCGGATCAAACTGGGAGACCTGCCGGGCCAGGTTGAGCCGTCGGTGTTTCCGGCATTTGATCCGTCCGGCACGCAGCCCTCGATCTATGTCACAAAATTCATTCTGGACGACGATGATGCGCAAATCGGCAATTTCGTGCGGGTGTTTCGTCAGGAACTGTTCGTCAATCTGTCGACGTTTCGCGAATGGCGGGTGTTTGATGCTGAACCATCGGCGGGTGGCGGTTATCGGCTGGAAGGGCTGGCGGGCGTGGTTGGCGAAGATATCTATTTTATTGCGACACTAAAGCTTTCCCCGGACAACCGTATTGTCTGGAGTGAACGTTTTGGGATTGATTTTGCCAATTGGGGAACCGTGCTGCGCGATATTGCCAAGCGGCTGTCGCTGGCGGTTGACGCCGGTATCAGTCTTGATCGCCTGAACCAGCGCCTGTCCGTCAACATCTCGGATCAAAATTTGTTTGACAAGTGGTTGCTGGCGCACAGCTATCTGGCGGAATGGGATTCATCCAAGCACCTCAGGGCGTCGCAATTGCTGGACAGCGTTCTTGAACATGATCCTGATTTTGCACCGGCCAGATCATCGCGTGCCAACGTTGAATCCACGCGTCACCTAAATCTGCCGGGAATTTTCAGGTCTGAGAAAAAACTTGCGCTGGGATTGACCCACGCAAGGCACGCCCTGAAAGTCGATCCGCTGGACACCCGCGCCCATCTGTCAATGGGATGGGCACTGGCGATGAGCGGCCAGTTTGACGCAAGCCTGCTGCATTTTGAAACCTGTCGCGACCTAAACCCGTGCAGTGCGCTGGGCAATCTGGGATGTGCGCTTGGCCTTTCATTTGCCGGTCAGACGAAACGCGCGGGCCAGATTGCCGACGAGATACTGGCGCTGGTGCAGAACATTCCGCCCTATTTGTGGGGGTACGTGCAGAATATCCGGTTTCTTGACAGCGATTTGGATCAGGCGATTAAGGCTGGCGAAAGGGCCGGCAGTTCGATTGTCAATATGCCCGGCTGGCAGGCCGCCGCCCTGTGGGAAGCGGGCGAGGCTGAATTGGCGGGCAACGCAGCACAGGAATTCGCCCAAGTCGCCCGGCAACTTTGGCAATCCAATGACAAATTTAGCCACGGCGGGCTGACCCACTGGTTTGTATCCTGCTTTCCGATCAAGGCACCAGACCAACGACACCGCCTAAGTGCCGGACTGAGCGCCGCGCTTTTGGTGGCGACAGAACAATCTGCCAACGGCATCAAGCCCGGGCAACGCCGGGCCTGATGCTTTGTCTGTGATCGGG
>CAYZQS010000051.1:0-19527 GCA_964480735.1 uncultured Rhodobacterales bacterium
TCCGGACTTCTGGAATTCCAAAAAACTGGATTGGCTATTTTCCTTCAAGTCGTTTGCAATTTCCCACATCAGCCGGTGGTGCTTTAATATCCTTACCCGCCCATGCACAAACGTGCCTTTTGCGAAACCGCAGAGCGTCAGATTAAACACAAAACGCTTTAACGCCCGCGAAATAACCCGCCCATTACACCGCGCACAAGCGCGCTGCCGGTTCGGGTGCCAAGGGAACGTGCCAGCGATTTGGAAAACGCCCGGCCAACGCTGTCACCGCGCCGCTTAGACGTGCTGCGCGGAACCCGGTTGCCGGAATAACGCCGCGCGGTGTTGTATTCCCGCGCAGCACTTGGCGCTGATTCTACCGCCGCTTCGGAAACCTGCGCATCCTGCGCCGCATCAGCTGCGCGCTTTTGCAGCGTTTCAAAAGCCGAGTCACGATCAACCGCCGCCTCGTAAATCCCGGCAACCGGCGAGGCCTGCATCAAGGCCGCGCGCTCGTTCGCCGTGATCGGCCCCAATTGTGACGATGGCGGCCGAATCAGCGTGCGCTGAACCATCGACGGCACGCCCTTCTTTTCCAAGGTGGATACCAGGGCCTCGCCAACCCCGACATCGCGGATGGCCGCCTTTGTGTCAAAATCCGGATTGGGGCGAAACGTCTCTGCCGCTGCCCGCAGCGCCCGCTGGTCGCGCGGCGTAAACGCCCGCAGGGCATGTTGCACCCGGTTGCCAAGCTGCCCCAGAACGTCGTCCGGAATATCTGCCGGGTTTTGCGTGATGAAATATACCCCCACGCCTTTGGAACGGATCAGGCGGGCCACCTGTTCCACCTTGTCAACCAGCGCTTTTGGTGCCCCGTCAAACAGCAGATGCGCCTCGTCAAAAAAGAACACCAGCTTTGGTTTGTCAGGATCGCCAACCTCCGGCAGATTTTCAAACAACTCTGACAGCAACCACAGCAAAAACGTTGCATAAAGGCGCGGCGCCTGCATCAATTTGTCAGACGCCAGAATGTTAATGCGGCCCAGACCCTCCTCGGTTGACGCAATTATGTGATCAAGCTGCAGCGCGGGCTCGCCAAAGAAACCGGCGCCGCCCTGATTTTCCAGCACCAGCAACCGTCGCTGAATTGTACCGATTGAGGCCCGGGAAATATTGCCGTACCGCAGTCCCAGATCCTTGGCGTTTTCACCCAGCCAAACCAGCATGGATTGCAGGTCTTTCAGATCCAGAAGGGCCATACCCTGTTCGTCTGACATGCGAAACGCGATGTTCAAAATGCCTTCCTGCGCCTCGGAAAGCTCCAGCAGGCGGGCCAGCAACAGCGGGCCCATTTCGGTAATCGTCGTGCGCACAGGATGCCCCTGTTGCCCGAAAATATCCCAGAATGTAACCGGATAGGCACCGTAAGCGTAATCATCAAACCCAATGGTCCCGGCCCGTTTGGTGAAAGCGTCATGCAGTTTAAAATCAGCCGACCCCGGCTTGCCAAGACCGGACAGATCACCTTTGACATCCGAAAGAAATACCGGAACGCCGACGCTGGAAAAACTCTCAGCCAGAATTTGCAGGGTAACAGTTTTGCCGGTCCCGGTTGCGCCAGCGATCAATCCATGCCGGTTTGCGTATTTGAGAATCAAACTTTGCGGACTGGCGTAATCTGCGCCACCGCCGCCCACAAATATTTTTTGCTCAATGGTCATGTGTCGCCCCTATTTATGTTTTACCGCCACAATACAATCTTAAGACACCTGCGCCATACTCGATTTTCGAATGATCGGTGAGCTGAGTTAACCGCTACAGTTTACGTCCTCCCTGTACTGGTCGCGATGAAATGCGCGGCCATTTTTTTCGCGTCAGCCGAAAAGTGAGTTGACGTGACGCCGCGTCAAACCTACGGTGCTGCCAATATAATACGTTGGCCAGTCCGACAGGGAGACCGTTTAAAGCGGGAAAAAGGACCTCGATCAGAGGTCTTTTTTTATTGCAGCGGCTGAGTTTCAGTACCGTTACCACTTTAGCGCAATCAAGCCGAATTGATGCTGGGAATGATTATTTTCAACTGACTTACAGACTTGGCGGTGTTAAATCCCCGAGAAATCCGCCTTTGTTCCGATTCGAGAGACCCAATGAAAAATCTGATTTACCTTGCCGCATTTGCTTTGGCCGTGACTTTTGCCTCAACCCTTGCGGCGCAGGACACCACAACCACCGAAACAACTGACGAGGCATTTCCGGTTGGTACCGATCCAGACCTTCAACCGGGCCAGTCGTATCTTTTGGAAAAACACGGGGACTGGGACGTGGTGTGCGTCAAAGCGCAAAGCGAAAAGGATTCCTGCCACATATTTCAGTCCATCAAGGATGAAACCGGAAATCCGGTTGCCGAAATGAATCTGTTCCTGTTGCCGCCGGGCAATGTGGCGGTTGCGGGTGCCACAGTTATTACGCCACTGCGTACACTGCTGACAGCACAGGTTGTGTTTGGAATTGATGGTGGTGCGCCAAAACAATACCCGTTCAACTGGTGTGAAACCCAAGGCTGTGTCTCGCGCGTAGGCTTTACCGGCCCGGAACTTGACGCCTTGAAATCAGGATCAGAAGGCACGCTGACCATTCAGGCGGTCGACGCGCCCGGTGCCAACATCAGCCTGCGCGTGTCGCTGTCCGGCTTTACCGCGGCCCTGGCCAAAAGCATAACCCAATAACCAGCGGTTACACCGCTTTGACAGCCAAAACCGCGTTCAGACCGCCAAATGCAAAAGCATTGCTGAGGGCGACGTCAACTTTGGCCTGACGGGCCTCGTTTGGCACAACGTCCAGCGCGCATTCCGGATCGGGGTCACAATAGCCGATTGTGGGGGCGATAACGCCGTCTTTGACCGCCATAATGCAGGCCAGCAATTCCACTGCTCCGGTGCCGCCAATCAAATGCCCGTGCATGGATTTTGTGGATGACAACATCAACTGATCCGCCTGGGCACCAAATACATCGGATATTGCTGCGCATTCTGTTTTGTCATTGGCGGCGGTTCCCGTGCCGTGCGCGTTGATATATTTGACGGCATCAGGTGCAAGACGCGCGTCTTTCAGCGCGGCCAGCATTGCCCGCGCCGCACCTGAGCGTGACGGCATTACAATGTCAGCGGCGTCAGAGGTCATGCCAAATCCAACCACCTCTGCCAGTATATCCGCGCTTCGCTTGCGGGCGTGTTCATAATCTTCAAATACAAACACCGCCGCACCTTCGCCGTGCACCATGCCGTTGCGGTTGGCGGAAAACGGGCGGCAGGCGTCCGGGGACATAACGCGCATACCTTCCCACGCCTTGATACCGCCAAAACACAGCATGCTTTCAGAACCACCTGTGACCATTGCATCAGACACGCCGCTGCGCACCAGATTAAACGCCTGCCCCATTGCGTGATTGGAGGATGCACAGGCGGTTGCGACGCTGAAACTTGGCCCCTGCAGATTGTGCACCATAGACACGTGGCTGGCCGCTGCGTTGCTCATCAGTTTTGGCACCACAAACGGGTGCACCCGGTTTTTCCCCGCCTCATAGACCGAACGATAGTTTTCATCCTGCGTTTGCAGCCCACCGCCCGCCGTGCCCAGCACAACGCCGGTTGTGGCCGCCAGATGATCGGAAAATTCCAGCCCGGACTGCGCGATGGCTTCTTTGGCGGCGAGCAGCGCGAACTGGGTGAACCGGTCGTAAAGCGAGATTTCCTGACGGTTGAAAAAATCCGTGGGTTCAAAATCGCGCACCTGTCCGCCGATCTGAATGCTCAGACGCCCGACATCCTGAAATTCAAGCGGGCCAATGCCAAGGCGTCCGGCCTGAAAACCGGCAAAGGTTTCTTCTGCGGATTTGCCCAGCGGGTTGATCGTGCCCTGTCCCGTGATAACCACGCGGCGCATGGGATCACGCCGCTTTCTTGGCGGCGATCAATTTGGTTACCGCGTCCACCAGCGATGCCACGCTTGACGTGTCAAAATCGGGGTCGGCTTTGGTGTTGGCATTGAACGGCACCTGAATGTCAAAGGCCTCTTCAATGGCAAAAACCGATTCAACCAAAGTGATGGAGTCAATTCCAAGAGACTCCAGCGTCGCGCCGTCGTTTACATCCGAAAAATCAATCAACGCCTGTTCAGCGATGATTTGCTTGACCTGCTGCCGGATCAACGTGCTCATATCATCAGCCCTTGTTTGCCAGTTTCGCAACCTGCGCTTCAAGGGCTGCAACTTTTGCGGCCAGCCGCGGCAGGCGGCGCAGGGCTTTGTAGCTGTCTATATTGGTTTGCATCTTGGTGGCCGGATAGCCCATCACCACGCGCCCTTTGGGCACGTTTGACAGGATAGAGCTGGCGGCCCCGGCGATGACGTGATCACCCAACACCAGATGATCGGCCACGCCCGCCTGCCCGCCCAGCACCACCTGATTGCCCAGAACCGTGGAACCCGCCACGCACACATGGCCGCACAGCAGGCAGTTCTCACCGATTTGCACGTTGTGGCCCACGTCCACATGGTTGTCCATTTTGGTGCCCGAGCCAACGATCGTGTCCGCGATTGTGCCCTTGTCAACGGTGGCGCAAGCACCGATTTCCACGTCATTACCGACAATTACCGACGCATTGGACGCGATGCGCACATAGGCCTGCGAGTCACTGGTTTCGGTGGTTTTAATATCGCTGCGCACCTGTTCCAAACCACTTGGTTCCGGCGTGACAAAAGAAAACCCGTCCCCGCCCACAACCGCGTTGAAATGGGCGATAAAGCGGTCGCCGATCCTGACGCGTGCACCGATCCTGACGCCGGAATACAGCAAAACATCGTCGCCGATTTTAACGTCCTCGGCCACAGAGGCTCCCGGCAGAATACGGGCATTTTTGCCGATTGTTACATTGTCGCCAATAAACGCCAGGGCGCCAATGGATGCGCCAACGCCAATTGTGGCGCTGTCGCTTACCACGGCGGACGGGTGAATGCCCTGCGCGATCACCGGTGCCACGTCAAATTCCGATGTGATACCCGCCAACGCAAATCGCGGGCGGTCAACGAATATTGCGCCTTTCAGGCCAAAGCCCTGCCAATCGGCACCCGGCCATAAAACGGCCACCTCTGCACGACCACGTTTAAGTTCGCCTTGATATTTCTTATCCATTGCCAGCGCCAGATCACCCGGTTGCGCCGCCTCAGGCGCGCTGGCGCGATCAACCTGATAGTCGCCATCGCCAACCCATTCAGCCCCAATCGCCTGCGCAATCTGTTGCAGCGTAAAGCTCATGCAATCTGTCCCTCAAGAAAAAAGGTGACCGGGAGACCCGATCACCTTTGCTCATCGCTCTTGGAGAAGTTTTAGCTGCGAACCGCCCGCAGTTCCACCCCAGCCTTTTGCAAAGCCTTAAACACTTTTTTGTCGACGCGATAATTGTCCGCCCTGTAGTTTGGGCGACCGTTGGCTGACACCCAGGCGGTGCGGTAGACAAGATAGATCGGTACCGGTTTGGCCAGATCAATACGGGTTTCAACCCCGGTTGCCAGCGTGTTGTGAAACAGCGCTTTCGGATTAGAGGATTGCTTGCCAAGCAACGTATAGGCCAGTTCCTGATATTTCTGCACCCTTACGCACCCGTGGCTGTAAGAGCGCACATCGCGGGCAAACAGGCTTTTGGAGGGCGTGTCATGCAAATAGATCGCGTGACGGTTGGGGAACAGGAATTTCACCGTGCCCAGCGCGTTGCCCCGGCCCGGAGGCTGGCGCATGTCAAACGGGAAGTTGCCCTTGCCGTATTCGGTAAAGTCGATTGTGGACGTGTCCACGCGCTGACCGTTTTCATCTGTCATGATGATCCCCAGTCGCTTCATGGCATTTGGATCTTCAAGCAGTTTCGGCAGATATTCTGTTTCTTTGATCGACGCGGGCACGTGCCAGGACGGGTTCAGGATTAGGTGGGTCATCTCATCTTCAAACTCCGGCGTCCGCCAACGTCCCCGTTTGCCCAGCACCACGCGCGTTACAAGTGTCGGCCGACCATTGTCAAAAACCGTGGCTCGAAAATCCGCCTCATTCACCATGATGTGCCGTTTGCCAAGGGATTTGTTCAACCAGCGCAGACGCTCAAGGCCGATCACCACCTGCATCAGGCGATAGTCCGCGGACGTGTTGATTGCCGCCATCGTCAAACCGCCAACCGCACCGTCAGGGTTCAGCCCGTGATCCTGCTGAAACCGCTGAACCGCTTTCGTCAGGGTCTCGTTATACTCCGGTGACAGGCCAAGCTTTGCGTATCCCATAACCGTCAGGCGTTTTCGCAACGCAACAACAGCCTTGCCGGATTGGCCCGGCTTCAACTTTTTGGCGTTAACTTTTGGCCCCCAGCCGCCTTTGCCGACAACCCGCTCCATACGCGCTTTTTCTTTCATCAGGCGGGCATAATCCGGGTGTTTGGGCGGCAGCGACTTGAAAAAGGCAACCGGTGAGCTTTTGGCGAAGGCCTCAAGCTGCTTCAGCCTGTTGCGCCGAGGTGGCTTTAGGGTCATGTTTTTGTCGATCCGGCGCGGCTCTAATATACCGGACTGAATATCCCGTGCGTAAAGCAGAAACCGTTTGGTGGTTTCAACTTCCAAAATACCGCGGGCTTTGGCTGATTTTATCGATCCAAAGTCGCGTTTCAGCTGGACCGCGTCATAGCGCCCTTTGGGCAGACCGTGGTCATCCGCTTTTGCGGCTACCGCCACGAATGCGCGGCGGCGCTGGCGATCGCCGTTGCCGGTCCATATGGGTTTGTATCCGCGCGCCTTATAAAACTCCAAAATGTCCGGATCACTGGCTGCGGCGGTCGCAACCGCCTGTTTAAAGGCGGTGGACTGGGCCATTGCCGGGGTCGAATTTCCGACAAAAACCAGCGTCAAAACAGCCAATATCAGAGCTGACAATCTGGCCAATTTCAACTTACCGGTGGCGTGAAGAAATGTCATTGGTGCCTCACTATTAAGCATTGATTCAATTTATACGCCCAACATATAGTGAATAATTGCTGTGGAAGTCCATTCACATTTCAGACAGAAACCTATGAAACGTTCACTTGTGACCCTGCAGCAATAGTTTGTTTCCTGAATGGAAACCAATCAACCGATTTCTAATTTGATGAACAAGCACTGAGGGATTCCTCATTTTTGCCACAATCAAGTGGCAATTTTTCGCCAATAGCCGCGAAGTTGTTTGATTGTTTCCAAACTTCTACTTGGTTAACGATTCTTTTTGTGGCAAGACGGACCTTACCACTAGGGCAATATTTATAACTGCGTTAAGCAGTAAGCGACGACGGGACGGGCGTAAGCCATGACGATTTTGAAGACCAGTACGATGACACGACGCACCTTGCTTGGTGCCTTTGCCGGGATCGTGGCAGTTCCTGCGGCACCAGTTTATTCCAAGGCATTTGGATTTTTGAAAGGTGCCGGCGATGTGCGGCGCATTGCCATGCGGTCTGGCCGCACCGGTGAAAGCATCGACACGATTTACTGGATTGAAGGCCAGTACATCAAAGAAGCCCTGAAGGAAATTAACCATTTCATGCGGGACTGGCGCGAAGACACCGCCGTCACCATGGACACCCGCAACATCGATATTCTTGCCGCCAGCCACAATTTGCTGGAAACTGTGGAACCGTTTCAGATGCTGTCCGGTTACCGCTCACCCGCCACAAACGCAATGCTTAGGTCGCGTTCGCGCGGGGTTGCCAAGAATTCACTGCATATGAAGGGCATGGCCGCTGACCTTCGTTTGAATACTCGTTCTGTCGGCCAAGTGGCGAAAGCCGGACTTGCATGCAATTCGGGCGGAATTGGCAGATACTCCCGCTCCAACTTCGTTCATATGGATTGCGGAGTCGTACGGACCTGGGGTCGCTAACTCTTCCTGAGCTTCCTCCACCTTTCTTAGACCCGCCAAATACCGGCGGGTTTTTTATTGGGGTTTTCACATTGAATTGAAGGCACGCGACTTTGAACGCGGGATTTTCTGCGTGTAAGCTTTGGCCATGCGATTATTAATTTCACTGGCGCTATGCGCAATTGCCCTGCCCGCCTTTTCCCAGTCTCTGGCGGCGTGGCAAACAGAATTTCCCAAAGCCGATTTTTCGCAAAGCGAAGTGCCGTTTACCGAGATATCCTTTGACGGGGCACGACGGGATTCCATTCCGCCGATTCACAACCCGGTTTATAAACCGCTGGCAGGAGTCGCGCTTGTCAAGCAGACGCCGGTGATCAGTGTCGTCATCAGAGGTGAAGCCAAAGCCTATCCACTGGAGATTATGCTGTGGCACGAGATTGTCACCGAGACCATCGGCGGCGTGCCGGTGTTGGTGACTTACTGCCCGTTGTGCAATTCCGGTGTGGTTTTTGACCGGCGGGTCAACGGCGAGGTGCTGGAGTTTGGCAACACCGGCCGCATCCGGCATTTTGACATGGTGATGTATGACCAATCCACCGAAAGCTGGTGGCAGCAGTTCTCGGGGCGCGCCATCATCGGTACGCGGACCGGGCAAACCATGAAATTGTTGCCCTCAAGGCTTGAAAGCCTTGCAGCCTTTGCCGCAAGGGCACCAGACGGAATGGTGCTGGTGCCCAACAATCCCGCCGCACGTCCTTACGGCAATTCACCTTACCCCGGTATGGACACACCACCAGACCAGCCAAGGTTGTCGGCCCAGTTTCCGGTGCCAAAGGGTATTGATCCGATGGCTTATTTTGTGGTGGTTGGAAATCAGGCGTGGCCGCTGGAGCGACTGCGTAGTGCCGGAACGATCCGTGAAAGTGGCCTTATATTGAACTGGACGCCGGGGCGCAGTTCGATCCACGACACCCGCGACATTTCCAAAGGCCGTGATCTGGGCAATGTGACAGTGGCGCAGGCAGAGACACCAAAGCGGGATTTTCCTTACGATCTGGTGTTCGCTTTTGCGTTTTCGGCGTTTTTGCCGAATGGCGAATGGATGCTTGTAGCACCTTGATGCCAATTTCAGCGATCACGAAATTGGCAAGGGGGCACTCCCGCCAATTTATTGATCTTCGATCAAAAATTGTTGGGCCGCGCGGCGCTCAATTGCGCTCCGGTGGAGCGAAATTCTTGCGGGGGGGGTGACAGCAACGACGGTGGGTGGAACCGGCACCGGAACAAGAGTATTTTGCAAAGATGAATATCAGGGGCGGATCGTGCCGTTTCCGGTGACCAGATATTTGAAACTGGTCAGTTGGGTTGCACCCACCGGACCACGGGCGTGCAATTTGCCGGTGGCGATGCCGATTTCAGCGCCCATGCCAAATTCCGCACCATCCGCAAACTGCGTAGAGGCGTTGCGCATCAGGATGGCGCTGTCGAGTTGCTGAAAGAATTTATCGGCCGTCCCGTCGTTTTCCGTCATGATGCAATCGGTGTGGCCCGAGCCAAAGCGCTGGATGTGGTCAATCGCACCGTCAACACCATCCACGATCCTGGCAGCGACAATCATATCCAGGAATTCCTGTCCGAAATCATCGGGCTGGGCGGCCACCGCCCCCTTGATATCAAGACCAGCGCCTGTCCGCACCTGCACGCCTTTTGCCACCAGATCATCCAGAAAAGGGGCACCGTGAGCGTCAAAAAACCCACGATCCACCAATATACATTCAGCAGATCCGCAAATACCGGTGCGCCGGGTTTTGGCGTTGACCACCACGGCGCGGGTTTTTTCGATTTCAGCATCCTTGTCCACATAGACGTGGCAAATGCCCTCAAGGTGGGCGAAAACCGGAACGCGGGCGGCTTTTTGCACCAGCCCCACAAGGCCCTTGCCGCCACGCGGCACGATCACGTCGATAAATTCTGTCATGGTCAGCATTTCGCTGACGGCGGCGCGGTCGCGTGTTGGCACGCGCTGGATGGCATCTGCGGGCAGACCGGCGGATTGCAGGCCATCAACAAGGCATTCATGGATTATGCCTGAGGAGTGAAAACTTTCAGAGCCGCCGCGCAGAATAACCGCATTCCCGGCTTTCAGGCATAAAGCACCGGCATCTGCCGTTACATTCGGGCGGCTTTCGTAGATCACGCCGATCACTCCAAGCGGCGTGCGCACCCGTTTGATGTTAAGTCCCGAGGCCATGTCCCACTGCGCGATCACCTCGCCAATGGGGTCTGCCTGTTCGGCGACCGCACGCAGGCTGTTAATGATGCCGCGAATACGGTCGCCATTTAGCAACAGACGATCCATCATGGCGGGTGACAGGCCTTTTTCGCGGCCAAAATCCAAATCCCTGGCGTTTGCCGCGATAATATCTGCGCGGCGTTTGGCAACGGCTTCTGCCGCGCCGATTAATGCGGCATGTTTGCGCTCTGCACTGGCAGCGGCCAGCGTTCGGGTAGCAGCTTTTGCACGCGTGCCCATGTCGGCCATCATTTCGGCGATGTTTTCAACGTCGTTCATAGCACCATATCGTCCCTGTGAATCAAAGCCGCCCGTCCGGGATAGCCAAGCAACGCGGCAATTTCGCGGCTGTGGCGCCCCTGAATAATCGCGGTTTCCGCGCGTTCGTAACCCGCAAGCCCTTTGCCGACAACCTCGCCTTCGGGGCCGACGATCGCAACCGCGTCGCCGCGTTTGAAGGCGCCGGTGCAGGCAGTCACACCTGCCGCCAGCAAAGATTTTCCGCTTTTCAGGGCCTTTACCGCTCCGGTATCAAGCGTGATCTCACCGCGGGTTTTCAGTCCTGATATCCAGCTTTTACGCGCTGTTTGCGGATCGCCCTGTGGATTGAACCAACTGTGTCGCGCACCGTCACCAAGGGCCTGAAGCGGCCGGGTTACCTCCCCTTGCATGATCACCATAGCGCATCCCGCCCCAGTGGCGGTTTTGGCGGCCAGAATTTTGGTTGTCATGCCGCCCTTGGATTCCGAATTTATGGACGTGCCCGCCATTTCTTCGATTTCGGTTGATATTTGTTCTATTATATCAATGTGTTTTGCACGGTCTTTCACCTTTGGATTGGCGGTATACAACCCGTCCACATCCGACAGCAATACCAGCAGATCGGCGCCTGCCATCAGGGCCACCTGTGCGGCCAAACGGTCGTTGTCGCCAAACCGAATTTCGTCTGTGGCTACTGTGTCGTTCTCGTTCACGATAGGCACCGCCCCAAGGGACAGGATTGTGCCCAGCGTGGCGCGAGAGTTGAGATAGCGCCGCCGGTTGGCGCTGTCATCCAGCGTCAGCAATATTTGCGCGGTGGTGATATTGTGGGTTGCCAGTACCTCTTCATAGGCCCGGGCCAGCCGGATTTGCCCCACTGCTGCTGCGGCCTGTGCCTGCTCCAGCGACAGCTCGCCAGGGGGCAGGGCCAAAACCCGCCGCCCCAGCGCGATGGAACCGGAAGACACAATCAATATGTCCTGCCCGCTGTTTTTGGCGGCAACCACATCCCGCGCAAGACCTTCCAGCCATTCCATACGCAGACGGCCCGTCCTGGCGTCCACCAGCAAGGCGGAGCCAATTTTGACCACCATCCGCCGGGCGTTATGGATTGATGTCAGGGTTGCCATAGCGCGGGTTCCAACTGTGCGTCGACTTCCTTTTTGTTCCGGTCGGTTATCTGCTTTCGCAGTGCCCGCAATACATCTGTCACGCCTTCGCCAGCGACCGCAGAACACAACATCACAGCACCGCCGCTGGCCGCCTGCAGTTCTGCCAGTTTTGCGGCGCGTTCATCCGCGTCCAGCGCGTCGATCTTGTTCAGGACAGTGATCCTCGGACGATCCGCGATGATGCCGCCGTATTTGGTTAACTCGTTGATAATGGTCTGGTAATCGGCGGCCACGTCTTCTGACGTGCCATCCACCAGATGCAATAGCACGGCACAGCGTTCCACATGGGCCAAGAACCGGTCGCCGATTCCGCGCCCCTCGTGTGCTCCGGCGATCAGGCCTGGAATGTCGGCCATCACAAATTCCGAATCGTCAACACCAACCACGCCCAGATTGGGGTGCAGCGTGGTAAAAGGGTAATCCGCGATTTTTGGCCGTGCGTTTGACGTGGCCGCCAGAAAAGTGGATTTCCCGGCGTTTGGAAGGCCCAGCAACCCCGCGTCCGCGATCAGCTTTAGCCGCAGCCAAACCTCGCGTTCGATATTGGGCTGGCCGGCATTGGCCCGGCGCGGGGCGCGGTTTGTGGAGCTTTTGAAATGCAGATTGCCAAAACCGCCATTGCCGCCCTTGGCCAGTATCACCCGCTGGCCCAGATCTGTCAGATCAGCCAGCACTGTTTCGCGGTCCTCGTCCAGAACCTCGGTGCCTGCGGGCACATGCAAAACCATGTCATCGCCGTCTTTGCCGGATCGCGCCTTGCCCATACCGCCCTGCCCGTTGCCGGCGAAAAAATGCTGCTGATAGCGAAAATCGATCAGGGTGTTCAACCCATCCACGGTTTTGACCCAGACGTCACCGCCCTTGCCGCCGTTTCCACCGTCAGGGCCACCGTATTCCACATGGGCCTCGCGGCGAAAACTGATGCAGCCGTTGCCGCCCGCGCCGGACCGGATCGTCACTTTAGCCAGATCGAGGAACTTCATGCCAGATCGCCTTTCAACGCGTCATCTATGTGATAATTCAACTTAGAACAATCTTAGATCGTTTTAAGATAGGTCCACGTGGGCACATGCGTACCTCGGGCCAGTGAAAACGCTTCGGCCTCGCCCAAATTTGCAAAACCGGCGGCGGACAAAACCCGGGCGGAAGTGGGATTGTCCTGAAACACGCAGGCCACCACGGATGTACAACCCTGCGGGTTTGCGGCAATAAGCGTGTTCACGGCTTCTGTGGCATAACCCAAATTCCAAAATTCCGGCACCACCCAAAATCCAATCTCGGATTGGCCGCGATCCAGTGCCTTTAGTGAAATAATCCCCAAAAGCGGGCTGACACCGCTGCCGCTGCCATCCAACGCCCAAACATCGTCTTCACGGTCCTCGGCCATCGAGCGGGCAACAAACGCGCGGGCCTGATCAAGACTTAACGGGTGCGGGATCGAAGACGTCATCTGCGCCACCTTTTGGTCGTTGGCATAACGCGCCACATAATCCGCATCTTGGCTGCGCAATGGTCGCAGGGTAAATCTGGCCGAAGCTATTATTGGCTGGCGCACGAATTCTTCAATTTTCACGGCTTAGGCTCCTTTCGTCAAAACATACAAGACACTGAGAACAGTCAGGGCAGCCAGCACCCACATCAGCAGTTGTTCGTAGCGCGTTCCGGCCAGCGTTTTTGCCAGCTGCGCGCCACCCCAGCACCACAGCGGATGCAGAACGATCTGTGTTGCCAGTAAACATGTGGCAATCCAGAAGGTGGCAATCAAGGCAGGCGTGCTTGGTTCAACAAAAGTTGTAAAACCCACAAAGATCATCGCCCAAGCCTTTGGATTTAAAGGATGAACAATCAACCCGGCGGTAAATCCGGGAGGATTGCCCACAGCTTGACCGGGTTTCAGGCTGGTGTTCGCCACTTTCCAGGCCAGCCAGAAAATATAGGCGGCAGAGGCAAATTTCAGCGTTGCGAACAGCCACGGCACCTGCGCAATCAGCCCCATCAGACCGAAACCAATCGGCCAGATGATCAACTGCTTGCCAATCGCCACACCCGCCACAAACGGCAACGCCGCCCGCAGGCCAAACCGGGCACCGGTGGCCAAAAGGGCCATATTGGCAGGCCCCGGCGTGCCCACCTGGCTGGCCGCAAAGACCAGAAAACTGAAGATTGAAACGCCCATGATGAAATGTTTGTCCTAAAACGAGAAAGGGCCGGTGTTGCCACCGACCCCTTTAATTCTTGACCGGATTTGGGTTCGGCTTACTCTGCGGCCTCCGCTGCCGGAAGCACGGATATGAATGTGCGGCCTTTCAGACCCTTGTGAAATTTCACGTGGCCCGGTGCGGTGGCGAAAATCGTGTGATCGCGACCAAGGCCGACGTTTTCACCCGGCCACCATTTGGTGCCCCGCTGGCGCACCAGAATATTGCCGGATTTCACCAGCTCGCCACCGAATTTCTTGACGCCAAGGCGGCGTCCGGCGGAGTCACGACCGTTGCGGGATGAGCCGCCTGCTTTTTTATGTGCCATTGTGTGTCTCCTTAACCTTTAGCCAAATCTTTGGCCTGGGCGACCCAGCCCTCGCGCTGAATACGGCCTTTAAACGACAGTTGCTCGTCCATAGCAGCAATATCTTTTTCCGTCCATGACGCCACCTGGGCAAAAGTGGTGATACCCGCCGCGTTCAGCTTTTTCTCCAGCGCCGGACCAACGCCGGACAGGGCCTTCAGGTCATCGGCCTGCGCGGCTTTTGCCGGTGCTTTCTTGGGTGCAGCGGCTTTTTTCGGTGCCGCCTCAGCTTTTTTGACAGGTGCTTTCTTGGCAGGCGCTTTTTTCGCAACCGGTGCCGCAACATCCGCCACCGTGGCATCACCACCAACCGCAGCACTCACGCCGGATTTACCGGCGCCCTTGGCCAGAATATCGGTCACCCTTACGACCGTCAAAGACTGCCGGTGGCCTTTTTTACGCTGGCTGGAATGCTTGCGCCGACGTTTTACGTAGTTGATGACCTTTGGCCCCCGGATCTGATCCAGAATTTCGGCCTGCACGGCAGCATCAGCCACCATGGGCGCGCCAACGGTAACCGTGTCACCGCCCAGCATCAGAATGTCATTAAACTGAACTTTATCGCCGGAGCCGCCCGCCAGTTTTTCAACCTTCAGAACGTCGCCATTGGCCACTTTATACTGTTTGCCACCAGTTTTCAAAACCGCGAACATGCGCGTTATCCTTTAGCTTCCGCGTCACTTTGGCCCCCTGTCGGGAGTTTGTGCGGGTAAATCCCCACGCCATCGGACAGCGCGCCCGGTTTGGGCGGTGATTTAACGCCTGCAATATGAATATTGGCAGGATGGCGGTGTATCGCGGGGCGGCTGCCGGATGTCAAGTGGCAACCGACCTGTCAAGCGCTTATGGCACCGCCAGCTTTTAGGGCGGCAATCAAAGGTGCAAGATCTTTTTCGTATTTCCGCCAGCCTTCAACTGAAGATTTATAGATTGGCTGACGGGCCTGAAACAGGCTTAGGGTTTTAACCTCGCGGGTATTTTTTTCGGTGCTAAGACAGTTTTCGTCCCAATCCAGACCCAGCTGATCAATCAATTTCCGAATGCGCGTGTCCGGGTCAGCCACAAGTTTGTCGTAGTCAACATTGACGATGCGATCGCCAAAAAGACTGTTCCAATAGGCCATTAAATCTTTGTAAAGACAGTAGTGAAAACCAAGATCATCCAGATTGGTGGTATAGCGAAATCCCGTCGCCCGCAGATGGTTTTTGTACATGGAAAGACAATTATCTATGGGGTTTCTGTGAACATGAACGATTTTGGCATTGGGCAATGCTGTGGCGATCATGCCTAAAAACTCGAACGCATTAAGCGTTTTGTCGGTAATGAATTTCGCGTCCGGAAATTTTTGTCGCAGAGTGCCAACGCATGTTTTCCCCAGTTCCAAATATTCTTCCTGACCAATATTGGCCGCAGGTTTAATCTTGTGTTCCTTGTCCGCCAACAGTCTGGAAACAGCGCCAACAATGCTGGCAACCTCGCCTGCGCCAGCCACATCGCGGTGGTTAGAAATGACCTGCTCGGTCAACGTGGTGCCTGATCTGGGCATACCCAAAATAAAAATTGGTGTGGCATCAGAGGTTGCTTTGACCGGCAACTCTGAGAAATACGCGCGGTTCATTACGGACTTAACTGTCTCAAAATCCGCCTTTACCTCGTCTTTTGCGTAATCTCCTTGCTTACTTAAAATAGCATTGGCGAAATTCAAATACTTAAACACCTTATCCTGCTGTCCCGTGTCCTCCATCGCTTTGCCAAGAGCGAAACCAAGTTCAATATTCTGATCATCATCAAGCGAGCCATCTTCATAAAGTCGTTCCATTTCAACAATCAATGAATCGTTCTTTTGCCATTTTTTAACCATGCCAATCTGTCTGAGTGCATGCCCGGCATTTGCTCCAATTTTCAACGATGCCCGAAAACTTTCTTCGGCTGCAGCAAAATCGCCCCTTCTGTTGCTGATCGAGCCTTTTAAAGTTAACAATTCACCTGGGTCATCCGCTTCACTTATTCGCGCATCCAAATAAGCCGTTAGATCCGAAAAGCGATCAAGTTCGAACAAACTTTCCACCACTTCACGATCAACGTTCAGGCCTGCATGGTTTTCCGATCCTAATGCTCGGAATATCTTATATGCTTTTTCATAATTGCCCTGATCATATAAAATACCTGCATAATTCCACCGCACTTCGGTGTTTTTCTGCACTTGGGCATCCAAGTTTTTAATCAGACTTTCTGCCTCGTTCAACCGGCCAAGTCTACTATATGCAGACGCAAGATTTATTTTGGCGGCAACCATATTCTTTGACAATGACAGCGCAATTTGCAGATGCATGGCGGCTTCGGCGTGGTTTTTTTGCAAGGTCAGCAGTTTGCCAAGATTGTTTCTGACGTCCGCAAACAGGGGGTCGATAATGATGGCTTTGCGAAAGCTTTTCTCGGCCTCGTCGATCTCGCCTATGCGCAGTAAAACAGCACCCAACAGATTATGTACAAAAGCAACCGTCGGGTGCCCAAGGACCAATTCGTTGGCAACAGCGCGTGCTTTGACTAAATCACCGCGGTTAAAATATTCGTTCACCTGATCAATCTTTTCTTTTGGCACTTCGCCGATTGCGGTTGATCCGCCCCGCGCCAGTTGGTCCAGGTTTGCCATCTCTGCTTCGGTAAACCGTTTGCCCCGGGCCTTTTTGACGGTTTTTATCGCCTGCTTGCGCATGCCCAGTTTGGCCAGTGACTCAACCAGCGCATTCCAGAATTCCAGCCGCTCAGGCGCAAGCATGACGGCGCGTTCAAAAAAGCTGATACTTTGATTGGGGGTGTCAGACTGCAGGATCAGCCGACCCATCTGAAAATTTGTTTCAATCTGGTTTGGTGCTGCATTCAAAATCGTTTCGTATGAATTGAGCGCCGCCTGAAAATCGCCATTGTTGTGGGATTGAACGCCTTGATTATAAAGCATTTCCAAATGTTGCATATTAACGGTGTTCATTTTTTACCTGCCGGTGGCGTTGCTTTTGCGGGCTTCATATCGCGCTTTGACGCCTGTATTCAATAAAAATACCTGATGCCGGCACCGTTCTCAAATTTTACAGTTGCCGATAGACAAGCGATCCGGCCAAAAGCAGAAATTCCCGCGTCAAAGCTTGTCTCGCGCATTGCACTTAAGTACTGACATTCAGGCACTGCCGTTGACGTCACGCTTCAAATTCCCGGTCAGATGATGAAACAAAGACCCAAAGATATTTTGCAAATGGCGGCGCGGGCACAAAAATCCGGGGATGTTGAGAAAGCGGTGCAGCTTTACAGCGCGGTTTTGCTGCAGGTTCCAAACCATTCCAAGGCAAAACGGGCGTTGTCAAAACTGCAGGGCCAACATTCGGGCACCAAGAGTTTGACCCAGGATGATGTGAACAGGGTGGTCTTAACGATGCAGTCCGGGCAATTTGCAGAGGCGATTGCCCAGGTCAAAGTCCTGATAAACATCGCCCCGCAACAGGCCCTGTTGCACAATATTCTGGGCATGTGTCTTGGCAGTCTAAACATGTTTAAGGAAGCCCAGACCAGCTATCGCAAAGCGGTGAAAATAAATCCCGAATATGCAGAGGGCTGGGGCAATCTGGGCACGGTCCAGCTGGAGTTGGGTCTGATGGAACAGGCCGATGTGTCTTTGCGAAAAGCGATCAGCCTGAACCCGAACGTGCCCGAAGCCCATCACTCGGCCGGGTTGCTTTGCCGCCAGACCGGCGAGCCGGAAAAGGCGCTTTTGGCTTTTGATCAGGCCCTGAAAATCCGGCCGGAATACGTGAATGCCCTTAACAGCAAGGGCAGCGTTCTGGGTTCATTGGGTCGGCAAAATGAAGCGGTTGCAGTCTTTGAGGCCGCGTTGAAAATTGACCCAGACCACGTGGATACACTGGTTAATCTGGGCTATGCGCTGGGTGAGGTTGACCGGGTTGATGACGCCATAAGCACCTTGCAAAGGGCTTTAAGTCTGGATCCCGCAATGCCCGAGGTGCAATATCGGCTTGGCGTTCAGATCAGCCAGACCGGCGATACCGCCGCTGCCATTTCGGCCATCGATCAGGCGATTGTGCAAAATCCGGCGTTTGGGCCGGCTTATCGAACAAAATCCACGCTAAAAACCTACCGACCGGATGATCCTGAGATCAAAGAAATGGCTGACCTTTTCAAAGCCCACAAAAATGACAGCGATTTGCGCATGCAGTTGGGGTTTGCCCTGGGCAAGGCCTGCGAGGATACAGGGCGTTTTAACGAGGCATTTGAATACTGGACGCAAGCCAATGACCTGCGTCGCGCGGACCTGTCCTATGACCTGCAGGAAGACCAAAGGTTGTTTCAAAATATCAAGGACAAATTTGATGCGGCCTATTTCCAATACTATCGCGGGTATCAGAATACCGACAACCGCATGATATTTGTGGTTGGCATGATGCGCTCGGGAACCACCCTGGTAGAGCAAATTCTGGCCAGCCACCCACGGGTTTTGGGTGTGGGCGAAGTCCCGTTCATACCCGAGTTTGCAACCAAAAACGCCGCAAAGCTGTTTTCAGATCAGATGCCCGACCTGCAGGAGTTTTCACGCGATTATGTCAAAATTCTTGACCGGCACAGCCGAAATCACATTCGTATTGTGGACAAAATGCCGGCAAATTTTCTTTGGATAGGGTTGATAAAATCCGTATTTCCAAACGCCAAAATCATCAATCTGGAACGCAATCCGCGCGACAATTGCCTGTCAATTTACAAGAATTACTTTGATACAAACAGACATGGATATGCCTACGATCAGATAAATCTGGCCCGGTATTTTCTGATGTACCAAGACCTGATGATGCACTGGCAGGATGTTTTACCGGGGTCAGTTGGCGCATTTAGCTATGAAACCCTCACCCTTGATTTTGAACAGCAGTGCCGCGCCCTTGTTGATTTCTGCGAATTGGATTGGGACCCGGCGGTTCTGGAATTTCACCGTGCAAAATCAATCGTAAAGTCGGCCAGCGTTTTGCAGGTCCGCCAGAAGATTTCAGCGGAGTCCGTACAATCCTGGAAAAGATACGGGGCAGAGCTGGCGCCGTTGCTTAGGGTGTTGCACGTTGGCGGCGTGCTGGTTTGATCACACAGACCGCACGTTTTCTGGTCTTGGGTATCGCTCACCGTTTCGCGAAAAGCTTCGGCTTTTCAGTCTTGCAAGGAATTGCCACAGACTTTATTAAACCGTCGCCAAGGAGAGGTGCCAGAGTGGTCGAATGGGGCGGTCTCGAAAACCGTTGTGGGGGTGACTCCACCCAGGGTTCGAATCCCTGTCTCTCCGCCA
>CAYZQS010000052.1:0-19260 GCA_964480735.1 uncultured Rhodobacterales bacterium
TGGGAAGACGTATACCGCAACCGCTGGCGGCACGACAAAGTCGTGCGTTCGACCCACGGTGTGAACTGTACCGGATCATGCAGTTGGAAAATATACGTGAAATCCGGCATTGTGACGTGGGAGACCCAGCAAACCGATTATCCCCGCACCCGCGCCGGAATGCCCAATCACGAACCGCGCGGCTGTGCCCGGGGGGCATCTTACAGCTGGTACCTCTATTCCGCCAACCGGGTGAAAACCCCGCTGATCCGGGCGCGCCTGTTGAAAAGCTACCGCCGCCTGCGGGCCAATAATTCGCCGATTGAGGCCTGGACCGCGCTGCAGGAGGATCCGATCCTTAGGGCTGAATACACTTCTACCCGCGGCAAGGGCGGGTTTGTGCGGGCTGACTGGGAAGAATCAACGGAAATCATCGCCGCTGCCAACGCCTATACTGCCAAAACTTACGGACCGGACCGGGTGTTCGGCTTTTCGCCGATCCCGGCGATGTCGATGGTCAGCTATGCGGCCGGATCCCGCTATCTGTCTCTGTTGGGGGGCACCTGCATGAGCTTTTATGACTGGTACTGCGACCTGCCACCGGCATCGCCCATGACCTGGGGCGAACAGACCGACGTGCCGGAAAGTGCTGACTGGTACAACGCCGGATTCCTGCTGCTGTGGGGTTCCAACGTGCCGCAAACCCGCACGCCGGATGCGCATTTTTATACAGAAGCACGCTATCGCGGGGCAAAATCCGCCGTCATCTGCCCGGATTATTCCGAAGCCGCCAAATTTGGCGACGTCTGGCTGGCCCCCAAAGCGGGCACAGACAGCGCACTGGCGATGGCAATGGGCCATGTTATTTTGCGCGAATTCCATCTGGACCGTCAGGCGGAATTTTTTGAGGAATACTGCCGCAAATATTCCGACATGCCGATGCTTGTGCGTCTGGACGAAAAAGACGGCAGGCTGGTGGCGGGGCGTTTGCTGCGGGCCGATGATTTTGACAAAAAGCTGGGCGAAAAAGACAATCCCGAATGGAAGACCATCGCCCTTGACCGTAAAACCGGAAACCCGGTTGTGCCCAATGGTTCTGTTGGCTTTCGCTGGGACAAGCAGGGCAAATGGAACCTTGAAGAAAAGGCCGGTGCAAAAGCCGCCGATCTTCGGCTGTCACTGGTGCTGGATGAAAACCACGACGATGTGGTTGGCGTGGATTTCCCCTATTTCGGCGGCGAGGCAACCGGGCATTTCGTGAAATGCGAGCACCCGGATGTGCTGGGGCGCAACGTGCCGGTCAAAAAGATCAAACTGGCAAACGGCGAGGCCTATGTGGCCACGGTGTTTGATCTGTTTTGCGCCAACTACGGACTGGACCGTGGGCTGGGCGGCGAATGGGTGTCCAATAATTATGACGACGACATGCCGTTTACCCCTGCCTGGGCCGAAAAAATCACCGGCGTGCCGCGTGACAAGATAACCACGGTTGCCCGCGAGTTTGCCCTGAACGCCGAAAAAACCAACGGCAAATCTATGGTCATTTTGGGGGCCGGGCTGAACCACTGGTACCACATGGATATGAACTATCGCGGCATTATCAACATGCTGGTGATGTGCGGTTGTGTCGGTCAATCCGGTGGCGGCTGGAGCCACTACGTGGGGCAGGAAAAACTGCGTCCGCAGACCGGATGGCAACCTCTGGCGTTCGCGCTGGATTGGGCGCGGCCACCACGGCACATGAACTCTACCTCTGCGTGGTACGCCCACACGGATCAGTGGCGGTATGAGACGCTAAAGCCTGACGATATTCTGTCCCCAACCGCACCGGACGGGGATTGGAAGGACGCCAGCCTGATTGATTACAACATCCGCGCGGAACGCATGGGTTGGCTGCCGTCCGCACCCAGCCTGAAAACCAATCCGCTGGAACTGGCCAAAGCGGCCAAGAAGGCCAGGAAGAAAATCCCGGATTATGTGGCCATGCAGCTGAAATCCGGCAAACTGGAAATGTCGGCAGAAGACCCGGACGCGCCGGAAAACTGGCCGCGCAATCTGTTTGTGTGGCGCTCAAACCTGCTGGGGTCATCGGGCAAGGGCCACGAGTATTTCCTGAAACACCTGCTGGGCACCGATCACGGTGTTCTGGGCAAGGACCTTGGTGCAGAAGGCGGTCAAAAACCGGTGGAAGCCAAATGGCACAAAGACGCGCCAAAGGGCAAACTTGACCTGCTGGTGACCATTGATTTCAGAATGTCCACCACGGCAGTTTATTCCGACATCGTGCTGCCCACCGCGTCTTGGTACGAAAAAGATGACCTGAACACATCGGACATGCACCCGTTCATCCACCCGCTGCAGGCGGCGGTTGATCCGGCTTACGAAAGCCGTTCAGACTGGGATATCTTCAAATCCATCGCCAGGAAATTCAGCGAGATCGTGCCGGGTTATCTGGGCGAGGAAACAGATATCGTTTCCCTGCCCATCCTGCACGACACGCCTGCGGAAATTGCGCAGGATCAGGTCAGGGACTGGAAAAAAGGCGAGTGTGATCTGATACCCGGCAAAACCGCGCCGAACTTCGTGCCGGTGGAGAGGGATTATCCCAATCTTTACAAACGCTTCTCTGCCATCGGTCCGTTGATGGAAAAAATCGGTAACGGCGGCAAAGGGATTGCCTGGGATACCAAGGTTGAAATGAAGCACATGAAAGACCTGAACGGTGTTGTCACAGAGGACGGCGTCACCAAGGGCATGGCAAAACTGGATACCGCCATTGATGCCTGCGAGATGATCCTGATGCTGGCGCCGGAAACCAACGGCGGCGTTGCCGTCAAGGCTTGGCATGAGCTTGAAAAGGCCACCGGACGCGAACACGCCCATCTGGCCAAACCCAAAGAGGACGAAAAAATCCGCTTTCGCGATGTTGCAGCACAACCGCGCAAGATCATCAGTTCTCCCACATGGTCGGGCATTGAAAGCGAAGACGTATGTTACAACGCCGGCTATACCAACGTGCACGAATTGATCCCGTGGCGCACCCTGACCGGACGCCAGCAACTGTATCAGGACCATTTGTGGATGCGGGTGTTTGGCGAGGGGTTTTGTACCTACCGCCCGCCTGTTGATCTGAAAACCATAACCAAATCGGTCAACGCGTCTGCGAAAAACAACGAGCCATACGTGACGCTGAACTTTATCACTCCGCACCAGAAATGGGGCATTCACAGCACCTATTCGGACAATCTGCTGATGCTGACCCTGAACCGCGGCGGGCCTTGTGTCTGGCTGTCGGAAAAGGACGCCAAAAAGGCCGGGATCGTCGATAACGACTGGGTAGAGGTTTACAACGTCAACGGTGCGCTTACAGCGCGGGCGGTTGTGTCCCAGCGCATGAAAGAGGGCAACCTTTTCATGTACCACGCGCAGGAAAAAATCATCAACACGCCGGGGTCTGAACAAACCGGTCTGCGCGGTGGCATCCACAATTCCGTCACCCGCGCAACGATCAAGCCAACCCATATGATCGGCGGCTATGCGCAGCAATCTTATGGTTTCAACTACTACGGAACGGTTGGGTCCAACCGCGATGAATTCGTGATTGTTCGCAAAATGACCAACGTGGACTGGATGGACAAGCCGGCAAAACTGGAGGCAGCCCAATGAAAGTTCGTGCACAAATAGGCAAGGTTCTGAACCTTGATAAATGTATTGGTTGCCACACCTGTTCGGTCACCTGCAAGAACGTCTGGACCAGCCGCGACGGGGTTGAATACGCGTGGTTCAACAACGTGGAGACCAAACCCGGCATCGGCTATCCCAAGGACTGGGAGAACCAAAAACGCTGGAACGGCGGCTGGACCCGGACGAAATCCGGCAAGTTGCACCCAAAACAGGGGTCTAAATGGCGGATACTGGCCAACATCTTTGGCAATCCCGACCTGCCGGAAATTGACGATTTCTACGAGCCGTTTGATTTTGACTATGATCATCTGAAATCTGCACCCGAGATGGAAACATTTCCAACCGCCCGCCCGCGATCAAAGATTACCGGCCAGCGGATGGAGAAAATCGAGTGGGGTCCGAACTGGGAGGAAATTCTGGGCGGCGAATTCGAAAAACGCTCCAAAGACTATAATTTCGAGGGCATTCAAAAGGAAATATACGGCGAATACGAAAACACCTTCATGATGTATTTGCCGCGTCTTTGCGAGCATTGCCTGAACCCCGCCTGCTCCGCATCCTGCCCGTCAGGCGCGATCTACAAGCGCGAGGAAGACGGCATCGTCCTGATCGATCAGGAAAAATGCCGGGGCTGGCGCATGTGCGTTTCCGGCTGTCCGTACAAGAAAATCTATTACAATTGGGAAAGCGGCAAGTCCGAAAAATGCACGTTCTGCTATCCGCGTATTGAAAGCGGCCTGCCGACGGTGTGTTCTGAAACCTGCGTCGGGCGCATCCGATATCTGGGTGTGGTGCTGTATGATGCGGATAAAATCAAAGCGGCGGCATCGGTTGCGGGCGAACAGGAATTATACGATGCCCAGCTGGATGTGTTTCTTGATCCCAATGATCCCGAAGTGATCAAGGCGGCACGCGAAAATGGCGTGCCCGAAGACTGGATCACATCCGCTCAGGACAGCCCGATCTGGAAAATGGCGATGGAATGGAAGATCGCCTTTCCGCTGCACCCGGAATACCGCACCCTGCCGATGGTCTGGTACATCCCGCCGCTGTCGCCCATTCAAAACGCTGCCGAAGCCGGCAAAATCGGCATCGAACAGGATATGCCCGACGTCAAATCGTTGCGTATTCCGGTACGCTATCTGGCCAATCTTCTGACAGCGGGCGACGAAGCCCCAGTGACTTCAGCGCTGGAACGGATGCTGGCCATGCGGGCCTATATGCGCTCGAAAACCGTGGACGGTGTGATCAATCTGGGGGTGGCCAAAAAAGTAGGCCTCTCCCCCCTGCAAATCGAGGAAATGTACAAGATCATGGCGATTGCCGATTATGAGGAACGCTTCAAAGTGCCCACAGCCCACCGCGAGCAGGTGCAGGACGCACTGGATCTGCGCAGCGGTTGTGGCTTTACCGACGGCAACGGCTGTTCCACCGGATCAAGCGGCGGCAAGCTGTTTGGCTCACGCAAATTTGTCATGCCAACGGAGGCACAATCATGATTAAGTCGCTCAAGGCTCTGTCAGCATTGCTGTGCTACCCCAGTGACGACCTAAAGGCCGCCGCAGGTGAAATTCGCGATCTGTTGAAGGCCGAAGCAATCCTGTCAAAGACAGCGATTGCCGCGATCGAGCCGTTGATCAATGACATGGAAACGGCCGATCTGTACGATCTTCAGGAACGATATGTTCTGCTGTTTGATCGCTCGCGCACCCTGTCGCTGAACCTGTTTGAACATGTGCATGGTGAAAGCCGTGAACGGGGTGCGGCCATGGTTGACCTGCTGGAAACCTACCGTGACGGCGGATTTGATCTGGTCAGTACAGAACTGCCCGATCATCTGCCAACGGTTCTGGAATTTCTGTCCACCAGACAGGTGGCAGAGGCCAAAGAAATGCTTGGTGAAACCGGTCATATTCTGGCGGCACTTGCCGAACGGTTGCATCGGCGAAACAGCACTTATGCGGCGGTTTTGGCCGGGTTGGCGGAATTGGCGGGCGTCAAAACCTCCAGCAAGCTGGTGAAAGAGCTGCTTAGCGTCAAGGACGATGATCCGACCGATCTTGAAGCGCTGGACAGCGTTTGGGAAGAAGCCGAAGTCACCTTCGGACCGGACCCAAGTGGCGACTGCCCGGTCACCCGCGACATACTTGCCAAAATGGACCCCATTCCCCCCAAGGCCCGGCCTGAAGCGGCCCGGGCGACAGAATAAGGAGGCGACCCCATGCATGAATTCCTGTTTGGAACCTACCCCTATATCGCCCTTACGGTCTTGTTGATCGGCACAATCGCCAGATACGAACGTGATCCCGCCACGTGGAAATCAAGCTCCAGCCAGTTGTTGCGCCGCAAGCAGCTGATCATGGGGTCGGTGCTTTTTCACCTTGGCGTATTGATCATTTTTGCCGGACATCTGTTTGGCCTTCTGATCCCGATCGAGGTTTACGATTTCTTCAGCGTCCCGCACGGTTTCAAGCAACTGCTGGCAGCGGTCGGCGGTGGTATCGCCGGTGTTTTTGCCCTGATCGGCGGGCTGATGCTGGCCCATCGGCGTATTGCGGACCCCCGCGTTCGCGCCTCGTCTTCGTTTGCCGATATTGGCATTCTGTTGTTGCTGAATGCACAGCTGATCCTTGGTCTGGCTACGGTCTATGTCAGCTTTCAACATCTGGACGGGCATGAAATGGCCACGCTGATGGCCTGGGCCAACGGTATCTTCACCTTTGATCCGGCGTCTGCCAGCTACATTGCACAAACGCATATTCTCTTTAAGCTGCACATTTTCCTTGGTCTGACGATCTTTCTGTTGTTCCCGTTCACCCGACTGGTACACATGCTGTCAGCCCCGGTGCGGTTTTTGTGGCGACCCGGCTATCAGGTTGTGCGCACGCGCAAGAAGTCCTGAACCATGGGAGTGCAAAACAAGCCGCTGTTTCCGGACGTCATCGTTGACGGTCAGACCATCGCTGCCGCGGACATCGCTGCTGAAGCGCAGAACCACGCCGCACCAAAGGGCAAACCCGGGTTGGCGTGGCGTGCCGCCGCGCGGGCCTTAGTGGTGCGCCGTTTGCTGTTGAACGCGGCAGACGCGGCGGGGTTGGAACCGAAACCGGCTATGCTAACCAAAGACCTGCAGGAAACCGGCGATGAGGCAAAAATCAGGGTGTATCTCGAAGAAAACCTGAACCCCGAACAGATTTCCGAGGGTGAATGCCGCATGGTGTATGATGCCGATCCGAAAAGGTTTTGCGCACCTGATCTGTATCAGGCATCGCATATTTTGCTGGCGGCCAACCCCTCCGATGCAGCAGCCCGCAAGGCGGCCAATCTTGCCGCAAACGAGGTGTTGCAGACGTTGACAGAAAAGCCGGCAGAATTTGCCAGACTTGCAAAAACACATTCCGACTGTTCTTCGGGCCAAAACGGCGGGCAGCTTGGACAGCTGGGCAGGGGTGACACCGTTGCGGAATTTGAAGCGGCATTGCAACGGCTTGCCACGGGTGAAATTTGTGCGGAACTTGTGGAAACAAGGTTTGGATATCACATCGTCCGCATGGATGTAAAAGCTAAAGGCAGACAGTTGCCGTATGAGGCAGTCAGCGCAAGCATTCGCGAGACATTGGAAAAATCCGCATGGGCAGTTGGGGCTAAACGCCTTGTGGACGAGCTGTTAAAGGATGCCGTTATTGAAGGCGTGGACATGTTGCCGACGTAAGGTGTGGCTCGGACGGGGACGTTCGGATTGCATACGGGGTCAAATCAAACAGCCTGAGAGGTTTTGACCGCAGGCCCATAGAACCGGCAGGTCGCGCGACCAATGGATTGCGCCAATAATCCAATAAGTTGGTTCAATGATTTAACCGACCGGATGAATAAATGTTTTTAACAACCGGTCACGTAAGTATTTTTGGTTTACCCAAGATTTCTACTCACCCGGGCTCACATTTTGAAATCTACATTCACGCTGCAAAAAGGATCGCCGGTTCAGATATTATCACCCTGTCAAATCGCCATGCTGTGACCGGCGGCGTCGATGGAATAAGCGTCAAACTCCCGGGCGATCAGCCGCGTCAAAGGCCGGCCCTGCTGCAATATGGTTAATGTGTTGCCGTCCAGAGTTGTAAATTCCAAGAATTTCTTATGCGTGCGCTGAAACTCCGGTTTAAGATCGTAAACCCGCGCGCCGATTTCCTGCTTCAACGTATCCAGATCGACCGTGAATTGACACATCAATTCTTCAATTACCCGCCCGCGCATGGGATCGCAGCTTAAAAACCCATGGCCCCGCGCAGTGGCCAGACTGCCCTCTCTGATCTGTCGCAGATACGCTGCCGTGGCAGCGATGTTTTGCACATAGCCCTGCGGAAACCTAGAGATTGCAGAGGCGCCAACGCCGATCAACACCTCTGACGTGTCTTCGGTGTAGCCTTGAAAATTGCGCCTTAGCGTCCCGCTTTTTAATGCCTGTGCCAACCCGTCTTCCGGTCTGGCAAAATGATCTATTCCAACCGCCTCGTACCCGGCATTTTCAAACAATCCGCGTGCGCAGGCGCTCAATTCAAGCCGCGCCGGTCCGTCCGGCAAATGATCTTCGGGAATCATCGTCTGTCTGCGCGCCATCCAGGGAACATGGGCATAGCCGTAAAGCGCCACACGGTCCGGGCCAACAGCGATAACCTGATTGGTGGTGTTGGTCACGCTTTCGGTATCCTGATATGGCAGGCCGTAAAGCACATCCATATTCAAACTGTGAATGCCGCGTGCCCGTAACATTTCAGCCGTTTTCAGGGTAGTATCGTAGCTTTGCATCCGGCCGATTGATTTTTGAATCTTCGGATCAAAATCCTGCACCCCGATGCTGGCGCGGTTCATTCCGACGGCGGCAAAAGCGTCAAGCCGCGCCTCGTCCACTTCACTGGGATCAATTTCGACGGAAAACTCGGCGGTTTCAGTTAATGGTAGATACTTTTCAATTGTTTCGGCCAACGCGATGATGTCTGCGGGCAACAAAATGGTTGGCGTGCCACCACCCCAGTGCAACCGCGAAAGCGTCACATCTTTTGGCAGCGTATCGGCGACCAGCCGGATTTCATCCTGCAAAGTGTCAAGATACGATTTGACCGGCTTGTCAGACTGAACCCCCTGGGTTCGGCAGGCACAGAACCAGCACAGACGTTTGCAAAACGGGATATGCAGATACATCGAAACAGAGCTGCCGGGTGTAATTTCGCCCAGCCATTGGCGGTGAAGTTTGGATTGAACGGATGTGCTGAAATGCGGTGCCGTCGGATAGGACGTGTATCTTGGGACTTTTGCGTCAAATAACCCCAGCCTGGCAAATTGTACCTGTTGATTCATTGAACCACCGTGTAGGAGGGGAAACCTCACCGCCTTGATTTAGATCAATTCACGGAATTCAATGTCAGGCCAGACCAAAAAGTTTGTCAAAGTTGATTGCGGTTCCTGCCCGATCCGCAAGCGTGCGGTGTGTTCGCGCAGCAGCGACACAGAGCTGGAGCAGATCGAGAAGATGAAGTCCTACAGGACTTACGAAGCCGGACAAACAATCGTTTGGGCAGGCGATGATATGAAATTCATAGGTTCGGTTGTAACAGGCGTTGCCAGTATTTCCAAAACAATGGAGGACGGGCGCCGCCAGATGGTGGGTCTGCTGCTGCCCAGTGATTTTGTGGGCAGACCGGGGCGGCTGGTTGCGCCATACGATATCGCGGCGATCACCGAAGTCGTCCTTTGCCGGTTTCAAAAAAACCAATTTGAGCAACTGATAGACACATCGCCATCTGTCGGTCCGCGCCTTTTGGAAATGACGATGGACGAACTGGATGCGGCGCGGGAATGGATGCTGCTGCTGGGACGCAAAACCGCCCGGGAAAAAATCGCCAGTCTGTTGTCAATATTTGCCCATCGCGACAAACATCTGAAACTGTCAACAACCTCAAACTCGGCAGAGTTTGAACTGCCCTTGACCCGCGAAGCGATGGCGGAATATCTGGGGCTGACGATTGAAACCGCCAGCCGCCAAATGTCGGCCCTGAAACGCGAAGGCGTTATTGCGCTGCAGGGCAAACGTAACATCAAAGTGCCCGATCTGGCCCGGTTGTTAAACGAATCCGGTGACGATGCCGACGGCGGCATACTGATCTGAAAATTTTACAAACCGCGTTTTATCTCAGTCAGCCCATTGCGCGCGAAAAAACCCGCCCAAAAGGGCTTTAGTGCGCCATCAACACCGGGACTTTCACGTTTTCCAGCATATTGCGCGTGGCCCCGCCAAGAATGGACTCGCGCAGTCGCGAGTGCCCGTAAGCGCCCATGACAATCAGCCCGGCGCCGATCTCTGTGGCGCGCTGGCGTAATACATCCGAAACCCTGGGTACCGAGCGCGGCAGGATGGAAACTTTCACGTTCACGTCGTGGCGGGCCAAAAGCTTTGAGAGGTCTGTGCCCGGATCAGCGTGGTCGGGATCGTGGGTGTCCGGATCGATAATTGCGATGTCGACAACTTCTGCCTCTTGCAGATAGGGCAGCGCCGCCCGCGCGGCGTTCAAGGATTCAGCAGTTTCGTTCCACGCAACCACAATTTTTTTGCCCATGTCCTGGGTCTCTTGCAGCGGGTAGACCAGAACAGGTGAGTTTCCCTGAAACAGCGCGGCCTCAAAAGTGTTGACAGATTTTTCCTTGCCGCTGTGCCCGTAAGGCTGGGGCAAAATGACCAAATCGCTGAACCAGGCGGCGTTTTTAATGACGGTCGAAAGACCGTTCATTGCGGTTACGGCGGTTTGGCAGGACCAGTTGACGTCAGATTTCTTCAGAACTTTTTCGGCGCTGGTCTTGAAACTGTCCGCCGCCGCGCAGGTATTCTTGAAGTCGTCATTTGAAACATAGGTTGAGGCTTCGGAATAATACATGCCCGGCTGCAGATAGTTTATTCCCACGCAAAGCACATCCAGATGCCCGTTGTTTTTCGCGGTCAGGTCAATCGCCGCGTTTAGTGCGGGCAGGCTATCATCACGTCCGTCCCAGACCATCAGAATTGATTTATACGCCATCGTCGGTTCCTTTCCAAATTTCCGCATGAATCTAGCCACTGGCCAGTTTTCCACATTGATTTGCATCAAATGTTGATGCCATCGCGCGATTTTTTCGAAAATTGACATAGATCAAAGAACCCGTCGGCCTGACACGTCACTGAGAACGCAGAACAGGACGATTCCCCGCCATCTGTTTTTTTTGGCGCGGGTGTTTATTGGAGGTGACCACCAGATGTTTGAGAGTTTCAAACTTATTGTTTTGGCTGTGATTGCGATGTTTGCGCTGATGGCGGCAAATTTTGCCCACGATCTGGCCTACCAGGTGCACGCGATTATGATCGCCGCCGTGGCGGCGGGGGTATTTGTGTACACCCTGCGCACGATGAAGCCAGCCAAACCACAAGTCGACACCGGCTATATGGACGGTGTGGTCAGGGCCGGGGTTATCGCCACGGTTTTCTGGGGGCTGGCCGGATTTGCTGTTGGCACATATATCGCCTTCCAGTTGGCGTTCCCGGAACTTAATCTGGATCTGTCATTCACCACCTTTGGCCGTCTGCGGCCGCTGCACACTTCTGCGGTAATTTTTGCCTTTGGCGGCAATGCCCTGATCGCCACATCGTTTTATGTGGTGCAGCGCACCGGGGCCACGCGGCTGTGGGGTGGTGATCTGGCATGGTTCGTTTTCTGGGGCTACCAGCTTTTCATCGTTTTGGCTGCCACAGGCTATTTGATGGGCGCGACCCAATCCAAAGAATATGCGGAACCTGAATGGTACGTGGACATCTGGCTGACCATCGTCTGGGTGGCCTATCTGGCGGTATTCATGGGTACGATATTCAAGCGTAAAGAGCCGCACATCTACGTGGCCAACTGGTTTTATCTGGCCTTCATCGTCACCATTGCCATGCTGCATATCGTCAACAATCTTTCGCTGCCAGTATCCATATTCGGTTCCAAATCAGTACAATTGTTTGCCGGCGTGCAAGACGCGCTGACCCAGTGGTGGTACGGCCATAACGCAGTTGGGTTCTTTCTGACCGCCGGTTTTTTAGGGATGATGTATTATTTTGTGCCCAAACAGGCAGAGCGCCCGGTTTATTCTTACAAACTGTCGATCGTCCACTTCTGGGCCATCATATTCCTGTATATCTGGGCCGGTCCGCACCACCTGCATTACACCGCGCTTCCCGATTGGGCACAGACGCTGGGCATGGTATTTTCGATAATCCTTTGGATGCCCAGCTGGGGCGGCATGATCAACGGTCTGATGACCCTTTCGGGCGCATGGGATAAACTGCGCACCGATCCGGTGTTGCGGATGATGGTGGTGTCCGTGGGCTTTTACGGCATGGCCACGTTCGAAGGTCCGGTCATGTCGATCAAGGCGGTCAACGCGCTGTCGCATTATACCGACTGGACAATCGGCCACGTGCATTCCGGTGCGCTGGGCTGGAACGGCATGATCACCTTTGGGGCGCTCTACTTCCTTGTGCCGCGCCTTTGGGGCCGCAAGGCGCTTTACAGCCTGCGTATGGTCAGCTGGCATTTCTGGTTGGCCACCATCGGCATTGTTCTGTACGCCTCGGCCATGTGGGTCACCGGTATCATGGAAGGCCTGATGTGGCGCGAAGTGGACGCTCAGGGTTTCCTTGTAAACTCGTTCGCCGATACGGTTGCGGCCAAGTTCCCGCTGTATGTGGTGCGTGGATTGGGCGGTGTCTTGTACCTGACCGGTGCCATCATCATGACTGTCAACCTTTGGAAAACGGCCACCGGTGCCGGGGAAATATCCCGGGCAACCGGCGCTGTTCCCGCAGAATAAGGAGGGGTGACAATGGGCATTCTATCCAAGCACAAGTTCATCGAAACCAACGGAACCTTGTTGCTGGTTCTCAGCCTTCTGGTGGTATCAATCGGCGGCATCGTGGAAATCGCGCCGTTGTTTTATCTGGAGAACACCATCGAAAAGGTCAGCGGCGTGCGGCCCTATTCGCCGCTGGAACTGGCCGGGCGAAATATTTACGTCCGCGAGGGCTGTTATACCTGCCACAGCCAGATGATCCGGCCCCTGCGCGACGAGGTGGAACGCTACGGACACTATTCGCTGGCCGCCGAAAGCATGTACGACCATCCTTTTCAGTGGGGTTCCAAGCGCACGGGGCCGGATCTGGCGCGGGTTGGCGGGCGGTATTCCGACGAATGGCACGTGGATCATTTGATCGACCCCCGCTCAGTGGTGCCGGAAAGCGTGATGCCCGGATACGGTTTTTTGGCCCGCAGAAAAATAGACGGTCAGTTCATCGAAGACGTCCTGATCGCCAACCGGCGGGTGGGCGTGCCCTACACGGACCAGATGATAGAACTGGCACAGGAGGACTTCACCAATCAGGCCGATCCCGATGCGGACACCGATGGTCTGCTGGCGCGGTATCCCAAGGCGCAAGTGCGCAATTTTGACGGTCAGCCCGACATTACCGAATTGGACGCATTGGTTGCCTATTTGCAAATGCTGGGCACGCTGGTCGATTTCTCTACTTTTCAACCTGACGCCAGTCGATAGGGGGCAACGCAATGGATATTTATTCTCTATTTCGGGAAATCGCCGACAGTTGGGGCCTGCTGGCCATGTTCGTGATATTCGTCGGTGTCATCATTTTTACCCTCCGACCGGGGTCAAATGCCCTGCACAATGATATCGCGCAAATACCTTTGCGCAATGATGTGACCCTGCCCGGCAACGATGCCTCTGAACCAGTTGATAAAAAGGGTAACCGATCATGAGCCGAAAAAACCTGAACGACGAGGACTATCCCACAACCGGCCACGAATGGGACGGCATACGCGAATATGACAAACCCATGCCGCGCTGGTGGGTGATTACGTTTTATCTGACGATCCTGTGGGGCGTTGGCTATCTGATTGCCTATCCTGCATGGCCCCTGATAAACGGGGCCACGCCGGGATTGCTTGGCTACGCCTCTCGCACTGAAGTCGCGCTTGACATCGCCAAGGTGAAAGCCGCCAACGCCGCACTGGACAGAAAACTGGTAGAGGTATCGCTGGACCAGATAGAAACTGACGCCGCCCTAAACCACTATGCAGTTTCAGGCGGGGCCGCGGTGTTTCGGACAAACTGTCTGCAATGTCACGGCGCGGGTGCGCAGGGCTCTGTCGGCTATCCAAACCTGCTGGATGACGATTGGCTGTGGGGTGGCGATATCAATGCCATTTATCAGACCATCAGCCACGGCATTCGTGTGAATACCGATGACGATACCCGGTATTCGGAAATGCCAAAGTTTGGTGAATTTCTGGAAGAAAGCGAAATTGCACAGGCAGTGCAGTACGTTCGAAAACTTTCCGGCGCTACGCACAACGAAGGGTTGGTGGTAGCCGGAGCGGAGATTTTCGCGGACAATTGTGCCTCTTGCCATGCTGACAACGGCACCGGCGACCGCGATCAGGGCGCCCCTGATCTTACCGATGCCATTTGGCTGTTTGGCGGCGATGCAGACTCCCTGACTGCAACTGTCACCAACAGCCGCTTTGGCGTTATGCCGAACTGGAACAATCGTTTGACCGAAGCACAAATTCGCCAGGTTACAGCATATGTTCACCAGTTGGGCGGAGGAGAGAACTAGCAGGCACCCCTAAACATTCACTCCATGTTTTAGGGACCCGGCACCGGCTTTTGTCCTGTTCACAACTCAAAAAGCCGGTGCCGGATTTTTTGATCTGCATCAATGTGGCAAAACCTGCAACCTGCCATAACCGTCGCGTGAACAGGACAATGTGAAAGGCTCATGACGTGAGCAACCCCACCAATTCCCCACCACAATTGTTTGAGGCGCGACAGCCGATTTTTCCGCGCCGGGTGTCCGGATTTTTCCGGAACCTGAAATGGTGGTTGATGGGGTTCACCCTAACGATCTATTACGTCACCCCGTGGCTGCGCTGGGACAGGGGGCCGAACCTGCCGGATCAGGCGGTGCTGGTGGATATGGCCGGGCGGCGGTTTTACATGTTCTGGATCGAGATCTGGCCGCATGAGTTTTATTTTGTTGCCGGCCTTTTGATCATGGCCGGATTGGGGTTGTTTTTGTTCACCTCCGCCCTTGGCCGGGTTTGGTGCGGATACGCCTGCCCGCAAACCGTCTGGACGGATTTGTTCATTCTGGTGGAACGCTGGATCGAGGGGGATCGCAACGCCCGTATCAAACTGTGGAAACAGGATTTTACCTGGCGAAAACTGCGGCTTCGGGTCACGAAATGGATCGTTTGGGCGCTGATCGCGATGGCCACCGGTGGGGCCTGGGTGTTCTATTTTGCCGACGCGCCAACTTTGTTGGGCGAATTGGTCAGCGGTCAGGCGGCCTTTGTCGCTTACGGATTTATCTTTGCACTTACTGCTTTCACGTTTGTATTCGGCGGTTTCATGCGCGAGCAGGTTTGCACTTACATGTGCCCCTGGCCACGTATTCAGGCGGCGATGATGGACGAAGACACGATCACCATCGCCTATCGAGACTGGCGCGGTGAGCCCCGTGGTAAAAAACACGAGAACACCACAGGCGACTGTATCGACTGCATGGCTTGCGTGAACGTCTGCCCCATGGGCATCGACATCCGCGATGGCCAACAATTGGAATGCATAACCTGCGCGCTTTGCATCGACGCTTGTGACGACGTGATGACTCGAATCGGAAACCCACGCGGCCTGATCGACTATCTGGCGTTAACAGACGAGCCGGCCGAACGGGCAGGCAAGGCACCGAAAGCCAAGTGGCGCCACGTAATCCGCGCGCGGACCATTCTTTATTCAACGCTGTGGTCAGTTGTCGGCATTCTTTTGGTGGTGGCGTTGTTTATCAAGTCGGACATGGACATCACCGTTTCTCCGGTTCGAAACCCCATAAACGTAACGCTGTCCGACGGATCGGTGCGTAACGCTTACGATCTGCGATTGCGCAATAAGCTGGGGGAGGACCGCGAACTTCGGGTCTCGATCTCCTCTGATGCAAAGCTGCGGGTCTCGTTGCAGGGCACCCAGACGCTATATGTCACGGTCAAGGCCAACGAAACCTTTTTGCAGCACGTATACATCACTGCGCGAGCTGATAGCCCCGCGGCGACCGCTGCACTGAGTGACGTACGCATTTGGGTTGAAGACCGCTCCAGCGCGGCACGGACTTACAAAAACACAGTTTTTCACGGGAAAGAACAATGAGCGGACAACCTGAAAAACTATTGACCGGGCGCAAGGTTCTGACCATCGCGCTGCTGGCGTTCGGCTCTATTGTTGGCGTAAATATTGCGCTGGTTTACTTTGCCATCGGCAGCTTTCCAGGACTTGAAGTGAAAAACACCTATGTCGCCAGCCAAATATTCGACGCCGAGAAAACAGCGCAAGATGCACTTGGATGGACCGTCATGGCAGATTATCAGAACACAACTCTGGTGCTGAAATTCACTGACAGAGACAACCAACCTGTTACAGTGAACGGACTTATCGTCAGTGTCGGCCGCGCAACCCATGCCAACGAGGACCGGCAGGTGTTTTTCGATTTCATCGACGGAGCATATACCGCGTCAACTGTGCTGGGGCCGGGAAAATGGCAGGTACGCCTGATCGCCGCGTCGCAGGACGGCACATCCTTCAGACAGAATATTCCGCTGAGCATTGGGCGCTGAAATGGCATTCGCAGAAATTTCAGACGGCAGAATGACCCAGCAGGGCGGCGGTGTGCCTGACGTTGTTGAAACCTATATCTTGTCTCTGCCGGATATCCACTGTGCCGGATGTATTTCCAAAATCGAAAAAGTCATTGCCAAGGAACCCGAGGTTATTTCTGTGCGCGTCAACCTGACTCTTAAGCGGGTAACAGTTCACACGGGCAGGGGGGTGACCGCGGATCACCTCATAAAAACTATCGGCAATCTTGGCTACAAAGCCAGGGAACTGGACGCCGGATACCTGTCGGACGAGGCGTCAAAGGCGCGCGACAAAGGTTTGTTGATGCGTCTGGCGGTGGCCGGATTTGCAGCGATGAATGTCATGTTGTTGTCCGTTGCTGTTTGGTCCGGTGCGACCGACGCCACGCGCGATATGATGCATTGGGTTTCCGCTGCCATCGCCCTGCCTGCCATCGCTTTTGCCGCCCAGCCGTTCTTCAACAACGCATACGGGGCCCTTGCCGTGCGCCGGTTGAACATGGATGTTCCAATCTCGCTGGCCATTGTACTGGCTGGCGCAATGTCACTTTACGAAACTTCGCAGGGTGGTACGCATGCTTATTTTGATGCGGCCCTGTCGCTGACATTTTTTCTGCTTGCCGGGCGTTATCTGGATCATCGAACGCGGGCCTCTGCCCGGAGCGCCGCACAGGAACTGACGGCGCTGGAAGTGGCGCGGGCAACAAAAATAACCGATGGGAAAAAAGAGACTGTGCCGCTGGACAGCCTGATGTTGGGGGACACCATTCTGGTAAACCCCGGCGGTCGCATTCCCGTTGACGGAGCAATCCAATCCGGCGACAGCGAAGTTGACCGTGCGTTCCTGACCGGAGAAAGCGCGCCGGTTTATGCCGGTCCCAAATCCAGGGTGCACGCCGGCGAGATTAATCTGACAGGCCCTCTGACGATTGAGGTCAGCGCAGTCGCCAGAGACTCAGCGCTGCAGCAACTGGCTGAACTGGTCGCGGTTGCTGAAAATGCCAGAACAAAATACACGTCGCTGGCTGACCGCGCCGCCGCTGTTTATGCGCCCGGCGTGCACATTCTTGCAGCGCTGGCACTGGTTGGCTGGTTGTTGATATCCGGTGATCTGCGACTGTCGGTGAATATCGCCATCGCGGTTTTGATCATTACCTGCCCCTGTGCACTGGGCCTTGCGGTTCCTGCTGTAACCACCGCCGCAAGCGGGCGGCTGTTCCGTCGTGGCGTGCTGTTAAAAAGCGGCACCGCACTGGAGCGGCTGGCCGAAATTGATACGGTTGTCTTTGACAAGACCGGCACGCTGACGCTGGGAGAGTTGATAATCGACGGTCTTGAAAACTGCCGACCTGCCGATATCGCGCTGGCCGCTGCGCTTGGCACGGGCAGCAACCACCCGATGGCCCGCGCGTTGGTTGATGCCGCCGATGGTTTGCATCTTGTGTTGCCAAAAGTAGGCGATATCAAAGAGCACCCCGGTTTTGGCATTGCGGGACGCTTAGAAAATCAGGATATTCGGCTGGGCCGGGCCCTATGGGTAAAGGGAACGCAAAGCGACAGTTCCGCAACCTTTTTGAAAAGAGGCGATGAACCCGCGGTGTGTTTCAAGTTTACCGACAAAATCCGCCCGGGCGCCGTTGAGGTTGTGCGGGACCTAAATTCGCACGGCATTCATATCAAATTGCTATCCGGCGATACGCAACATGCAGTTGCGCAATTGGCGCGGGAGGTCGGGATCGAAGACTTCACTGCCGAAATCAGCCCAAAACAAAAGGCCGGGGAAATTGCAAATTTGCAATCGGATGGTTGCAAAGTTCTGATGGTCGGTGATGGATTGAACGACACCGCCGCCTTGCGCGTGGCGCATGTCTCAATGTCGCCCGCCAGCGCGATTGATGCGGCACGGGTTGCATCGGATATTGTCTTGCTGGGCCGCAATCTTACCGCGCTTGGCGAATGCCTGCGGACCGCCAAATCTGCAAGGCGGCGGATTAAGGAAAACTTTACGTTTGCCGCGCTTTACAATCTGGTGGCCGTGCCGATCGCCTTGGCAGGGTTTGCAACGCCCCTGATCGCGGCCCTGGCCATGTCTGCGTCGTCTATCACGGTTACATTAAACGCCTGGCGGGTGCGCCTGTAATGGAAATTCTGGTTTTTCTCATTCCGATTTCGCTGTTTCTGGGCGGGTTGGGCCTTTGGGCGTTTTTCTGGGCTTTGAAAACCAACCAGTTTCAGGACCCACAAGGCGACGCCGAACGGATACTGATGCCGGACTATGACGATCAGCCGAAAAGTTAGAAATCCAGGCCGATCACCCCGCCAGTACCCGGACGAAACTGCGGTCGAACATTCTCTGATTTCTGTGGCCTTGAGATCGACTGCGAGCAAGCCAGTCACAAAGTCGACTCAGCCTGTTCCTGCTCATGACAATGTATTATACCGCCGACGCCAGGATGCCCAACGGTGCCGTCCTGAAACGTAACATTGATTTTGGAAAATGGTTGCGGATCGACCTCTACCGGTCGCGCTGGGGCGAGGCCATTGTCAGAAACGTGAATTGGATTTGCTGGAATGATTTCGCGGTTGAGGCGAGTGGTTATCCGGATTCATTCATCTGGTTGGGCGGCGATAATGAGGTCATCTTCAGGAACGACCCGCGCTACATGGATGTCTTGGCGCAAAGCGGCCTTCAGAGACCCAGAGGAAGTTGCAACGGTTATTACAGAGCGTATCTCGGCCCTGAATTACTCGTCGACGGGCACTACCCCATCAAGCCACGAGGCGATGATAGTTTTCCAGAGAACGTTCGCCCTTGGGTCCGTTCCCTCCGCCA
>CAYZQS010000053.1:0-12369 GCA_964480735.1 uncultured Rhodobacterales bacterium
CTCCGCCACTTGCCCCCGCGAAAGCGTTCTCCGTTTGTGGCTGTTACGGAATTTTCTTGTTGTTTTCAAAGGATATAGCGGTTCACTTCCGTTCTGACCTAAGTTTCGTTTTCGAATAAGACGAGAATCAGAAAAGCGCATAACGTCGATTATTTCATCCAAGAGGAAGCGGTGATGACTTGCATATCCCGAAAATGTTGCCGAGATCACGTTCGAAATACCCGCGATCAATTGAGCAAACGGTGATCCACAGGGTTACTTTGCAGCGTCAATAATCGACGGCTCACTTTGATTTACATCAATTACTTTCTTGACCGAAATCAAGGCAGAAAACGCGCTTAGGCAGTACGAAGAGTACGGCGTCAAAAAAGATGCTTTCGAATGTTACAGCACACATCCATAAGGAGAAGAAACATGAAACGTATGACTTTTGCACTTGCGCTTGCAGCGCTTGCGGTCACTGGGCCGGCTTTGGCAACAGGCGATCTTACAAAGACCGATGTGACGGTGGTTACTTTGGAAATGGGATCAAATGACGACGGGATGTATTTCAAGCCGAACCATTTCGAGTTTGAAACCGGCAAGGCCTACAAGATGATCCTGACCAACGTCGACGAAATCAAACACGAAGTCGAGCTTGGCCAACTGCCCCACCATCTGTTCACGCGAAAAGTTGAAATCCGCGATCAGGCGGATCAGTTGATTGCCGAAGTCAAAGGCGCCATCCATGAAATGGAAGTGGGGGCCGGAAAAAGTTACGAGTGGTTTTTTGTCCCCCTACAACCAATCGAGAACGCGGCGGTCGAGTGCGCCATTCCCGGCCACAGGGAAGCCGGAATGATTGGAACCGTTACGATCAAATAAATTTGGTAAATAAGATCGTTATGACAACAATTCCCCGCCGGCAGCAGCGCGGGGGATTTTTGTTGCTGCAACCTTACCGCTCGCCCCGCGCACAAGAGCGTGCGCCAGCAAAAAACAACCACGTGCCGAGATTGCCCGGCAAGAGACCGCAACTCAACGTCCACACCGCCGCCGCAACCTCGACGCCTGAAAATCCGGCGATCCGGGAAATCGGTAAAGCACTCTGCGTCACTGCTGCCAGAATCAACAGAATAAATGCGACAACCAACGAAGGTCCGATTTTCAGCGCCCAACCGGAGTGCGCCAATGTTGCCCTAAGGCTTCTCGACGTGTCAACATTGCGTATTCCTTTCCAAGACAAAGTGACTGATGAGCCTTTAGTAAGTTGATTCGTTCACGCCGACATTGCGCTGGATCAAATAGGCTTGCTTATTCTTGACGCGCCAATGAGGACACCCAGATATTTGGCTGGGCCAAGTCTGATCTTGCAAGAATGTCGCGACCAGTCCGCAAACCATTAGAAAAAGCCCGGTTAGCTGATGAGGCTAAGTTTGGACCGATCCTCAGTCTTGCGGTCAAATTCCATGGCAATCAGCCGCGCGGCCGGTCGCCCTGCTGACGCAATGAACATTGTTGAGCGTTCAAATTTCACATAAGGGCCGAATTTCCGCGCGACCTGCGCGCATTCATCAGCAATTGTATTCGCAGTCGCGCCAAATTCTCTTCTAAGCGCCTCTGCGTCCACCGAAAAATCACACATGATCATTTCGATGGTTCGGGCCCGAAGCCGGTCCTCGTTCGTCATTTGATAGCCCCTGAATGTCGCAAATTTTCCAGCGCAGATATTTTTTTCATAGGCCGACGTCGCGGACTCATTCTGGGTATAGCCTTGCCGAAATCTGGATATCGCGGAGGCGCCCAAACCGACCAAGGTTGCGCACCGGTCGTCGGTGTAGCCCTGAAAATTGCGTCGCAGTTTTCCATTAGCGCCGGCGCGGGCCAGTGAATCGCCCGGCAAAGCGAAATGATCAATTCCCAAGGCGACCATGCCCTGCAAAGTGATGCGGTCGGACAGGGCCGTGAACAGACCGCCGCGCAATTCTGAAGCTGGCAAAGCAGCGGTATCAATCAGTCGCTGACGTTTTGCCATCCAGGGCACGTGCGCATAACCAAACAGCGCAATCCGGTCAGGGGCGAGCGACAGGACGAGGTCAAGCGACTTCAAAACGGACTCCGAAGTCTGATGCGGTAATCCGTACACGATATCGGTATTCAACGAGGAAATGCCGGCATCTCGAAGTAACGCCACGCACTCTTTTGTCTGAGGGTAAGATTGCTGGCGTCCGATGGCGTTTTGCACCCTTTCGTCAAAATCCTGTATGCCGATACTGGCGCGGGTCATACCGGCCCCGGCCAAGGCGGTTACCCGATCGCGATCAATCACAGTGGGATCGATCTCTACGGAGAAATCCAGATCGTCAGCAAAACCGATTTGAGTCCGCAACCTGTCAGCCAGATCGGTAATCTGCGCAGCAGATAGAATTGTCGGTGTGCCGCCGCCCCAGTGCAGTCGTCCGATCCTGACCCCGCAGGGAATTTGTGCCGCGACCAGCGCGATTTCGGTGTGCAGAGTGTTCAGGTATGCGGCAACGGGTGAATTTGTTTTGGTGCCCTGGGTGCGGCAGGCACAGAACCAGCAGAGCCGCTCGCAAAACGGGATATGAAGGTAAACAGAAATAAGGTCACCTTCCGGCAGCGCGGCCAGTGCTGATGCATGAAATTCCGCGTCAATTTCCGGATTGAAATATACTGCGGTCGGATAGCTTGTATATCTGGGCGCACGCGTCTTGGATAGGTCAATTTCTGGCGGTTTGATGTTGTTGCTCATGAGGCGCATGAGTATATGTAAGCCCGAAACTGTCTTTGATCTGGATCAAAAATGGGCCCAAATCACCGAAAGAAGATCGATTAATGGGATTGATTGCCAAGACTAGTGACCAGGGTAAAACCGTGATGGCATGTGCTGGTTGCCCGATCCAGCATCGTGCTGTTTGCGCACGATGCGATGCCGACGAACTTTTGACACTTGAAAAAATCAAATCCTATAAGACCTACCAAGCCGGACAGACGATCATCTGGGCGGGCGATGACATGCAATATGTGGCCTCTGTCGTATACGGCGTCGTCACGTTGAGCCAGACCATGGAAGACGGGCGCCGCCAAACGGTCGGGTTGCTGCTGCCCAGTGACTTTATCGGTCGTCCGGGGCGAAAGACGGCCCCGTTTGACGTGGTTGCCGCCACCGAAGTGACTTTGTGCCGTTTTGACCGACTTCAATTTGAAAAACTGCTTTTGACAACACCGTCAATCGGCAATCGTTTGTTGGAAATGACCCTGGATGAACTGGACGCCGCCCGAGAATGGATGCTGCTGTTGGGTCGCAAAACGGCACGCGAGAAAGTCGCCAGCTTTCTGTCAATCCTGGCCCAGCGGGAAACCGGTTTGCAAAAACACCCGGACTTCAACGAACCGGTCAGTTTTGATATGCACCTGACCCGAGAAGCCATCGCCGAATACCTTGGTCTGACGCTTGAAACCGTAAGTCGTCAATTTTCGAACCTCAAGAAGTCCGGTATTATTTCATTACAAGGCCGGGGCGGCGTCACGGTTCCGGATTTCACGGCTTTGCTGAATGAAACCGGAGATGATGCTGACGGAGAAATGCCAGCTTAAATTGCGCTTGGCAGAATTATTTGGCTTTTTCCAAGCCAACGAGCAGGTGCCGATACTTCTTTCGCGATTATGTGGCGAAAATTGATCTGGATCAAAGACGCGGCACGATCCAAAAGCTTTACTTTACAATGAGATTTAATGACGCCTATCCGCTGCCGCCCATTTTCCGTGGGTTGGGTGCAATGCGCAAACGCAAACACGGTGCTGCGAAGCGGGCAGTTCTACTTTGCAGATGCACCGCAACCGATACGCCAGTTGTGGGCATTTCAGGCACCACTTGCCGCTTATGGGTTCATGGCGGCCCTGACCACCACAACATTCGTGTTCGGTGGTTTCATGCGCGAACAAATTTGCATTTACATGTGCCCGTGGACACGCATTCAGGCAGCAATGATGGACGAGGAAACCCTGACTGTCGCCTACCGCGACTGGCGGGGAGAGCCGCGTGGCAAAAAGCACGAAAACACGACGGGCGATTGCATCGACTGCATGGCTTGCGTCAATGTCTGCCCCATGGGCATCGACATCCGCGACGGCCAACAACTGGCCTGTATCACCTGCGCGTTGTGTATTGATGCCTGCGATGATGTCATGGGCAAAACTGGTAAGCCTCGGGGGTTGATCGACTATTGCTTTCTTAGCGACGAGGAGGAAACCCGCAAGGGTAGCGACCCCAAAGCTAACTGGAAGCCTATTTTGAGGCCTCGCACCATAATTTATACGACTTTGTGGTCGGCCGTTGGCATCTCATTGGTTGTCGCGCTTTTCATCCGCCCGGAAATTGATATTTCGGTGGCACCGGTGCGCAATCCGATGTTTGTTACACTTTCCGACGGCTCGATCCGAAATTCCTATACGGTTCACTTGAAAAACAAGCACGGCGAGGACCGCGATTTTCACCTTTCGGTCGGTTCGGTGGCGGGGGTGCAGATGGATCTTGAGGGCGCTTTGGCAGGAACATTAATGGTGCCCGCGGATTCAGCGGCCGATCAGCGTCTCTATTTGACTGCAAAAAGAGCCAGCAACGCGGCTACTGCTGACTCGGTTGAAGTGCGGATTTGGGTCGAAGACCTGACAAACGGGGATCGTGCCTATGCCGATTCAAAATTCCGCGGGAGCACCAAATGAACCGACCTGCTCGCTTATGGGGGGCCTGCCGGCGGTCCTTGGCGTCAAGTCGATTTTCGGGCGACAGAATGTGGGTCCGGCCGTATTGGTGTCGGAGCGCCTGCCCAGTTCCGTTGCCTTGCGGGCGGCAATTTCTGGCGAGCGCAAACCTGAACAACCTTGATTAAGTCGCTTAAGTTTTGAAGAGAACACTCTCCGGTAGACCCTGGGCGGTTCATTCCGCGTTTGCTATCAAGCCCTTTGCGGATCAAATCAGAACTTAACGTAAGTCACTGCCGCAATGAATACAGGACCGGCATCACGTGGCCGGGACATAAAATCAAATCAGCAAAGTCTGACGGACTATTGCAGATGCAGCCACCGCACGAAAGCCCGGACACTTTCGACGTGATGCGATTTGGCCGGGAGGGCCAGAAAATATCCGTATGACGCAAGTTCAATTTCAGAAAGCCGGACAAGCTTTCCCGCCGACAGTTCCTGCGCAACCAACGTGTCGTTTAACGCGATGCCCTGACCATCGATCACTGCCTGCACCCGGACATTGGGATCAGGAATAATCAGCGTGTCCTTTCGTGTCTGGCGTGGCAAACCGGCAGCGTCCAGCCAGTCTGACCAGGCGTTGCTGTCGTCGTGATCGCGCAGCAGGGTAAATTCGGAAAACGCGGCCCGCAGCCCATAGGCCCGCACTTTTTCCGCTGCAGCAGGATTGCCAACCGGCCAGGCCGGCATTGGCAAAAAGGGCTGTATTTCAACATCATCCCAGGCGCCGCTTCCCCACCTGATGGCAATATCCACCCCTTGACGGTCCAGATCAAACAGCTGGGTCATCGGTTGAATACGCAGCTGAATATCTGGGTGGCTTTGCATGAATGTCATCAACAGGGGCGACAGCCATCGCGAGGCAAAATAGCTGGACATCCCAACCGTAAGTTGGTTGGTGCCCGGATGTTTCAGTGTTGCCAGTTCGCTTTCAATATCCATAAACAGCGGGCGAACGACGCGCGATATTCGTCGCCCCTCATCGGTCAGTTTTACGCCGCGCGGGTTTCGCTGAAACACCCGAACGCCCAAATCCGCCTCCAAAATCTTTATCCGGTAACTGATCGCGCCTTTGGTCATATTCAAAGCATCCGCTGCGTCTGAAAAACTGCTGTACCGGGTGATTTCAGCGAACAACCGCAATGTGTCGTGGTGGTTGAATGTGATGGCCATGAAAGATTGTATAAATAATTTGAACGATTTGTATAGATTTTTTTGATTGTCGCCCACGCAAATGCAGGCAAAACTGAGAGCGGATCCGCCATCGGAGACACATGAATTGGAAAATTTGCACGCAGCCGTAAAGACCAGGTCGCCCAGGGTGACACGGCGCGGACGGGCGTTTCGTCAGGCGCAAGCCCCGGTCGTCGTGTCGCCGCGCAAAAGAAAAATCCCCGCCTATGCTTTGTTGGGCGAAGCCGCGCTGAGTGCCATCGAGGATCAGGCCGACTGGATTTTGCAAAACACCGGAGTAGAGTTTCTGGGCGATAAAACCGCGCTGGAACTATTTGCCGCTGCGGGCGCGACGGTGCGTCAGGACCGGGTCAAGTTTGAACCGGGGCTGGCGCGTCGGCTTTGTGCGACGGCACCTGCCCGGTTCCAGCTGCACGGCCGCGACCCGGCCAATACCGTTACGCTGGGTGGCAGGAATGTTGTGCTGATGCCGGGCTACGGTTCGCCGTTTGTCAGTGATCTGCAAACAGGGCGAAGATACGCAACGCTGAAGGACTTTCACAATTTCGTAAAGCTGACCTTCATGTCACCGTGGCTGCATCATTCGGGCGGCACGGTTTGTGAACCAACTGATGTGCCGGTTAACAAGCGGCATCTGGACATGGTGCTTGCCCATCTCACCCTGTCATCCAAACCGTTCATGGGAGGGGTAACTTCGCCCGCGCGGGCGCAGGACAGCATTGACATGGCGCGTCTGGTTTTTGGTGCGCGGTTCATGGAGAAAAACGCGGTGATGCAGGGCAATATCAACGTCAATTCTCCGTTGGTGTTTGATAACACCATGTCGGGTGCACTTCGGGTATATGCTGCCGCCAATCAGTGCGTCTGTGTTTCACCATCAATATTCGCGGGTGCAATGGGGCCGCTGTCCCCGGCGGCAGTTGCTGCACAGACACTGGCCGAGGGCATGGTCGGGATCGCGCTGGCGCAACTTGTCCGCCCCGGTTGCCCGGTGGTTTTTGGCAGCTTTCATTCCACGATGAACCTGAAGTCCGGCGCGCTGACCTTTGGGTCTTGCGAGTCCAATCTTGTGACAATGGCCCTGTCCCAGCTTGGGCGGCGGCTGGGTGTGCCTGTGCGGTCCGGTGGCGGGCAGATCACGGCGGCCACCGCACCGGACGGGCAGGCCATGCAGGACAGCACCGGAGCGATGTGGGCAACGCTGTTGTCCGGGGCGCATCAGGTCTGGCACGCGGCGGGATGGCTGGAGGGCGGGCTGGTTATGTCTTATGAGAAATTCATCATGGACCTTGATCACTGCGGCGCGATGATGACGATGCTGCAGGGCTTTGGCACCGAATCCGAGGATTTTGGCCGCGATGCCTATCAAGAGGCCGGACCCGGGCAAAACTTCCTGTCAACCCGACACACGCTTCGCCATTTTGCCACCGCGAATTATCAACCGGACATTCCGGAGGCGGGACCATTTGAAACATGGGTCGAAAACGGCGGTCAAACCTCTGAGCGGCGTGCCACCGGTTGCTGGAAGCAAATGCTTGCGGATTATCAGCCACCGCCGATGGATGGCACAGTCCGCGCAAATCTTACCGAATTTATTAAAGACCGTAAGGCGTCAATGCCTGACGAATGGTACTAAAAAGGAAAAGCCATGACCGAAGAACTAAGCCGCACCTCTGCACTTGCCGCCCGCCATACCGCCCTTGGGTCCGGTCTGGAAGACTGGAACGGGATGGGAACTGCATGGACGTACAACAGCGACCCCAACGACGAACACGACGCGGTGCGCGAAAATGTGGGCATGTTTGATATGTCACCGCTCAAAAAAGTGTTTGTGCGCGGCCCGGATGCGGCGGCGACACTTGACCATCTGACAACCCGGGACATGTCGAAAATAGCGCCGGGCAGGGCGGCGTATCTGTGTGTTCTGACAGAGGGCGGCGGAATTGCCGATGATGCGATCGTGTCCAACAACGGTGGCGACGAATGGATGATTGTGCACGGCTCTGGTGACACAATGGCCCTGCTGGAAGCCTCGGCCCGGGGGCGCGATGTCATGGTCGAATTTACCGATGATCTGCACGATCTGTCTGTACAGGGCCCAAGGGCCTGCGAAATTCTGAACGCCCATTGCAACATTGATCTGCCCGCACTGGAATATTTCCAACACGCTGCCGCCACGATTTTTGGTCATCCCTGTCGCTTGTCACGCACCGGCTATTCCGGCGAACGCGGTTATGAGATTTTTGCCGACGCATCCGTCATCGGCGATATCTGGGACCGGCTGGTATCGGCGGGTGTTATGCCCTGCTCGTTCACCGCGCTTGATAAGGTTCGGATCGAGGCCGGGCTGCTGTTTTACGGTTACGATATGACAGCGGACAATACCCCCTGGGACGTTGGCCTTGGTTTCACAATAAGCGCAACCAAAGGTGATTTTCGCGGCAAAGACGCCGTCTTGGCGGCAAGAGGCAGCGTGACGGTTAACAACGTTTGTCTGGATATTGATCACAGCGATATGGTTGAGGGCGGCGAAACCCTTAGCTTTGACGGTGCAGAGATCGGGATTATCAACAGCCCCTGTTTTTCGCACCGGTTGAACAAATCACTTGCGCTGGCGCATATCAAACCGGGGGTTCCTGTTGGATCTGTGATTAACGTTTCCAGCGACGAAGTTAATACAACCGCAACCATCGTCAAGACGCCGATTTATGACCCTGATAAATCCAAAACCCACGGGTGATGAAAGCGAACCGTAAACAAAACAAGGGCCGCGGATGTCTTGGCCGATTTGATGCGTTGGGGTTATGCGATGCGCCACGCTTTGCCGGTGGCCGGTCAATTTCGGTTTGCCGATTTCCTTACCGGCCCCAAAGGTTAAAGCGCGAAGGACGTTGCAAACTGTCCATTACGTGTCGCAATAAATTGACGTGCGCTGCGAATCTTACCAGTGATGTCAATCACGCATCAACCAGAACAATTCCAGGCATTTGAATGCCAGAACTGTGCCCGAAACAAACCTGTGACGCAGCTAAACCCTTGTGTTGCAAGGATGTTTGGAATTGACTAAAGTCGTAATCTGAACAAAGCAGAACGCGCCTAAAGTGATGACCAATCGACGGCTATTGGTAAATCCCGGCGTAAAACGACTTTAGAGGGGAACCTGCGTTGCACAGGACCGGGCTGTTTTTTTCCTTGATGAAACCACGGGTTATGCGGCTGTCGGTTTTTACGGCGTTTGTCGGTTTGATGATGGCGCCCGGAGCCATATCTGCGCCCAATGCCGTGATCGCGATGTTGGCAATTGCGCTTGGGGCAGGGGCTGCCGGGGCGTTGAATATGTGGTATGATGCCGATGTCGATGCCGTGATGTCGCGCACGTCCGGTCGTCCGGTTCCCTCGGGGCAGGTTTCACCGGCGCAGGCGCTTGGCTTTGGGCTGGTGGTCGCGGCTGCTTCTGTCGTGCTGTTGGGGTTTGTAACCAATGGTCTGGCCGCGGCGCTGTTGGCATTCACTATCTTCTTTTATGCCGTTATTTACACAATGTGGTTGAAACACGCGACGCCGCAAAACATTGTTATCGGCGGTGCGGCGGGTGCCGTTCCGCCCATGATTGGCTGGGCCGCGGTTAGCGGCGATGTCAGCCTTGCCAGCGCGGTGTTGTTCTTGATCATCTTTTTGTGGACACCGCCGCACTTCTGGGCGCTGGCGCTGTTTAAATCTCTGGATTATGAGACGGCCAAAATTCCGATGATGCCGGTGGTCGCCGGGCCAGACGCGACCCGCAAACAAATGTTTGTATACGCTCTGTTGCTGGCACCGGTCGGGGTTTTGCCCTGGGTTTTGGGCGTATCCAGCGTCTACTTTGGATGCGTGGCCCTTATTCTGGGTATCGTGTTTGTCTGGCGGGCCTTGCAGGTGCTGCTGAAAGGTACGGATGATACGTCGATGGTGCCCGAAAAAAGGCTGTTCGCGTTTTCCATCGTGTATTTGTTTTTGATATTTGGCGCGCTGTTGGTTGACGCGGTGTTCACACAGGCGTTTGTTCTGGCGGCAGCCTGACGACCGGTGTCCGGCACAATTTCACCAAACCGCAAATGATCAAAAAAAGCACGACATTTGCCCTGTGCTGGGTTAGGTTGACGGTAGATTGCGCAGTTTGACATCTCTGCCATTTGGCACAGCGTCAGACGACCAGACGCAGTGTGAATTGGGAGAATTGAAGATGACTGAATTCCACGTATTTTCGGCCGGCAATGTTGCCGACGAAGAGGTCACACTTAGGCAAATAACGACATCCGACACATTTGACGCCCTGCTACAGGGGTATCGGGATTTCATGAAGCGGCCGTCGCATTATGTTTTTGCCGTGGCGTTTTTGCCGATCATCGGGATCGTGCTGTACTATTGGGCGTCCGGCGGAAATTTGTTCCAACTTTTGTTTCCCATGACGACAGGTTTTGCCCTTCTGGGACCATTTGCTGCGCTGGGTCTTTACGAGATCAGCCGACGCCTTGAGATGGATGCTGATCTCTCGTTTAAGCATATCTTTGGTGTATTCAAGTCTCCTGCAATCCCGGCAATCCTTGCGATTGGCGCTTTGCTGGTGGCACTGTTCACGGTGTGGCTGTTCGCGGCACAGGTTCTGTACACGGTGCTTTACGGCAACGATTATCCTGACTCCCTGTTGTCGTTCTTTGTGGACGTCATAAGCACATCAAAAGGCTGGATCATGATAATTCTGGGCAACGGTGTTGGATTTCTGATTGCGCTTTTCGTTTTGTACACAACGGTAATTGCTTTCCCGCTGCTGCTGGATCGTGATGTTGGGGCAAGAACCGCGGTCAGCGCTTCGATGCGGGCGGTTCAGATGAACCCTGTGCCGATGTTGTTGTGGGGGTTTATAGTTGCGGTTGGCATTTTTATTGGCGCTGTGACGGGTCTGGTTGGACTGGTGGTTGTGCTGCCGATATTGGGACATGGCACATGGCATATGTACCGCAAAGTTGTCGTCGGCTCACGTCCGGTGGAGGCTTAGGGCCTTTCACCAACATTCGTAAACACCCGGTTTCTTCCGGATACGGCACCCCGGCAGACCACGGTAGCAAAAGAAAAATCAGCGTTCGGCACTTTGGCTGAACGCTGATTTTTTTCTAATCTTGGATCACCCGCTGCAGTGCGCCGGGCACTCAGTGGTCAATCGTGGCCTGCGCTTTCCACATCGGGCTCTGGGCCAAAGAACTGTATTCTTGCATCAGCCGTGTAGTCGGACTCAAAAACCATGATCGCCACAAATACCAATACCGCGGCGGGCGGCAACAAAATGGCGTAGGTCAGAGCCAGACGTTCCCATTTGATATGCATGAAGACCGCAACGATGAACCCTGCCTTCAGGACCATGAAAAGCAGGATCAATGTCCAGCGTGTGTAGCTTTGGATGTGGAAAAAATCGACCATGTACGAGAAGAAGCTAAGTACAAACAGCAGGCCCCAGACCATGAAATAGATGCCAAGGGGGTGTTCCTGATGTTCGGCGTTGCCGTCGCCGGCTGCATTTGCTGAATTTGCCATGTCAGATCCTTACCACAAATAGAAGAAAGCGAAAATAAAGACCCACACCAGGTCCACAAAGTGCCAGTACAGGCCCATGATTTCGACGCATTCATAATCGCCGGGGCGGGATGTAAACATGCCCTTCTTGCCCTCGTCGTAATGCCCGTTCCAGACCTTGTAGGCCATCACCAGCAGGAAGATTACACCGATGGAAACATGGGTGCCGTGAAAGCCGGTGATCATGAAGAAGATGCCGCCAAACTGTGGTGCGCCCAGCGGGTTGCCCCAGGGCCTGATGCCTTCGTCAACGATCAGTTTTGTCCACTCAAAGGCCTGCATGCCAACAAAGGTCGCGCCCAGCAGCGCGGTTACCAGCAGGAATATTGCGGTTCTCTTGCGATCTTTGCGATAGCCGTAGTTCACCGCCAGCACCATCGTGCCGCTGGATGAGATCAAAACGAACGTCATGATCGCAATCAGCAACAGCGGGAACGCCGTCCCGCCGATGTGCAGCGCAAAAACCTCGCTGGCGTTGGGCCAGCCCACCTTGGTGGAGCTGCGGGCCGTCATGTAAGACAACAGGAAGATGCTGAAGATGAATGTGTCACTCAGCAGGAAGATCCAGATCATCGCCTTGCGCCACGTGACGTTTTTGAACGCGCGTTGATCGGACTTCCAATCCTGGGCCACGCCCCGGTTTCCGGTCGCCCTTTCGGGCGCCGTTAGCAGTCCATTGGGTGTGGTATCAGACATATGACAAATCCTTTGGCATTATGGTAGATTGTGATGGGCGTTGATAAAAGGGTCGTAGGCCCAGCCAAGCATGATCGCCAGCAAAGTGACCCAAACGGCAAACAAAAA
>CAYZQS010000053.1:12469-18936 GCA_964480735.1 uncultured Rhodobacterales bacterium
ACCGTCACCACGGCCGAGGCCAGCAGCCAAAAGTTGACCGACGACCGGTTGTGGCCGTGCGCCGCCCGCACTGCAAAATGCAACGAGACACTGGCCAGCGCCAGCAGACCGGTGCTGAGCCAGACAACCGGCGGCATTGGTATGCTGCGCCAATCGGCAAGTTCCTGACGCATCAGATAGCCGCTGCCAAACAGCGCAAAAAATATTCCGACAATGCCAAGAAACACGATCAATCCGGCTTTGCGTCGCATCACCATATTGCGTTCCGGGCCCTGCGAGGCCGGGTCTATGCCAACCTCAAGCCAAGGTTTGGACGCCAGCCGCTGGTGCGAAAGCCACCAGAAAGACACGCAGACCGCAATCAACAGGAATATCAGCGTCAGTGTCATGGCTAGTGTTCAGCGCCCTTGACTTGAATGGGATCATTCTGCGCGATGAAATCCTCGGGTGCGCCGGGCACAGAAAAATCATAGGGCCAGCGGTAGACCAGTGGAATCTCATCAAAGTTGCCGTGTCCCGGCGGAGTTGTCGATGTCTGCCACTCCAGCGTTGTCGCCCGCCACGGGTTGTCACCCGCGGGTTTGCCGTTTTTCAGGCTCCAGAAGATATTGAAAAAGAACACCACCTGCGCAAAGCCAACCGTAAAGGCGGCAAGGCTGATAAAGGCGTTCAGGTCGTGCACAGAATCCGGGATAAACACGCTGTCACCCAGTTCAGGATACCGCCGCGGCACGCCCACCAACCCCACATAGTGCATGGGGAAAAAGATCAGGTAGGCACCCACAAAAGTGACCCAGAAATGGAACCGGCCCATGCCCTCGTGCAGCATGCGTCCTGACATTTTTGGATACCAGTGATAGATCGCGCCCAATATAACCATCAGGGGGGCCACGCCCATCACCATATGGAAATGCGCCACCACAAACATGGTATCTGACAGCGGCACGTCAACAACAACGTTTCCAAGGAACAGGCCAGTCAGCCCGCCGTTCAGGAAGGTGACCAGAAAGCCAAGCGAGAACAGCATCGGAATGGTCAGGTGAATGTCACCTTTCCAAAGCGTCAGCACCCAGTTGTAGACCTTAAGCGCCGTTGGCACCGCGATAATCAACGTGGTGGTGGCAAAAAAGAAGCCGAAATAGGGGTGCATGCCGCTGACATACATATGGTGCGCCCAGACGATAAAGCTAAGCGCGCCGATGCCGACGATGGCCCAAACCATCATCCGGTAACCGAATATGTTGCGCCGTGCATGAACCGCGATCAGATCAGAAACGATCCCGAATGCCGGCAATGCCACGATGTAAACTTCCGGATGTCCAAAGAACCAGAACAGATGCTGGAACATGATCGGGCTGCCGCCGCCATAGCTCAGCTGCTCGCCAAATTCGACAAGCGAGGGCATGAAAAAGCTGGTGCCCAGCAAGCGGTCAAACAACATCATCACGGCGGCAACCAGCAGCGCCGGAAACGCCAGCAGCGCCAGAACCGTTGCGGTAAAAATGCCCCAAACGGTCAGCGGCAGACGCATCATGGTCAATCCGCGTGTGCGTGCCTGCAGCACCGTCACCACATAATTCAGACCACCCATCGTAAAGCCAATGATAAAAAGTGCCAGCGACAGCAACATCAGGACTATGCCCAGGCCGGTCGAACCCGGCGTGCCGGACAGGATCGCCTGTGGCGGGTACAGCGTCCAGCCCGCGCCGGTCGGCCCACCGGGCACGAAAAAGCTGGCAACCAGCACTATAACGGCCAGAAAAAACACCCAGAAACTAAGCATATTGACATAGGGAAACACCATGTCACGGGCCCCCACCATCAGCGGGATCAAATAATTGCCAAACCCGCCAAGAAAAACAGCCGTCAGCAGATAAACAACCATGATCATGCCGTGCATGGTAACGAATTGATAGTACATCTCTGCCGTCATGAAATCGAAGGCATCAGGAAATCCAAGTTGCAACCGCATCAGCCATGACAGCACCAACCCGATCAAACCGACCGCAGTTGCCAGCCCGCCATATTGAATGGCTATGACCTTCGCGTCCTGCGAAAATACGTATTTGGTCCAGAAACTGTGGGCGTGATAAAGTTCGACGTCCTCAACTTCAAGCGGCGGAAGATTTTGTGCCGGGTCCTGAATATCTACCATTGTGTTCTCTCCTGTAACAGTTGGGTGCGACCCTCGTCGCCAGCGCCACTCTGTGCCAAACCGTTTCTTCTAAACCTGCGCGATTTGGCCTATTCCAAAGTCGCCACATCCACATCTTTTGTCCGCATCATTTCAGCGAACGTCGTCTGTTCAATCAGCCAAAGTTTGTAGTCTTCTTCGTTGTCTACAAACACCGCGCCGCGCATCGTACCGTGACCTGTACCGCAAAGCTCGGCACACAGCACCTCGTATTCGCCAACGCGCGTTGGTTCGAACCAGAAAAACGTGATCATTCCCGGCACCATATCCATTTTGGCGCGGAACTCGGGCACGTAATAGTCGTGCAAAACATCAACCGAGCGCAGCAACATCTTCACAGGTACACCAATCGGCAGATGCAGTTCGTCAGCTTCAATCACAACATCGTCCTGACCGTTTGGATCATCAGGGTTGATGCCCATTGGATTGTCAGACGTAATCAGCCGGTTGTCGACAAGGCCCAGTTTTCCATCCTCACCGGGCAGGCGGTAACTCCAGTACCATTGCTGGGCAACAACTTCGACCTCTGTTGCGTCGTCCGGAACCGTGACGAACTGAAACCAGACCACAAGGCCCGGGATCAAAAGCGCAGCCACACCAACGCTGGTGACTACTGTCAGCCAGACTTCAAGTTTGGTGTTTTCCGGTTCATATTCAGCGACCCGGCCTTCAACATGCCGGAATTTGTAAACACAATAAGCCATGAACAGGATCACGGCCACGTAAACCGCGCCGGTGATCCAGAATGTCAAACTGATCATCGAGTCCATAAAGCCCCAGTTCGAGGCAATCGGTGTCCACCACCACGGACTGAAAAGATGAAAACCAACTGATCCGACAACGACCAGTAAAAGAACGATTGCAATAGCCATAAGCGCCTGCCTCCCCAATTATCAAGAACGGCGCATTGCTCCGCTCAAACCGAATTTTTCAATCCGCTTCAAGTCAGGGTATAGTATAGAGATTATTAAATCCAGAGATTCTGTGGCTGCATCAATTGGTTCAAATGGTCGCATTGATTAATTTAAGTTCAATCCCACAGCGCGATTATACTTTAAGCCAACATCTGCACGTCGGGATGCTGAATCTGTGATTTTGACTTTGACAATATCTCACTTGGTTTAAATAACTTGAGCGTGCCTGGAAAATTTTTCCGATAGCGAATTGCGCTGCTGATTTCCAGCAATTCACTGTTTCATTCGGCACCCCACCAAGACCCGAATTTCTGTCATGAAATTGGATGGTGTCCGTAAGACTGGGCGGTGCAAGAATTTTATTCTGCGACCAGCCGATTTGTTTCAACCAGACCCAATGGCAGGCAATTTGGATATTCGTGGCCGCTGTGCTAGCGTGCCGTGAAAGTGACCAAAAAGATTGTTATATGAAACGGCGCCAATTTTCACACAATATGGTGGCTGCAGGATTGGCCGCACCGTTCATCGTGACCGGCGGGTCGCCCGCTTTGGCGAACCGGGAATTTAACCTTGATCCATTTGCCCGTGTGCGACTGATTATGGTGCGTCAGCAAATGACGCCGCGCTCGGTTTATTTTATGAACAACCGCACGGTCAGCCATGAAATTAATCTGCGAAGGAAGGTGCCGCAATCCAACGAGGACCGAGCGTATATTCCGGGGCTGAACAAACCGACATTGACCATCACGTTTGACGGCGCGCGCAATATTGGCGAGGTACGGGTGCACAAAAATGTGCTGGTGGTGGTGCCACGGGTTCGTCTGGCGGTCAGATACGATTCAATTAACATCGCCAATCAGGGCAAATCGTTTTTGATCGGCGACGTTCTGAAGCCTGCCGACAACGGCCACACCGTGCCGGGACTGAACAAGCTGCCGGTGGTGGGAAGGTTGTTTCGCTCAAAAACCTCTGATACCGGGCTGCGCAGCCTGTTGATTACCGTTACGCCGACGATCGTTAAACCGGGTTAGTTGGTGACCCGTGCGTCACAGACCAGCTCGCTGGAACCTGTCAGTTCGATAAACACCTGTTGGCGCGAGGAATTGAACACAAACTCTGTTTGTGCGCTATTGCCCTGCACCGTGCCGCGCACGGAAATGTCGTTGACGCGGTAGGTATCCAAAACGGCGGTTTGCAGGCCGTTCAGATACATATGCCCGCCCCTTGTGCCGGAACTGTCTTCATACAGCACAAAATGCAGGGTGTTGTTGGTGTTGGTGCAAACAAACACCTGATCGGCAATTGCGGCGGCGGGCAGGGCGGCGAATGCGGTGGTTAAAAGCAGTTCTTTCATGATCGGACCTTTTTATAAGCGTGAAAGGTCAACTTAGCGCGATAACTTGCCGCTGTACACCAACCGTGGCCCATTTCGATGCCTGCCAAATTCTAATCGTGGGTAGAGGCGAAAGGCGTGATCGGCTGGGTTTGCGGCGGATTGGCAAAGGTGGGGGCGACAGCGGCTTTGTAGGTTTCAAAAGCTGCAGAGGCCTGAAACGCCTTGAACGTGGCATCATCGGGGAACTCCAGCACGCCGATAAACTGGGTTGGCTCATCGGTTTCAAAGCAGCTGTAGTTCAGGCCGGTGATGTTCTCGGTTTTCAGATCGGCAACAAGGGATTTCATGGCGGCGATCTGATGGTCATGATCGGCGGCGTCATTCAGGGTGTAGCGGACAAGCAGGGACATTTGGCGCTTCCTTTCGGTTTTGGTTAATTAAGCAGGGTGGCGCGGGGATGGCAAGGGGTGGTGATGGCGTAACGGCGTAGGGCGGGATTAATCCCGCCGTTTTTCACGGTGACGGCAGACGCGGCGGGGTGAACCCCGCCCTACGACTACATAAATCCCAAACCAAGGACAGCGCCCGGCCTGGAGGGCAGCGAAGTGGCGTCTGTGGGGGTGAAGGCCGTCTTGGAAACGGTCCGGGGGACCGTTTCAGGCCTGAACGCGCGGAGCGCCGGGCGCGTTTGCACAGACAGATGCGATTATCGCGCACTCAAACCAAGGACCGCGCCCGGCCTGGAGGGAAGCGAAGCGCCCTCCGTGGGGAGGTCGGGCGCTGTCCGGGCAAAGGGGCCCGGAAGGGGGTTTGGGTCGGTGTCATCGCCCGACGTGTTCGGGTGAACTCTCGATAGATTGGAGTTTTTGAACGGATAATCCGGTCAAAAAACATTGTGTAGGGTGGGTAATTTTACCCACCGATTGGCGCGGTTTGTGATGTTGGAAGGTGGGTGGAACCACCCACCCTACGCTTGCTACGTTTGCTGCGGTTAGATTTTGCCGCTACATATTGATGTACTTTTAATTTTTTTGCCAGATTTCGTCCGGTTCACAATATCTAGTATTTGAAACTTTTCCCTCTTATGCTAGGTTGTGGATAAAAGAGGTAAATTGGATTTTGAGGACTAAATTGCGACATAAAGACAGGCCAATACTAAGCGCTGCGCGGGCAGCGAGTGTATTCAAGGAAATGGTGGGTTTGCGGCGATATTGTTGCAACGATTCGCAGTACTTTGGAATGAGCGAAATTTGGGACGATCTCGCCGAAGACAGCGATGAAATAAATATTAAATTTTCCAAATCCGCTCATTTGGATTTCGACAACAGCAAGGCGGGCGTTGTTGCTTTTGATAAGTTCGCCACCCTGATAGTACCTGAAACTATGTGGGCCAAAGCGGTTGAAGGCGATAGATTTGCGAATTTCACTCTAGCTCATGAATTTGCGCATTTGGCTTTGGAACATCATTTGATGAGCGCAAACGTAAAGAATTTTCAACTGACTAATAGAGGCAATGATCTTGCTAATATTCCGCCTAATAGTGAGGAATTAGAAGCTAATTATGCGGCTGTATTCTTTCAGTGCGGCGACGCACTTATGGAACCCAATATTGACGCTTTAAATTTGGCAAAACGAGCGTGTACAGATGTATACTATGTTAAGAAAGCCATTTCATTGTGTAAACTCGAAGCTTTTCGGCGGGAACTCGAAATCCTCTATGCCCGCTACGAACGCGTCATACTTTGAGATATCGCGACATGAAAGGTCATTCTCAAGTCCTACCCCCTCCGCCTACTCTTCCCCCGCACAACAACCGTCCCCGCCTTCCCGGCCATACTCCGCCCCTTCACCTTCTGCGCCACCTCAACCGCCGCATCCACAGCACTCTGCCGCGCCAGCGGGTCATCGGCCACGGCCAGTTCCACGGCTTCCAGCCGTTTGACCTCATCCCTGATCCGTGCGGCCTCCTCAAATTCCAGGTTTTCGGCGGCCTTCAGCATTTCGCTGCGCAGCCCGTCCAGAT
>CAYZQS010000054.1:0-13764 GCA_964480735.1 uncultured Rhodobacterales bacterium
TTGCCGCCCTCGGTGACGGGCACCCAGCCAAAACGGTCGCGCAGGCCTGACAAAACCGCATAAATCGAGCGCTCGCCGTCATAGGGCAAGGGCAGCAGCGTGTCTTTGCAATAGCCGAATTTTTCGTGCTCAGTCCCGATGCGCCAGTCCACTTTCGGCTTGCATCCGGCCTCCAGCAGTTCAGCCAGTTGGGCGTGGTTTTCAATCGGCCCGCCGCCGGATTGTGGGATGGACATTGCTGGGAAACTCCGATGGAACCAAGTGGTTTGCCAGACCTATAAAGGTCTGCGCGGGATTTCAAGAGACCGGACGAAAACCCGGTTTTCCGCGCCAGATTATATCGCGTTGATCGCTGTCACTCTTGAGTGCGGCCACCAGATGCGCCGGGTCAAAACCCGGCAGGGTATTAAAAGCGTCAAACAGCTTTTCCGCACCTTCCGCCGAAGTGGGAATGAAAATCGTCGGGCCTTCGGACTGCTTTAATACCCAGGTACGTCCGTGGTTTAGGGACGTCCGCAGTTCCAGCCTGGTCAGCGCCGCCAGATCAACCGACGCGCCGTTTTCATATGCCAGATAGGTGATCTGGCGCTCGGTCACCTCCACAACGCCAAGGCCGTGATCGGCAGTATAAAACCGGATGCGCTGCGCCACCGCCAAAAACACCAGCCCGCCGCCAAGGGTCAGGATTGCGCCGATGGCTTGTGACATCCAGTTGTACTGCGAAAATCCCCGGTACAGCAGCCAGAGTCCCAACAGAAAGATTGCCGCAGCGGCAAAGCCCTCGCCCCAGCGGCGCAACCAGCCCGCAACTTCGGGGCGCACGAAACTCATTGCCAGTCCCCCAGTTCGCTTTGCCAACAGGTCATAGCGGCCACAACGGCGGTGTCAGCGCGCAGGATGCGCGGGCCAAGGCTGACGGATGTGACAAACGGCAGGCTGCGCAGTTGGGTTTGCTCGGCCGCGGAAAACCCGCCTTCGGGCCCGATCAGTATGGCCCATTTGTCTTTTTTGGATGTTCCAAGCACTTGCCGGACCCCTGCCAATGTTTCATCACAAAACATGATCTGGCGATCATCAGGCCAATCCGCAAGAAGCTGTGCCAGTTTTTGCAACTCTGCCACTTCGGGCACATAGGTGCCGCCGCATTGTTCCGCCGCCTCCACCGCGTGGGCCTGCAAACGATCCCGTCGGATGCGTTCGGCGTTGGTGAAATCGGTACCAATCGGCAGAATGCGGGCCGCCCCCATTTCGCTGGCTTTTTCGACGATGAAATCCGTGCGGGCTTTTTTGATCGGAGCAAACAGCAGCCACAGGTCCGGTGGGTTTTGCTGTGGTTTGCTTTGGTGGTTGCACAGCAAAACGCCACCCCGTTTGCCGCTTGCCACAACCGTGCTTTGCCACTCGCCATCAGTGCCGTTAAACAACGCCACTTTCGCGCCAACATCCAGCCGCATCACGCCAAACAAATAATGCGCCGCCTCGCGCGTCAGCACGACCGATTGCGCATCCCCCAGCGGCTGGCGTACATACAGCCTGACTTTTGCCGATCCCTGCTTCATGAGCCCCTTCCTATGCCCGAGAATGCGCAAATACCAGAGCCCGAAAATGACGGGCGCGTGGCCGATGCAACGCGCCTGAACTGGGTGGACCGGTTTTGCCCGCGTTGGTCGCGGCCCTACCTGCGGCTGTCCCGCGCGGACCGCCCGGCCGGTACGTGGTTGTTGCTGATCCCCTGCTGGTGGGGGGTGTTGCTGGCGGTTCTGGCTGGTGGCGAGGCTGCGGACTTGCAGGATGGCTGGATCTTCATTGCCTGCGCGGTTGGTGCGTTTTTGATGCGCGGCGCGGGGTGTACGTGGAACGATATCACCGACCGCCATATCGACGCGCAGGTGGCCAGAACAAAATCCCGGCCTTTGCCATCCGGGCAGGTCAGCGTGCGGCAGGCATTGGCGTGGATGGCAGCGCAGGCCCTGATTGCCTTTGGCATTTTGCTGACCTTTAACGTGGCTGCGATTGTTCTGGGTTTTGTCGCGCTGATCCCGGTGGTGATCTACCCGTTTGCCAAACGCTTCACATGGTGGCCGCAGGTATTCCTTGGCATTGCCTTTAACTGGGGCGCACTTTTGGCATGGACGGCACAGCGCGGCGCTTTGGAGTTGCCCGCGGTCATCCTATATGCATCGGGCATCGTCTGGACGCTGTTTTACGATACAATCTATGCCCATCAGGACAAGGAAGACGACGCTTTGATCGGCGTGAAATCAACCGCACGGTTGTTTGGTGACAACACCCGGTTTTGGTTGCAGGGATTTTTTATGGTCAGCGTCAGCCTGATGTCGGTTGCGGTGATTTTGGCGCTGATTGCACAGGCCAACGTTTTGCAAATGACCGTGGCTTTGATTGGTGTGTGGGCCTTTGGCTGGCACCTGGTCTGGCAAATGCGTCGCCTTGACATCGACAATCCTGACAATTGCCTGAGACTGTTTCGATCCAACCGCGATGCGGGGCTTATTCCCGCGCTGTTTTTTGCCATAGCGCTGATACTGTGATTGATCGCGCCGAGCCAAGGGTTTAGAACAAACCCCGCGACAGGCAACGGAGCACCCACAACACAATGCAGCGACTGGCCTTTTTATTTGGCATCATCACCCTGTCAATGGGTGCGGCCAGCAGCTATCTGGTGGCGGTCCTGATCACGGATTATCTGGAGCGGCAAACAGTGCGGGCCGTGACGCACACTGTGCTGGAAGCAGGCGTTCCCTGGGCTTCGGTGCGGGCGGACGGGCTGACCGTCAGTGTTTCCGGCCCCGCACCTGACGAAGCGGCGCGGTTTAATCTGCTGAACCTTGTAGGCACGGTGGTCAATTCAAACCGTATCGTTGACAATCTGACAGTGGTGGACGCGCTGGCGCTGGAGCCACCGCGCTTTTCGCTGGAACTGCTGCGCAACGGCGACGGAATTTCCCTGATTGGTCTGATACCGGAAAAAACCGGCAGAACCCATATTCTGGATATGATCGACGAGATCAACCATGACACCAAGGTGACAGATATGCTGGAGACCGCCGATCATGTGATACCCGATGGATGGGACGCGGCGTTGGAATTTGGTCTGGTCAGCCTGCAAAATCTGCCGCGGTCAAAGATTTCCATCACCGACAGCGCAGTGACGATCACCGCGATCACCGACAGCCCGGAAGAAAAAAAACGTATCGAAACCGATCTGGCGCGGGCCAAGCCGGACGGCGTTTTGCTGGTGATGCAAATATCTTCACCAAGGCCGGTGATCACCCCGTTTTCACTGCGGGTGATCATGGATCAGGACGGCACGCGCTTTGACAGCTGTTCGGCCGACAATGACGAAAGTCGCAGACGCATCATCGCGGCGGCCTCGGCGGCCGGTCTTACCGGCAAGGCGCTGTGTGCCATAGGTCTGGGCGTGCCAACACCCCGCTGGGCCGAGGCGGTCGAGCTGGCGATCGGGTCGCTGGCGGAACTGAGAGGCGGCAGCCTGACGTTTTCGGATGCCGATATCACGCTGGTTGCGCGGGCTGACACGCCCCAAAGCATCTTTGACCGGGTTGCCCATAATCTGGAGGTTGCCCTGCCCGATGTGTTCTCGCTGCACGCGGTCCTGCCGCCAAAGCCCCTGATTGAAGGGGCGGAAAGCGAAGTTGAAGTGCCGGAATTTACGGCCACCCGCAGCCCCGAGGGGCTGGTGCAACTGCGCGGCCGGATGCGCGATGCGCGCACGCAAGTTGCCGCGCGGAACTACGCAAAATCGCTGTTTGGCAGCGAGAACGTGGACGATTCAACCCGCATTGACAGCGCGTTGCCGGACGGCTGGCCAACCCGGGTTTTGGCCAGTCTGGAAGCTTTGGGAGAATTGCACAACGGCAGCATCCTGATCCAGCCCGACACCGTGGAAATTCGCGGTGTGGCAGACGTACCAGAGGCCACCAGCGAAGTGACGCGGATCATGTCCGTCAGACTGGGAGAGGCTTCAGACTACCGGATATTTGTGAAATACGAGGCGGCGCTGGACCGGCGGGTCATTCCGCCGACGGCGCAGGAATGTGTGGACCGGATCAACGCGATACTGTCAGAACAGCAAATCGCCTTTGCGCCGTCCTCCACCAAGATCGAAGAGGACAGTTTGATGGTGGTCGAAAAGATCGCCGAAGCCATGACCGACTGTTCCGAAGTGCCGATGGAAATTGGTGGCCATACCGACAGTCAGGGCCGTGAAAGCCTGAACCAGACGATCAGTCAGGCCCGGGCCGAGGCGGTGCTGGACAACCTGCTGAGTCTTGAAATTCTGACGACGTTTTTAAGCGCAAAAGGCTACGGCGAGAAACAACCGATTGCCGATAACGACACGGCAGAGGGACGCAAAGCCAACCGGCGCATCGAGTTCAAACTGATTGAAGAGCCTACAGAGGACGCGGAACAGACCATCATCGTTGATGCCGAAGACACCACCGCCGAACCGGAGCCAAGTGAATGAACCGAACCGAACTGATTATTGTCCTTGCGATCATCCTGTTTTTGGCCTTTGCCTTTGGCTGGCTGGCAAACTGGCTGTACCGCAAGTTCAATCGCGTCAACACATCCAACGTGGCCGATCTGGACCATATGGCAAGTGCCTTGCACGAGGCTGAAGAAACCCGTGACCAGGCAGTGCAATATATGCAGCAGCGCGAGGCCGAACTGACCAATACGGTTGGCCAATCCAAGGCGGAACTGGACGCCGCGATGGAAGGTTTGGGCGAGGCCCGGCGCGAGGTGGCCGAACTGCGTGCCTATATCGAGGCGCATGTGTCCTGAGAAGGCTTTGCTGGCTGCCCCCTAATTCACAATCGGCAAACTGTTTTTCGCGCGTTGGTTTTGCGTACACTTGATTGAATTTTTCGGATAATTGCTATGGTTGCGCTGGTAGTTCTCAAAACCACTAAACCGGTTTAGTGGTTTTGAGAATTTTTTCGTATCCCGTTGTTTTTGAAAGGTAAAACAGGGAGATCAGATGGTAATTGGTGTTGAATTGTTACTCAAAATTGGTCAGTTTTTCTGAGTAACCGCCTCTTTGAAACCTCTGGATTTCCCGTTAGGTAACGCAAAATTTTCTTATGCAGCCGACTAAAAATAACGCCGGCCGCTTTTGCCGGGCAATTTTTCCACGCACCACCGACGCCCAAAGGGCAAGACTCTGGAGATTTCAAAAAGCACTGCCCTAAGCAACTTTGGAACTTGTTCATAAGAAACCGGTCTCGCAGTTGGGCGACTCACGAAGGCCAGGCCGCAAAGTAAAAATCAGGTCCAGCGCTCAATCGCGCTTTCGTCCTCGGCTTTGCTGTCCACCCACACAGCGCCGTCGCTGCCGATTTCCTTCTTCCAGAACGGCGCACGGCTTTTGAGATAGTCCATCAGAAATTCCGCCGCCGCAAAGGCCGCCGCGCGGTGGGCGCTTGCCGTGGCCACCATCATGATCTGTTCCCCCGGTTTTAGCGCACCAAAACGGTGGATAATCAGACTGCCCACAAGATTCCAGCGCGATTGCGCCTGCCGCTCGATCTCTTCCAACGCCTTTTGCGTCATGGCGGGATAGTGTTCGATGACCATTTCGCGCAAATCCGCGCCTTTGTCCCGCCGCACCAGACCGGTGAATGTCACAACAGCCCCAATGCCGGACGTGCCCTGAAAGGCCCGCAATTCTGTGCCCAGATCAAAATCGTCGGCTTGCACGCGAACCGCCATGTCAACCGCCTGTCATGGGTGGGAAAAACGCCACTTCACGCACGCCGGCAAGCGGGGCGTCAACGTCCACCATATTTTGGTCCACCGCCACGCAAATGGCATCCAGATCAGAAAACGCCAGCGCATAACGTTCCTCGCGCCCGCGCAGCTCTTCAATCAACCCGGCCACCGATGTTGCCTTGGTTTCCACCTGCTCTTTTGGCGCACCGATGCGTTCACGCACCCAGGCAAAATACAGAACATCAATCATTGGTTTTTTTCTCGCAACAGGGGAAGTGCCTGCAGATAGTAGCTGAAGCCGGTGATCACAGTCAAAGCGGCAGCAAGCCACAGCAGGGCAATGCCTGTGTTATAGCTGTAAATCCACCCCGCACGCTTTAAGACCAGCCGGAATTTGTCTTCGGCGTTTCCGGCCAGAACTTCCTGCAGGAATTCCTGTTCCATCGCAAAGGCCACGGTGGCGAAATAATGTTCAAACAACATCATGGAAAACAAAACCGCGATGGCGGTCATCTGCACGGCGGTTTTCCACTTGGCCAGACGGGTGACCGCCAAAGTATTGGCCTCCGCCCCCAGAAATTCACGCAACCCGGAAATAAACACTTCACGGAATATAATCAGCAGAACCGGCGCCACCAGCAGCCAACTGCCGATCAGAACCGGCTGAACGATTGGCCAGTGAACGCTCCGCCCGTCCTGCAAAAACAATACCAGCAGCATCACCAGCGCCACGATGGTCATGGCCTTGTCGGCAATCGGGTCCAGCATCCGGCCAAAGGCGCTGACCTGTTGCCAGCGCCGTGCCAGATACCCGTCCAGATAATCCGTCAGGGCTGCGGAGGTAAACAAAACCAGTGCCGCCCAATCGGCCCAGGGGCGCGGGAATACCTCGTAAACCGCGAACAGACCCGGCGCCGCCAGCAGCCGGTAAACGGTCAATTTGTTGGGGATGTTCCAGCTCATATTGGTATCCGGCGAATGACTCGTGCAATCCTTAACAAGTCAGCCGCGTTCATGGAAGAAGCCGTAGATGGTTTCGGCCATATTATCGGATATTCCGCTGACAAGCTTCAAATCACTTAACCCCGCCCGCGCCACCGCCTTGGCAGAGCCAAAATGCGCCATCAGCGCCCGTTTGCGCCCGGCGCCCACACCCGGCACTTCGTCCAGCGGGTTGGCAAACGTGGCTTTGGCGCGTTTTTGCCGGTGCGTGCCGATGGCAAAACGGTGCGCCTCGTCGCGCAGGCGCTGCACGAAATACAAAACCGGATCATCGTGGCGCAAAGCAAAAGGCTGGCGCAGACCCGGACGGTAAAACTCTTCTTTGCCCGCGTCGCGGTCCTCCCCTTTGGCAACGCCGATGAAGGGCATGTCGGTTATGCCCAGTTCCTTCATGATATCGGCCACGGCTGACACCTGCCCCGCGCCGCCGTCAATCAGCAGCAGATCGGGCCAGGTGCCCTTGTCCCGGTCCCCGTCTTCTTTCAGCAGGCGTTTGAAGCGGCGAAACAATACCTCTTTCATCATGCCAAAATCATCACCCGGCGTCAGATCGGATTTGATGTTGAACTTGCGGTAGGCCGATTTCATATACCCCTCAGGCCCCGCAACAATCATCGCGCCAACCGCATTGGTGCCGGAGATGTGTGAATTGTCGTAAACCTCGATGCGCTGCGGCGGGGCGTCCAGATCAAAAGCCTTCGCCAGACCTTTCAGCAGTCTGGATTGGGCGGCACTTTCAGACATGCGCCGCGCCAGTGATTCCTGCGCGTTGCGCCGGGCGTTTTCCACCAGTTCCACCTTTTCACCGCGCCGGGGCACGATGATATCAACGCGCCGCTCCAGCTTGTCACTTAGCATCTGCTGCATCAGATCGGCATTTTCGATGGCACTGGACAGCAAAACCACGCGCGGGGGAATTTTATTTGAATAAAATTGGCCCAGAAACGCCTCCAGCACCTCAGCGGCATCCACGTCGGCGTCCACCCGGGGGAAATAGGCACGGTTGCCCCAGTTCTGGTTGGCGCGGATGAAAAACACCTGCACGCAGGCCTGACCGCCATCGCGGTGCAGCGCGATAATATCGGCCTCTGCCACCGTTCGCGGGTTTATGCCCTGGGCGCTTTGGATTTGCGTCAGCGCCCGGATGCGGTCGCGCAGGGCTCCGGCTTTCTCAAACTCCAGCGCCTGACTGGCGGCGTTCATCTTTTCGGCCAGATCAGACTGGATTTTGGTGGAACGCCCCGAAAGAAACCGCGCCGCATCCTCAACCAGCCCGCCGTAGTCCTCGGGGCTGATCTTGCCAACACATGGCGCGGAACAGCGGGCGATCTGATACAGCAAACAGGGGCGCGTGCGCTCTGAAAACATGCTGTCGGAACAATTGCGCAGCAAAAACACTTTCTGCAACTGGTTCAGGGTCCGGTTCACCGCCCCGGCAGAGGCAAAGGGGCCATAATAGTCGCCCTTTTCCGACCGCCGCCCCCGGTGTTTTTTGATCTGCGGAAAATCATGGGAACGGGCCACCAGAATATTTGGGAAACTTTTGTCGTCCCGCAGCAGCACGTTGTAGCGCGGTTTCAGCTGTTTGATCAGGTTTTGTTCCAAAAGCAGCGCTTCGGTCTCTGTTCGGGTGGTCAGAAACATCATCGACGCGGTGGCCGAAATCATCCGGCCAATCCGCGCACTGTGGCCTGCGGCCTTGGCATAAGACGACACGCGCTTTTTCAGGTTGCGGGCCTTGCCCACATAAAGCACCGCGCCCTTGTCATCCAGCATCCGGTAAACGCCGGGGCTGTTGTCCAGCGTTTTCAGATAGGATTGCACGCATTCGTAACCGCCTGAACGGCCATCGCCGGAAAACTCGCGGCCTTCCTCTTCCAGTTTCGTATGTTCGTGCGGCTGCGCCATGCTGTGATTTTAGTTGGTAAGCGATCAGGTGGAAACGGATTTCTTCATTTTGTTCACCGGGATGATTCTCTGGTCTGCTGCGTTAATACACTTCACTAATCAAGCAAAAACCTGTCCACTTTTTCTGTGGATAACTCTGCGGACAACTTACCCCGCTTTGGAATTTCTTGTTTGAATCAAAGCGCTTCACCGGATTGCCTAATTTTTAGGCACATTGATAAGATGTTGTAATTAAAGCAAAAATAATTGTCCTGCGGCAAATTCTTGAAATCATTAACAAAATCGTAACGCGGACGTGAGGATTGGCGGACGGGTGGACAAATCGACCTGCACCGCTATTCCACCCCTTGCACGTCTAACGTGTGCCAGGCCAAATGCTGGCCGCCGTCGATGCACAAAAGCTGCCCCGTAAGTGCTGGCGCATCCACAATAAAGTTCAGCGCCGCCACAATATCAGCAGGGTTTGCCCCCCGCCCAAGCACGGTTGCCGCCCGCTGGTTGTCAAAGTGTTCCTTTGTTTGCCGCGCGCCCTGCAAGGTTGGTCCGGGGCCAATGGCGTTCACCCGGATTTGCGGCGCCAGGGCGCGGGCGGCGGTTTGGGTAAAGGCCCACAGGCCCATTTTGGCGATGGTGTAGCTCATGAATTCGGGCGTCAGCTTGCGCACGCGTTGGTCGATCATGTTGACCACCACGGCAGAGGCCAGCGGCTCGCCCGCGTCGTCCGTCATCACCGGCGGTGCCTGTTTGGCAAATTCCTGCGTCAGCACAAACGGCGCGCGCAGGTTGCTGCCAATCGCCCGGTCCCAGCTTTCCTGTGTGGCGGTCTGCAATGTGTCATACTCAAAGATCGACGCGTTGTTGACCAGCACCGTCAGCGGGCGGCCCAGTTCCGCTGCGGCCAGTCCGACCAGCGATTGGGTTTCTTCAGCCTTCAGCAGGTCAGCGTGGTGAACAGTCACAGTCACCCCAAGCGCCTTTATTTCCGCAGCCGTTTCCTGTGCGTCATCTGCGGCACCCACGTAATGCAGCGCAATATCGTACCCACGCTGCGCCAAAGACAGTGCCATGGCGCGGCCCAGACGACGTGCGCCGCCGGTGATCAAAGCCGCGCCTCCAGACATTCGAATGCTCCCTTAAACCAGTAGAAAACCCAAATAGAGCAGATAAAGCCCTGTCAGCACAACACCCCAAAAGCGGGTGATGTTGCGCCGCCCCAGAACAAACGGTGCCATCGCCAGGGACGCCGCAAGCATGACCCAAAGATCGACCTTCAGGATGCCTTCGGGAACGGCCAGCGGGCCAAAAAAGCTGGCAACGCCCATAATGCCCAGAACGTTGAACATGTTGGAGCCAATAACGCTGCCAATGGCCACATCGCCGTGCTTGCGCAAAGCCGCAACGATGGTTGTGGCCAATTCCGGCAGGCTGGTCCCCACGGCCACCAGCGTCAAGCCGATCACCGCTTCGCTGACACCAAACTGCCGGGCCAGACCAAGCGCGCCGTTAACCAGCAGATCAGCCCCCAGCGGCAGGCCGATCAGGCCCAGCACCAGATAAAGCGCGATGCGCCAGCCGGCCAGATTGGGGTCGGCCTCGTCAATATCTTCCAGATCAGGTTCGCAGTTTTCCACCTCTTGCCTGCGATGTTTGCGGGCTGAAACGAAGGAATCCGCCAGCATGGCTGACAGCAGCAACATCAAAACCACGCCGTGCCAGACATGAAACGGACCAAGAAAGGCCAGCGCAATAAAGATCACCAGCGACCCCAGCATGTAGAAATAGGTTTTTGCCGACCGGCACTGGCTGGAGTTTATCCCGGCGATGATTGCCGGAAACCCAAGCACCAGCAGAACATTCGCGGTGTTTGATCCCACCACATTGCCCAGCGCAATGCCCGGCACGCCTTCAAGCGCCGCCTTGATTGCGATCAAAAGCTCGGGCGAAGACGTACCGAACGCCACGATGGTCAGGCTGACGATCAGGGCGGGAATGCCAAGGCGCAAGCTCAGATTGACAGCACCCCGCACCAGCGCGTCACCGGCCAGCAGCAGGATGACCAGACCAACGACTGTAAAGATAATATCCAACGCGCCCGCGCCCTAGTGTTTCCGGCCGCAGGCACAGGGGCCCTTGCCAAGAATGTAAGAGCCGCATTTTGGGCATTTGGTGGCGTTCTGGATTTTATCGCGCTTTAAGGGGTTGTTGATTTTGGGGATTCTCAGGCGGCCAAACATGGCCAGCACCACCATGCCGATCAGAAAAAATGTGACGGCCTTGACGATCACGCCTACATCCCAAACTGCGCCCAAAGCGCCTTGTCTTCGACGATTCCAATGGCGTCTGACGCAATCTCGGAGCCAAAGCGGCTGAAGATCGAACGTTTGCGTCCCAAAACCCTAAACCGGGTTTTATCGCCGAATATTTCTTTCATCTTTGGCACAATATGCCCGATCCCGTCCGCCAGACCAAGTTCGATGGCCTTTTCGCCGACCCAGAATTCTCCGGTGAACAGTTTCGCCTCTGTCAGGCGGCTGCCCCGGCGGGATTTGACCTGTGCAATAAAGCTGTCGTGGATTTGTTTTTGCAGCGCTTTCAGGCGCTTGACGTCTGCGGGGCGTTCAGCCCGAAACGGATCAAGCATGGATTTGTCTTCGCCAGCGGTGTGAACGCGCCGTTCAACCCCATGCTTTTCCATCAGGCCGGTAAAGCCAAACGAGGCAGAAATCACGCCGATGGACCCGACAATAGAGGAAGCGTCCACGAATATTTCATCCGCCGCCGTGGCCAGCCAGTAGCCACCGGAGGCTGCAACATCCTCGACAAAAGCATAAACCGGAATATTCTTTTCCGCCGCCAACCGCCGGATGCGGGCGGCAATCAATGAGGATTGCACGGGCGACCCACCGGGCGAGTTGATCACCAGCGCCACGGCTTTTGGTTTGCCCCGGCCAAAGGCTTTTTCAATGACCGGTGCCATTGTTGCGTCATTCAGATTGGCACCACCAATGCGCCCGCCCGCTGCGATGACCCCTTGCAGGCGGACAACGGCAACGGTGGGGGGTGATTTGATAAAGGGGATCCAGCGTCTCATGCGCCTGATGTAGGGGCTGCACCGGTAGAGAACAAGACGATAGTTCCAACTTGCAGCAGACTGTGTTTGCCACTTTGCAATGTCATTTGTTTCGCATGCGAAACAATTGGGGGTCGCGGGCCGCAGCCGCACGGTTCAGGCGATCATTTATGGCGCGGCCAAGGCCCGTGTTTGGGATCGGTGCCACGGCGATTGTGCTGATGTTTTGTGCGGTGGCAAGCGCGTCCAGTTGGTGCAGAAATGCAAACAGATTGGCCGCCGCTGTGATCAGATTGCCGTCCGGTGACAGGTTCATGTCGGCACCGTCACAATCCGCGCCAAAGCCAAGCCATAGGCCCTGATCCGGGCGCGACGTCTGGTTCATCAGCACGGCGGCATTTGGGGCATAGTGGGATTTCATCCGGCCCGGGGACAGCGGTTGGGGCGTTTCAGAGGCCGTTGAAAGTTTCCGCCCCAAAGCGTCTGACAGATGATTTTCAGGCAATCCACCAAACCGCAACAAATGGGTTTGGCCGTCTTTGGGCATCACAATCGTGCTTTCCAACCCCACCCGGCAGGCTCCGCCGTCAATCACCGCGTTGATCCGCCTGTCAAGACCGGCACGCACGTGGGCTGCGGTCGTGGGACTGATCGCGCCGGATATATTGGCGGATGGTGCGGCAATCGCACCGCCAAATTCCCGCAGCAGTTTTTGCGCCAACGGGTGGTCCGGCACCCTGACAGCCACTGTTTCAAGACCGGCGCTGACCAGTTTGGACAGGCCGCCGTCAGGAAGAACCGGCAGCACCAGACTAAGCGGACCGGGCCAGAATGTTTGCGCCAGGACCTGTGCGGTATCGTCAAATACCGCGTATCGCTGGGCGGTTTCCAAGTCGGCCACATGGATAATCAACGGGTTGAACGCCGGGCGGGATTTGGCGTGAAATATTGCCGCCACGGCCGCGTCGTTACAGGCGTCAGCACCCAAGCCGTAAACGGTTTCTGTCGGGAAGGCGACCAGCCCTCCGGCGCGCCATAATTCAACGGTCTGAACGATACCGGCAGGATCGTTGCGAAGGGATTTGGTTTTGAATTGTGCCATTGTGACGTTGCGTTTGGGTTGTTATGGGAGTGGGCCAAGATTTACCGTGCTGGCGGGCAGCCATAGCCAAAGACAGCCCGCTTGCAAAGAACGTTTTCGCGTTTGGAGAGTTGACAATGGCCTATAAAGCGCCGGTTTCCGAAATACTGTTTGTGCTGAACAACGTGGTGGATGCGGGCCGGTTGGCACAAACCGACATGTTTGCCGAGGCCACCGATGATCTGACCGGCGCAATCCTGACGGAGGGTGCCAAGCTGGCGGATCAGGTGCTGGAGCCGTTGAACCGGCAGGGCGATCTGCACCCGGCACGGCTGGAAAACGGGGTGGTTATCACCTCGCCGGGGTTTGCTGACGGGTATAAGGCCATTGCCGATGGCGGCTGGGTGGGCATTGCGGCGGACCCTGAATTTGGCGGCATGGGCCTGCCCTTGACGCTGACCAGCGCCATTGGCGAGATGATGAGCGGGTCCTGTCTGGCGCTGTCCTTGAACCCGCTGATGACACAGGGCCAGATCGAGGCATTAAGCCATCACGCCAGCGACGACATCAAAGCGCTGTACCTGCCCAAACTGATTTCAGGCGCGTGGTGTGGCACCATGAACCTGACGGAAAGTCAGGCGGGATCAGACGTGGGTGCGCTGGCCACCAGGGCGGTTGACAACGGCGATGGCACTTTTGCGGTGACCGGGCAGAAGATTTTTATCAGTTGGGGCGACAGCGACATGGCGGAAAATATCTGCCATTTGGTGCTGGCGCGTCTGCCGGACGGTATGGCCGGAACCAAAGGGATTTCGCTGTTTTTGGTGCCCAAATTCCTGCCGGACGATAACGGCGATCCGGGCCCGCGCAACAGTCTGAGTGTTGTTTCGCTGGAGCACAAACTGGGCTTGCACGGCTCGCCCACTGCGGTCATGGATTTTGACGGCGC
>CAYZQS010000054.1:13864-17578 GCA_964480735.1 uncultured Rhodobacterales bacterium
AGCACAAACTGGGCTTGCACGGCTCGCCCACTGCGGTCATGGATTTTGACGGCGCGACCGGTTGGCTGATTGGCGCTGCCCACGCGGGCATGAAAGCCATGTTCACCATGATGAACAACGCCCGTCTTGGCGTGGCAATCGAAGGGTTGGGCACGGCAGAAGCCGCCTGTCAAACCGCCCTTGCCTACGCGCAGGAGCGAAAACAGGGGCGCACGCCAACGGGTGATACCGGCACGATTGTCGATCATGCGGATGTACGGCGCATGCTGATGACCATGAAAGCCCAAACCGCAGCGGCGCGGGCGATCTGTTACGCAACGGCGGTGGCAGGCGACATGGCCGCGGCGACGGATCAAATCGGCTGGCAATCAAGGGCGGCGTTTTTGACGCCGATTGCCAAGGCCTTTTGCACCCAAACAGGGATTGAGGTTGCCAACATGGGCATTCAGGTGCACGGCGGCATGGGGGTGATCGAGGAAACCGGTGCGGCGCAGTTTTCGCGCGATGTGCGGGTGACGGCGATCTATGAGGGCACCAACGGCATTCAGGCGATGGATCTGGTGTCGCGCAAGCTGATGGACGAGGGCAAGGCGGCGTTTGCCTTGCTGGCCGATGCCAGCGAGACCGCGGCAATTGCCGAAGAGACCATGCCCGATCTGGCGGCGTTTCTGGGTGCGGCGGAAACCGCGATGCTGGCCACCACCCACTGGATGCTGGGTCAGACCGACATGAACGCCCGCTTTGCCGGGGCAACGCCTTACCTGCAGGCCTTTGGCCTGACCCTGGGCGGGCATTTCCTTTTGAAAGCGGCAAATGCCGAGGGCGGCGCTGGGCCGCGCACCGAGCTGGCGCGGTTTTATATCCGGCAGGTTTTGCCCCATCACGACGCGTTGGTTTCAGCCGCGCGGGAAGGCACGCGCAGCCTTTATGCGTTAAGTGCCGAAGAACTGGCGGGTTAAGATGGACGCAGCCGTGGACAAGATCCGTTATCCGCATCCAACCCCGCCCGCCGAGGGCGAGGCGATAGAGGTTGCTGAGGGAATATTGTGGTTGCGGCTGCCGCTTCCTTTGAGGCTTGACCATGTGAATGTTTATGCCCTGCGCGAGACGGGCGGCTGGACGATTGTGGACACGGGATTTGCGACCGGGCGCACCAAAGAGGTTTGGGCAAAAATCATGGCCGGTCCGCTGGGCGGATTGCCGGTGACACGGGTGATCGTCACGCACCACCATCCGGATCACGTGGGTCTGGCCGGGTGGTTTCAATGCGAATTTGGCGCTGAACTGTGGACGACCCGCACCGCCTGGCTGTTTGCCCGGATGCTGACGCTGGACGAAGACCGCGTGTACCGCGAGGAAACCCTGATGCACTACCGCTCCGGCGGTATGGCCAAAGACTTGTACGAAAAGCGCAAGTCGGAGCGCCCGTTTAACTATGCCGATATCGTGGCACCGATGCCGCTGGGATTTAAGCGCCTGAAACAAGGTGATGTTATCACCATCGGAGGCCGCACTTGGGACATTCACATGGGCAACGGCCACGCGCCGGAACACGCCACGTTCTGGTGCCGCGATGAACCGCTGGTTTTGTCGGGTGACCAGATTATCGCGTCAATCTCGCCCAATATCGGGGTTTATGCAACGGAACCGGATGCTGATCCGCTGGGCGAGTGGCTGGAAGCCTGCGAGCGACTGAAGGTGTTGGCCCAAAGCGACCATTTCGTCATGCCCGGGCACAAGTTGCCGTTTACCGGCCTGCCTGCACGGATGCGACAGTTGATTGAGAACCATCACGCGGCACTGGCGCGTCTGACGGAACATCTGAAAGCGCCGCACACAGCGGCGGAATGTTTTGCACCACTGTTCAAAAGGTCCATCAGCGAGGGCGAATATGGTTTGGCGCTGGTTGAATCTCTGGCGCATTTGAACCACCTTCACCAGCAGGGTGTTGTCACGCGCACAAGACGCGGCGATGATGCCTGGGTCTGGCAGGCGGTGTGACGCAGTCGCGGGGTGGCTATGGGTGAAAACATCAAAACAACGGCAGAGGCGGTGGAGGCGGCGGTCTTGCCTGACGCCAAGGTCGTTCATGCGGACCCCAATATGCCCAAAACAGCGGAACAAATCCCGCTGCCCGCGGGCGTGGCCAAAAAACCGGTGGCGCAGAAGTCTGCGGCGGAATGGGCCTACGAGCGGATCGTCTTGTACATCCAGAATTTTGAGGCGCAGCTGGACAACGATCACGAGGTGGGCATGGGATTTGCCGGCGGTGATCTGGGCGTCATGCGCATTCAGGGCATGGGGTTTTTTGCACCGGACATAATCACCTATTACGGTACAGACATGTCTGGGGCAAAAACCCAGCTTGTTCAACATGTTAGCCAGCTTAACGTGATGTTGCGGGCGGCACCAAAGGAAAGCAACGACGGCGCGGCGCAGCGGATCGGATTTCGTTTGGCGGCGGAATTGAACGGCGAGGTGGCCGCCGTCAAACCCGGCAAAGCCCCTGAATAGGCCGCACGCCCGGTAGGACGCACAGCCGCAGTGCAGGGGCTGAAATTGTCATGTAAATTGGCGTCAGGTTACGAATCAAATGCAGGAGCAGATCATGGCAGATCATGTCCACGGCGAAATGGATGTCACGTCGCAGCAAGAGGCATTCACTGGTTTTGTTAAATGGATTATCCGCGTCAGCGTGGCCTCGATTGCGGTTTTGATTTTTCTGGCTATTTACAACAGCTAGGACACTGGTCACCACGCCCGAGCAGATTGGCGTTACAATCGCCGAATCCTACCGCTGATTGTTCACTTTTACGTGCAATTTGGGTCCGTTAGGCAACATCGTAATATTGCGCCCAGTCAGGGCCTTGTTCTAAAAGTTCAAATATGCGCGAAATCGCGGTGCAACGTCGTGGTTTTGCGGCTTTACGGATATACGGGGAACTATGTCTAAAATCCTGCTCTTTCTCAGTTTGCTGCTGCTTTCAGGCCTGTCAGCCTGCGGCGTTTCGATCATCGCTTCGGACGAGTTGGTGACCAAATACGCCTACGTTCACGACGGACCACCGTCGATCACTTTGGTGACAGTGATCAACAACAACAACGGCGAGGGTGGCCATTCGGCCCTGTTAATCAACGCACAGCAACGCATTGTCTTTGATCCCGCGGGGAATTTCAAAAGCAAGTTCGCACCGGAACGCAATGATTTCGTGTACGGAATGCGGCCGGAAATTCTGGATCGATACATCAGCTTTCACGCCCGTAAGGCCTGGCATGTGATTTTGCAGGAAAAGATCGTGTCACCGGAGGTGGCAGAGCACCTGTATCAGATGGCCAAGAACAACGGTGCGGTGCCCAGTGCGTTCTGCGCCAACAGCGTTTCGCATATGTTAAAAGGGACGCCGGGATTTGAATCGATTTCGGTCAATTTTTTCCCAAAGAAAATCATGAAAGATTTCGCAAAACTACCGGGCGTGACCACCAGCAAATTCGAAGAGTGGGATTAATTCGGACCGCAATTCAGACAAATCGCGAGGGTACATGCGCATTAAGAAATTGATTTTGGCATTTGGGTTGGTTGGTTTCCTGGGAGGGTGCATCGCACAACTGCCCTGGGCGCCGGATCACAAGGTCCAGCGGGCGGTCTATAAACACAACGCCCCCCCCTCGGTTACTTTGATGACCGTCATTGCCAACGACAGCGGGTCCGCCGGA
>CAYZQS010000055.1:0-10577 GCA_964480735.1 uncultured Rhodobacterales bacterium
TGGTCCGGATGGCCTGTCCATCGGAGAGCTGGGCGATGCCACCGGTATTACCGGCGCAACCCTGACCCACCACGTCAAGTTTCTGACCCTTGCGGGACTGGTCAACCAAACCAAAAAGGGCCGTTCGATCATCTGCGCTGCCGTGGCCTATGACACGGTTGAACAGCTGTCGGCGTTCCTGCTGTCTGAATGCTGTGCGGATGCGACCGGACAGACGCACACCCATCACAAGGCATGATATGACTGATCTAACCCAATCCCCCCGCCGCGCAGCCGCCCTTTGGAAATCGCTGGACAAGGCCTGGGCAATCACTGGTCTGACATTTCTTCTGGTGGCGGTTTTGGCGCCGACGCAATTCATGCCAACGCTGACATTCACCGTTGACGCTTTCGCGCAGACCTCGCTGTTTATCGCTTTTGCGGTGCTGGCAATCGGTTATTTGAAAGCCAGCGGAGCCGAAAGCGTGGTGGCCAAAGCCTTTCAGGGGGGCGAGGTGCGGATGATTGTTGTGGCGGCCCTTGTGGGCGGCATCGCGCCGTTTTGTTCCTGTGAGGTTATTCCGTTCATTGCGGCGTTGTTGGTGATGGGTGCGCCGCTGTCTGCTGTCATGGCGTTCTGGCTGGCCTCGCCCCTGATGGACCCGGCGATGTTTTTGATCACCTCAAGCGCTTTGGGTGTTGATTTTGCCATCGCCAAGACGCTGGCGGCGGTTGGTTTGGGATTGTTTGGTGGATTTGGCGTGAAAATGCTGACGCCAACCGGGTTGTTTGACAACCCGCTTAAGGAAAGCACGATCGGCGGTTGTGGTTGCGGGCCCAGCGCCTTTGAGGGCCGCCCGGTCTGGACATTCTGGCACGAGCAGCCGCGCCGGGAGGTGTTCTGGCGCGAAAATCTGGCCAACGCGCTGTTCCTCAGCAAATGGCTGATTTTGGCCTACACGCTGGAAAGTCTGATGCTGGCCTTTGTGCCCGCGTCCTTTATTTCCGGCGTTCTGGGCGGGGACGGGTTTCAGCCGATCCTGCTGGGCGCATTGGCCGGAGGGCCTGCCTATCTGAACGGTTACGCCGCCGTGCCTTTGATGGCCGGGTTGATTGAACAGGGGATGAGCCAGGGGGCCGCCATGTCCTTTGTGCTGGCAGGCGGTGTGTCTTGTATTCCCGCAGCAGTGGCGGTCTGGGCGCTGGTGAAACCGAAGGTGTTTGTTTCTTATCTGGCGTTTGCCTTTGTGGGTTCGGTGATCGCCGGGTCGATTTGGGCGGCCTGGGCGTAGCGCTCGTCGCTCCCTTACGGGCGCTCCTCGCTGAAGCGATCCGAGACCACAAACGCGGGTGGTTGGCTGCGGATTTTTTGAGTATTTTTGGAACAATGAAGGCAGGCTTAACTGACAAAGTTCAAGATCAGCGTTGCCCCCAGCAGAATTGCAATCCAGATCACCATTGCGCCGGTGGGCCAGACTTTGGCGATACGCCCCTCGGGGCCGTGGCTGCGGTATAGACCGGCGATTATGGTGTTCAGACGGTTCTGGGTGAAGGTGGCCAATCCGGTCCAGACAACAGCGGTTGCGCGGGCCAAGGTGGTGATCACGGCGGAGGCGAATTTACGGGTGATCCAGTCCGTATCCAGATTGATTGCACGCATCTCGGGTGGGTAAACTCCGGTACGCATCAGAACGGTGAATGCCAGCGCGGAAAAGAACAAAAGCTGCAACTGGGTTATAACGTGGGACGTGGTGTAGGGCACATATTGAACTTCAAAGGGCAACAGCGCGTAAAGTGGCGCCGGGTAGACCCCAATGGCAATGCACAAAAAGGCCGTCGCGCCCATGGCCAACAGCATGTGCGGTGGCGCCTCTTTGGGACGCAACCCGCTGTCATGCGCAAAAAACGCGAAATAGGGGATTTTGATGCCGGAATGGTGGAACACCCCGGCGGAGGCAAACAAGAGAACGCCCCACACGATGTAATAACCCTCATCAACCGAAGCCGACAAGATCAGAGACTTTGTGACGAACCCTGAAAACAGCGGAAAGGCCGAAATTGACGCGGCACCGACAACGCAAAATATCATGGTCAGGGGCATGGTCTTGTAAAGCCCGCCAAGTTCTGATCCCTTGGCGGTGCCGGTGCGAAACATCACGGCACCGATGCTCATGAACAGCAGTGCTTTGTAAAGAATATGCGCAAATGCGTGCGCGGCGGTGCCATTCAGCGCCAATTCGGTCCCCACCCCGACACCAACAACCATGAATCCCAATTGGTTGTTCAAGCTGTACGCCAAAACCCGGCGCAAATCATTTTCGATCACCGCAAAGAAAATCGGGAACAACGTCATGACCGCGCCCACATAAATCAGCAATTCGGTCCCGGGAAATCCGCGTGCCAGCGCATAGACCGCCAGTTTGGTGGTAAACGCCGACAGAATAACTGTACCGGTGATCGTGGCCGCGGGATAGGCATCCTGCAACCAGTTGTGCAGCAGGGGAAAAGCGCATTTGATGCCAAAAGCCAGAAAGATCAGCCAAGTGCCAAGCGAGTGAAGCGTCATCTTTTCAAAGGCGATAGAGCCGGTTTCGCGGTAAAACAGCGCCGTTCCAGCCAACAGCAACACGCCTGATCCGATTTGCATAATCAGATAGCGCATGCCGGTGTGATAGGCACCTTCCGAGCGGCGGGCCCAGATCAAAAACACCGATGCAACCGCCGTGCCTTCCCAGTAAAAAAACAGCGTCACAAGATCACCGGCAAATACCGCGCCAACGGCCGAGCCCGCGTAAAGCAGCGCAGCGACCTGTTGCACCCGGTCGTGCACATGCCAAGCGTAAAGATTGCCCAGAAACGCCGCGATGCAGAATATCAGCGCGAAGATGCGGGACAATTTGTCAACCCGCATGAATTCCAGTTCCAGGTCCAACAGGTGTGCAGTCCACAGATTACCGGCTGGCAGGTTCCATATCACCAGCCCTGCCGCCACCGGCACCGCCAGCAACATCGCGCCCCGTGCAAGCCCTTTGGGCAGAACGTAAAGCGCCGCCGCTCCGGCGAAAAACAGGAACGCTGTGGGCAGGGATTCAATCATCGTGAACGGCCCTGTCCAATTGCGTTGCCGGATATTCTTCTGTCTCTATATCTTTGGGTGCATAATAATCTTCCGGTCGCTGCAGAACCTTGCGCATCCATTTGGCGCATATCACCAGCCCCACGGATAGGAAAAATCCGTACATGGCATAAAACCCGGGGATATTCTCGACGTCCACGTAGGTATATTTACGATAAAGAAAGTCGGTCAAAAACAGGCCGGCGCAGACGAGGTAAAGGCCATAGACAAAGCGGGTAACGTGATTTTTGTTGTCGACCCACAACATGGCGCGCCCAAGCGCTGGCAGTGTATCATGATTTTCGTTCGGACGATCTGACATGATTTCCTTTCTTAGGGCACGATTGTGATGGGCTGCAAAAACAATTGCAGGTGCCCGGCGTAAAAAAACAAGACCAGGCAGCCAAAGGCGGTTATCGCGGGGGGCAGCCAGACCAGCAGTGGGGATTCCTTAATTTTGGCCGGTTCGTTTGCCTGGGCGCCCAGAAAAAAAGCGCGCCCGACAATGGGCAGTAAATAGGCGACGTTCAAAAGCGAGGACAGCATCAACACGCCGATCATCACCAGCTGTCCGGTATCTGCCGCACCAAGGATCAGCAACCATTTGGACCACGAGCCACCCAGTGGCGGCAGGCCGATGATGCTGAGGCTGCCGATCAGAAAGGCACCAAAGGTGATCGGCATCAGGCGGCCAAGGCCTTTCATCTGGCTGATTTCGGTCTTGTGGGTGGCCACATAAATAGAACCTGCGCACATGAACAGGGTGATCTTGCCCATCGCGTGCATGGCCAGGTGCATACCACCGCCAAGCGTGCCCATAGACGTGGCCAGCGCCATTCCCAGCGTAATGTAGGACAATTGACTGACCGTGGAATAGGCCAGCCGTGCCTTCAGATTGTCTTTGGTCAGCGCAATCACTGACGCGGCGATGATGCTGTAGGCTGCCAGCCACATCAGCCATTCAGACGCGCCGGTTTCGGCCAGAAAATCTATGCCAAAGATGTAAATGCCGACTTTCAGCATGGTGAACACGCCCGCCTTGACCACCGCAACCGCGTGCAACAGGGCAGACACCGGCGTGGGCGCGACCATTGCGGCGGGCAGCCATCGGTGAAAGGGCATCAGCGCGGCCTTGCCAATGCCAAAAGCGTACAGCGCCAGCAGAACAGCCACTGCGGGACCTGCGATTTGGTCGCGCAATATACCGCCCTGGGTAAAATCCAGCGTGCCGGTCAGCGAATATGTCCAGATGATCGCCACCAGTTGCAACCCGATGGACGTGCCAAGCAAAACCCCCAGGTAAGTGCGCGCGCCACGAATGGCCTCGGGCGTGCCTTTGTGGGCGACCAGCGTGTAGGTGGAGATGGTCAGGAGTTCGTAAAACAAAAACAGCGTGAACATGTTGGCGGCAAAGGCCACGCCCATTGTGGCACCGATGGCCAGTGAAAAACTGGCAAAGAAACGCGGGTGGTTGTCCTCGGCATTGCCGCGCATGTATCCCACGGCGTAAATATGCGTCAGGATCCACAGACCGCTTGCGACAATGGCAAACAACAGGCCAAGGGGTTCGACATTAAAGGCGATATCAAGGCCGGGGAAAACCTCAAACAACGAGATTTCTGTGGTGGTGGCGTTGCCCACGTTGGACAGGATCACCAGAACGCTGGCAAAAGTGGCAAGCGCTGCGGCAAGGGTCACGCTGTCGCGCAGATTGGCGTGGTGGCGCAAAACCAGATTGGCAAGGGCTGCCGCGCTTGGCAGCAGCATCGTCAGGAATATGGCGGTGTTGGTGTCCATGATCCCTATTCCGATGCACCGGCGCCGTAAAACAGGCTGTCAGCAGCCGCAGTTGCGGCACTTAATGTAAGGTCTGTGTTCAGGCCAAAGTATATTGTCGAGGCCGCCATGATCCAAAGTGGTATCAGCATGGCAAGCGGCGCTTCTTTGGTGGCGGGATTTGCGGGGTGCTGCATGTACAGCACTTCAACAACCTTCCAGACATAGATGACCGCCAGCAGGCTTGAGGCGACGATCAAAAGCGCAATCCACCACAGCCCCAATTCCAGCGCTGCCTGAACCAGCAACCATTTGCTGATGAACCCGGCGGTTCCGGGGATGCCGATAAGGGACAGGCCCGCGATAACGATGGCAAAACTTGTCCACGGCATGGTTTTGCCCATGCCGGCGATGCTTTTGTAAAACGAACTGCCGCCACGCAGCACCAGCGCCCCGACGCCCATGAACAAGGCGGCTTTGGTGATGCCGTGGTTGAACAGATGCACGATGGCGGCGGAAAGGCCAAGGGTGGACAACAGCCCGACGCCCAACAGCATATAACCGATCTGGGCGATCGAAGAATAGGCCAGCATGCGTTTGAAATCGGTCTGGAAAACCGCGACGAAAGATGCGGCGAACATGGCAAGGACCGCAAATGGAATGAAGATGTACCGCAGTGTGTTTTGGGCAAAATCAAAGCCCGGTTCAAACACCGTGAAGATAAACCGCAACAGCACGTAAATGGCCACTTTGGTGGCGGTGGCGGCCAGCAAAGTGGTTACAGCAGAGGGTGCATAAGTATAGGCGTTGGGCAACCACAGATGCAAAGGATAGATGGCAACCTTCAGGCCCATGCCAACGATGATAAAGGCAAAGGCGGTCTGAATGGTGCGGTTGGCACCGTTTTCAGCAATGATATTTGCAATATCGGCCATGTTCAGGGTGCCGGTGGCCGCGTATAAAAACCCAATGCCGATCACAAAGAATGTGGCGCCGATGGTGCCCATAATCAGGTAGTCAAAGGCCGCTGTCAGGGCGCGTTTATCCCGCTGCGCGCCCATTGAAACCAAGACGTAAGTGGACAGTGAAGAAATCTCCAAAAAGACGAAAACGTTAAAGGCGTCCCCGGTGGCAACGACGCCCAAAAGGCCTGAAAGGCACAAAAGGTAGGCGGTGTAAAACAGCGTGTGGTGCCGCGCCGGAATTTCCGCCTGTACGCTTTTCAGCGCGTAAGGCAGCACAATCGCACCGATGCCCGAAACCAGCAGCAAAACAAAGGCATTGGCCATGTCGATGCGGTACTCGATCCCCCACGGCGGGGCCCAGCCGCCGATGTGATAGGAAATCACGCCAACGTCCTGCACCTGAAACAACAGCCGGATGGAAATGGCAAAGGCGATTGTGCAGGCGGCAAAGGCGATTGGCCAGGCCAGACGGCGGTTGCCAACAAGCACGCACAGGGGTGCGGCCACAAAGGGCACCAGCACCTGCAAAATCGGCAATTGATCCAAGAGGGACACCGCCACATGCGCCGTGGTGTCAGCCGCCATCAGGCACGCCCGCCCATGGCATCGCCAAATTCTTCATTGTCAGCCTGGGCAGCAGCGGTTTCCAGCACCAGTATCTGACCTTCCTCGATACAGTCGTATTCCTCGGCAATCCGCACAATCAGCGCCAGCGCCAGCGAGGTGGTGGCAATACCAACCACAATCGCCGTCAGGATCAGCACATGCGGCAGGGGGTTGGAATAGATCACGTCCGGATCAATCTCCATATCCACGGGAAAAATCGGCGCGGTGCCGCCTGCGACTTTGCCAAGCGATATGTAAAAGATGAAAACGGCAGTCTGGAAAATGTTCAGCCCAACGATCTTTTTGACCAGATTGCCCTTGGCGATCACGATATAAAGACCGGTCATCATCACAAACGTGAACAACCAATAGTTCAGATGCCCAAAGATGAAATCCCAGTCCATCACCATTCCTCGTCGCTGATGCGCGGGCGGCGACCGGCAAAGGCATAGTAAATGGCGATCATCACGCCGGTCACCGTGATGCCAACACCCGCCTCTACCGCCAGAATGCCCCAGTGCTGGCCGTGTTCGGGATGGGCCGGTGTAAACGCGCCGTAGTCAAGATAGTTGTAACCCAAATACAGGCTGACAACGCCGGTGCCCGCATAGACCAAAACGCCCAGCGCCATCAGGCGGTGCACGATCCACACCGGAAACACCGTCTGTACTTTGTCCAAGCCAAACACGATACCGTACAGAATGAAGGCCACGGCCATGATCACACCGGCCTGAAAGCCGCCACCGGGCGAGAAATCGCCGTGAAACTGCACGTAAAAGGCAAACAGGATAATCGCGCCAACCAGCAGCTTTGTCACGACTTTGAGGATCAGGTGGCGGCGCATTATGGTTTCTCCGCCGGGGGTTGATCGTCTTCATCGTCTTCGCGTCGCCGTCGCCCGCGCAGGCCGCTGATCAGCAGCAAAACGCCCACACCGGCGGTAAACACCACGGCTACTTCGCCCAGCGTGTCGTAGCCGCGATAGCTGGCCAAAATGGCCGTAACCACATTGGGAATACCGATCTCGTGCGGTGTGCGCTTTAGATATTCCGGCGCCACGTGGGTCTGTGCCGGTGCATCCGCTGAACCAAAGTTCGGCATATCCAGCGTGCCGTAAATAATGGCAGCGCCGGTGACGAAAACCACAACCAACGGGATCATTGGCGAACGTGTGGTTGGCTTTTCCACCCGCGATGTCAGCGCCAATGTGCTGAGCATCAAAACGGTTGAAATACCCGCGCCAACCGCAGCCTCGGTAAAGGCCACGTCCACCGCATCCAGCGTGACCAGCAACAGGGCCGACAGCAGGCTGAAGGCACCCGATATCATCACCAGCGCAAACAGGCGCTGCATTCGCACCGCCGCAAGGGCTGTGACAGCCAACATGGTGAACAGAACAAAGTTAATCAAAAGCTCAATCATCGATCACCGTCCCGGTCGGGTCCGCGTCCGCACTCAGCTGTTCCGGTTCCGCCCCTTTCAATCCCTCGCCTTCCTGCGGGCGCAATCCGGTGACCAGCGCCGCGTTGGCCACCGCATGGGTGGCCGTGGGGCCAGTGATGAACAGAAAAACGCCTATGATCAATAACTTGACCGTGATCAATGTCAGACCACCTTGCAGGCACATTCCGATGATTAAAAGGATAACTCCGGCAGATTCTGAAATTGACGAAGCGTGTAAGCGGGACCAGAAATCCGGGAACCGCACCATGCCCAAAGCGCCGACAATGACAAAAGCAGAGCCGGTTAGAATGAACAGCCAACTGAGGGTTAAAATAACAGTTTCCACTTTATCTACCCATCCCCGTCTGGCGCTGCAGGCAACTGCGAAATATCGCCAATGGCGCGGTAGCGGAAGAATTTCAAAACTGCGATCGTTCCAATGAAATTGATCAGGGCATACAACAGCGCAATGTCCAGAAAATCCGGTCGTCCGGTCAAAAACCCCAAGACCCCAATGAACAAGACCGTATGCGTGCCAAAAGCATTCACCGCCAGAACACGGTCATAAAGCGTCGGACCCGAATAAAGGCGGATCAGCACCAAAACCATTGCGACAAAAAGCGCAAGCGTTGCGACCACCATCATCAGTCGCGTCCGCCAAATTCAATGGCGGACACCTGCGCGTCCATTTCCGCCAACGCATCCGCGTCACCGTCGCCAAAGGCCACCGCGTGAACCAAAAAGCGTTCGCCCTCGGTTTCAACCGAAATCGTGCCCGGCGTCAGGGTAATGGAATTGGCAAATATGACCTGACCAAGTTCGGTTTTCTGGGTCGAAGGAACTGCAAACAAATGCTGGTTAATCGGCATTTTAGGGGACAATATAATCTTGGTAACTGCCCAGTTTGCCTTGGCAATTTCCATCGCCAGCCAAAGAAAATATCGCAGCAAACCAATCGGCGAAAGGCGCAGCTCCAGCCGGTCCTGATCCGCATGGTCCATGCGCCTGGTGACAAACAGCACTACAATCACCGAAGCCACGCCCAAGCCAATCTGCAACGGCTTAAACAGGCCAGACATCAACAGCCACAGGGCCATCAATCCAACTGCCATTCCTAGGTATCGCAAATCATTCCCCGCCTGCCCGGTCACACCGCCATTTAAGACTGTGACCCTTTATCGCCCTTTAACAATTCCGCCATAGTCTTTGCCGGTAACTTGCAACAGCGAGTAATATTCATTTGCCCGATGTGCCCCTGATTATCAAGATGTCTTGGCAACAAACGGTGCCATTTCAGTCGGATTTCCAAGTGAAATAAACGCGGCTCGCGGGTTGCAAGGATCACACGGCAGGGGTTGCGAACAGTAAATGAGTTTTATTAAAGCGTTGCTTTTTGGGTCCGATCCCGCTCATATTGGCGCAACAAAAAAAAGCCTGCGCCAAACAATGGCGCGGCGTGGCGAGCGGTGCGGCTCAAACGCATCTGGTTGAGGTAGAAAGCGGGATCCTGTCCCATGCTTGAATTTGTGAATGTCAGCAAGTCCTTTTGGACGGGCCAGCAGCGCAAGGTCATTTTGGACCGGGCGTCGTTTCGGGTGGAGCTTGGCACCAGCCTTGGCATTCTGGCGCCCAACGGCACCGGCAAAACCACGCTGATCAACATGATGGCGGGACTTGAAAAACCTGACGAGGGCGAAATCCACCGCCATGCCCGCATTTCTTTTCCGCTGGGTTTCATGGGTGGCGTGGTCAGCCGTCACACCGCCACGGAAAACAGCCGTTATATCGCACGGCTTTATGGGCTTGACCCGGACTATGTAGAGGCATTTTGCCGGTATATGTGCGGGATCGAAGAATATTTCGATATGCCGGTCGGCACATATTCCTCCGGTATGCGTGCGCGGTTTTCTTTTGCCCTGCTATTGGCGCTGGAATTTGACATCTACCTGATCGACGAAGGCATGCCCGGAACCACGGATGTTGAATTTAACAGAAAAGCCGGCGAGGTGCTGCATCAGCGTCTTAAAGACGCCACCGTCATTATCGTTTCCCACAAGGCGACAATATTAAAAAAATTCTGCCGGACTGCCGCTGTCCTTAAAAATGGCCAATTGACCATGTTTAATACCTTGGAAGAAGCTAAACAGATGTATGACTATGAAACCCAAAGCTAAAAAATTCCGTATTCGCCGCAGCAGTTCGTTTGGCGGCCAGGGCGCCTCAGAGCGAAAGCCTGATCGTGATCATAAGCAGGACGAGGTGGTGGAAAATCCCGAAACCCGGGATTTGCTAAGCCCGGATGAGCAATCAACCTTAACGCCGCGCGAAGAGATTGAGCAGATAAAGGCCGAAAACCTGACGGGGCGACAGTTGCGGATTGCACGACGCGAAGCGCAAAAGCACGGGCTGAATGCGGCTTCTGATCTGGACGCCGTGCGCCTTTTGCGCCGTGCGGGCCACGATCCCTTCAAGCGCAACGATTTGTTGGAATTGGTGGTCAGCGACGGTGCGGGCGGACAGAACAATCTGCCCGCTGCCATTCGCAACGCGCCCCTGCCTTCAACCGAAACGATCACCGAGGGTGCGCGCAATTTTGATGTGCGCCAAATACAGCTTGATCTGGCCCGACGTCGGCGTAAACGCTTGGCGTTGCTGGGTGTCCGTTTGGCCTTTTTTGTGGGCTTTCCGACGGC
>CAYZQS010000055.1:10677-17284 GCA_964480735.1 uncultured Rhodobacterales bacterium
AGCTGATTGCCGACATGCGCACAGAACTGACCGACGGCACCGGCAGCACGGATTCGCTTGCCAAGGTCTCGGGTGAGTTGGTGATCGCGCAGGCCGATCTGCAAACCCGGCAACTGATGCTCAGCCAATCGCTGCAGCAACTTGAAACCGCAAGGATAGAGGCCAACCGCCAGGTGCGCTATTTGTCCCTTGGCGTGCATCCCGTTGCGCCCGACGAAGCCACCTATCCCCGGGCCTTTGAAAACACCATCCTGTCGTTTCTGGTATTTGGCGGGCTTTATCTTATGGCCTCGCTCACCGCGTCCATTCTTCGCGAACAGGTAAATTCCTAAGATGAAACGATTTACGGTCGGCGGCCTTAACATCGGCAACGACCAGCCGCTGGTGCTGATCGCCGGTCCGTGCCAGCTGGAAAGCGTTGACCACGCGCAAATGATCGCGGGCGCTTTGAAAGAGGCCTGCATCGCTGCCGGTGCCGGCCTGATATTCAAGGGGTCTTATGACAAGGCCAACCGCACCTCGATCAGCGGTGCGCGGGGTTTGGGCATGGAAAAGGGGCTGCAGGTCCTGCAGGCGGTGGCCAAATCAACCGGCTGTCCGGTGGTCACCGACGTCCATGCGCCAGAGCATTGCGCCGAAGTGGCAGAGGTGTGCGATGTCTTGCAGATCCCGGCATTCCTGTGCCGCCAGACCGATTTGCTGACCGCCGCAGGTAAAACCGGAAAAGCCATCAACGCCAAAAAGGGCCAGTTTCTGGCGCCCTGGGAGATGCCCAATGTGGCCGCCAAAATCGCCGCAACCGGCAATCAGCGGATCATGCTGTGCGAGCGTGGCACCTCGTTTGGCTATAACACTTTGGTCGCTGACATGCGTGGCTTGCCCACGATGGCGCAAAGCGGTTATCCGGTGGTGATGGACGCCACCCACTCAGTCGCCCAACCGGGTGGCAAGGGCACGTCTTCAGGTGGCCAGCGCGAGTTTGCGCCGGTGATGGCCCGCGCGGCGGTGTCCCTTGGCGTGGCAGCGGTGTTTATCGAAACCCATCAGGATCCGGACAATGCACCCTCTGACGGGCCAAACATGATCAATCTGGCCGATATGCCCGATCTTATGGTTTCGTTAATGAAGTTTGATAAACTTGCCAAAGATGATCCGATCAGTCTTTAGCCCCCACCGGAGAACCGATGCCAAAGCCCTGCCCGACCGTCAGCCAAAACACCTGGGACTTTCTGCGCGAACCGATGATCGCCCCCACGGGATTTCGTGAATACGACGCCCGCTGGAAATACCCGGACGAGATCAACCTGCCTGGTATCACAGCGCTTGGCATGGGCCTTGGAACCCAGATGTTCGAGGCCGGAATTGAACCGGTGATCGCGGTTGGCAATGATTACCGCGACTACTCGCTGACCATCAAAAACGCCCTGATGCTGGGGCTGATGCAGGCCGGTATTCAGGTGCGCGATATTGGTGTGGCGCTTTCACCGATGGCCTATTTCGCGCAATTCCACCTGAACGCGCCTGCGGTTGCGATGGTTACAGCCTCGCATAATCCCAACGGCTGGACCGGGGTGAAAATGGGCTTTGAACGCCCGCTGACCCACGGCCCTGACGAGATGAACCGCCTGCGGGATATTGTGCTTGGCGGCCACGCCCAGACACGCGACGGCGGCAAGTACCAGCGCGTGGACGGGGTTTTTGACGCCTATCTGGATGATCTGTGCGGTGATTTTAAAATGACGCGACCGCTGAAAGTGGTCTGCGCCACCGGCAACGGCACGGCCTCGGCTTTTGCGCCACAGGTCTTGCAGCGCATTGGCGTTGACGTGGTGCCCTCGCACAACGAACTGGATTACAATTTTCCCCATTACAACCCCAACCCCGAAGCGATGGAAATGTTGCACGACATGGCGGACAGCCTGCGCTCATCAGGCGCTGACATGGCGCTTGGCTTTGACGGCGACGGGGACCGCTGCGGTGTGGTGGATGACGAGGGCGAAGAAATTTTTGCCGATAAGGTTGGCGTGATCATGGCGCGGGACTTTGCCAAAATCTATCCGAATTCGACATTCGTGGCAGACGTCAAATCAACCGGACTGTACGCGTCCGATCCGGAACTCCAAAAATACGGCGCCAGGGCGGACTACTGGAAAACCGGGCACAGCCATATGAAACGCCGCGTCAAGGAAATCGGCGCGCTGGCGGGCTTTGAAAAATCCGGCCATTACTTTTTGGCCGAACCCATTGGGCGGGGCTATGATTGCGGCATGCGGGTGGCGGTGGAAATCTGCAAACTGATGGACCGCAACCCGGATATGAAAATGTCCGACCTGCGAAAGGCCCTGCCAAAAACCTATGCCTCCCCCACTATGTCACCATTTTGTGCGGACACCGAAAAATACGGGGTGCTGGCGCGCATCGTTGAAAAACTGGTGAAACGTGCAAAGGATGCCGGCACCCTTGGCGGGCGCAAAATCTCAAATGTGGTCACCGTCAACGGCGCACGCGTCATTTTGGACAACGGCGGCTGGGGACTGGTGCGGGCCTCCTCAAACACCCCAAATCTGGTGGTGGTTTGCGAAAGCCCCAAAAGCGACGCAGAACTCCGCGCCATATTCAAAGACCTGGATGCGGTCATCCGCACGGAACCCGGCGTTGGCGACTACGACCAAACCCTCTGAACGCTTTCATTGTTCCAAAAATACTTCTCCGCCCGGTCCGGGCTAAAAATAATGACCCGGCACGGGTCTCCGCTTGTTTATTTTCTTTTCAAACCAAAACGCCCGTGCTATCTGAAAGCAGGCAATGACGATGGCGTCGTCAGGTGCAAACGCGCACCGGCCCGCAGAAACCCTGCATTTCCTTCCTGTACGCCCGGATTAATCGCCCGGGAATTTATGAACCCGGGTCAACGCCCGGAGGTTCAACATGAACGCCCACTTTCCCCAAAGACCATCCTTTGCCCCTTTCAAAAACGGCACCAAAGCCCCCCTGCCCTTTGCCCGGTCCGAATATGACGCCCGGCTTGCCCGCCTGCGGGCGGTGATGGCCGATCTTGGCACCGGGGCTGTTGTTCTGACGTCCATGCAAAACATCGCCTATTACTCTGGTTTTTTATACTGCGCCTTTGGCCGCCCCTACGCCTGCGTTGTCACGCCCCATACAGCGGTCACAATCTCGGCGGGCATTGACGGCGGACAGCCGCATCGGCGGTCTGCGGTTGACAACATCGTTTACACCGACTGGCAGCGCGATAATTTCTGGCGCGCGGTGCGGTCTGTCACCGGGACCGGCGCTGTGATTGGTGTTGAGGGCGATCATCTGAGCCTGCAACAGTCAGAGGCGCTTGACGCTTTTCTGACGCCAAAATCCCGCACGGATATTTCCGGCGAAACCATGTCCCAGCGGATGATCAAAAGCCCTGCCGAAATCGCGCTGATCCGCGAAGGTGCGCGGGTGGCGGACATTGGTGGGGCCGCTGTCAAAGAAGCAATTCGCGAGGGCACCCGGGAAATCGACGTGGCAATGGCCGGAAGAGACGCGATGGAACTGGAGATTGCCCGCGCATTTGCAGACAGTGAACTGCGCGACAGCTGGGTCTGGTTTCAGTCCGGGCTTAACACCGATGGCGCCCATAATCCGGTGACCACGCGAAAACTTGTGCCGGGCGATATCCTTAGCCTGAACACATTCCCAATGATTTCAGGATATTACACGGCGCTGGAACGCACCTTGTTTCTGGCAGAGCCGGACGCTGCGTCACTGAAAATATGGCAGGCCAATGTGGCGGCCCACGAACTGGGCCTTTCGCTGATCAAACCCGGGGCAACCTGTTCCGCTATCACCCGGCAGTTAAACCAATTTTTTGAGGATCAGCACTTGCTGCAGTTCCGCTCGTTTGGCTACGGCCACTCATTTGGTGTTCTCAGCCACTACTATGGGCGCGAGGCCGGTCTGGAACTGCGAGAGGACGTCGATACCGTGCTAAAGCCCGGCATGGTGGTGTCTATGGAGCCGATGCTGACCATACCGGCCGACCACCCCGGCGCGGGCGGCTACCGCGAGCATGACATATTGGTGGTAAGCGAAACTGGTGCGGAAAATATCACCGGATTTCCGTTTGGACCGGCGCACAACATCATTGATCCGTAGGCGCCAGAGCCGCGTCGTTTTTATCTGAATCAGCGGAGCGGCTCTATCCTTTTGATCTTGCGCGCAATTTATTCCGAAAACCGGTGCCCACTTTTCGGATTGCGCTTTAAAACCCGGGGCTGACCGGCGTTATCGTCGGCCAGCCTTTTTCGACGGCTTTTCCAGCCTCAATCAGGATGTCTTCACGGTATCGTCCCGCAACAAGTTGCACGCCCAGCGGTGTGGTCGCCGAAAATCCGGTTGCAACCGCAAGGCCGGGCAATCCCAGCGCCGGCAATCCAATCTGCGTTAGTTGGGCATCCATGATTTCATTGAATCTGGCCTCTGACTGCTGGTCGGCCTGTTGCTGAAACGGCAGTTCCGCCGAAATCGGGCAGATAAGCACCGGATATTGCTCTAAAAACACGCTCCATTCTCTGATGCAGGCGGCGCGCTTTTGAAACGTGTCCAGCAAACCATTCGCATCAAGTTTGGCAGAGCGGCTTTGCATGACACCAAAGACAAAATCCGCCTCCGGGTCCGCCTCGCGTTCAAACAACGGCAGTGCACCGCGCCGCATCTCGGCCAGCCAAAGTTGCGCGTTTATTTCAGCGGGTCCAGCAAAAGACGGCGGCGTCACCTCTGAAACCTGCCAGCCCTCGGCTTGCAATTGCCGCGCCGCCTCGCGCAGGGCGGTTTCAACCTCGGGCACCACATCCATGCCGTCAGGCGCCACACAAAGTGCTGCACGTTTGGGATATTCACCCAGCTTCAGCGGCGCAGGCACATACCACGGATCAAGCACAGAAGCCGCTGTCATCGCCTGCAAAGCCAGTTCTATGTCGCCAACGGACCTTGCGATGGGTCCTGAAACCGCCATGATCTGCCCGCCGGGATAGCGATCGGGGGCCGATGGGTTATAGGCCGGAATGCGCCCCAATGTGGGTCTCAATCCCTGCAATCCACAGGCATATGCCGGATAGCGCACCGAACCACCGATATCTGTGCCATGCCCGACGGCGCAAATGCCAGAGGCCACAGCCGCGGCCGCCCCGCCAGATGACCCCCCCGGTGTCAGGTCCTTGTTATGCGGGTTCAATGTCTGGCCATGCAGATTGTTTTTGGTGAACCAACGCAGCGAAAACGCCGGCGTATTGGTGCGCCCGATGATCACCGCACCGGCAGATTTCAAATTGGCCACCACCGGATTGTCTTGGCTTGCCGTCAGGTCTTTTTGAATGACCAGACCGTTGGTCGTGGCGTGACCTTTTTGATCCACATTCACTTTGGTTGTGACCGGAACGCCGCAAAGTGGCCCCGGATCAACCCCTTGCGCCACCAATTGATCAACCGCCCGTGCTGCCTTCAGCGCTTCATGCGGAAACTGCTGAACAACCGCGTTCAGCGCGGCATTTACCCTGTCAAGCCGCTGAAGATGAGATTTGGTTACCTCAAGCGCTGAAACTTTTTGGGTGCGCACCAGATTGGCGATGTCCGCTGCGGTCAGTTGCCAAAGCTCGGCCATAGGCTGCTCCTGTGCTGGGGTTTGCGCGTGCTATTCTGGCGATTCCGGCAAGGCGGCACAAGCCGCAGCCCAGGATAAAACAGCGAAATATCACCGGTTGCACCGACTGCCACCCCCGCGGTGGCAGCACCACAGCGCCTGCGGTCAATCCCGCCTATTTTGGGCTTGCAGCAAAGCCAGCGCCCGCTTAAATACACGCTCGTTGTTGGGGTGTAGCCAAGTGGTAAGGCATCGGTTTTTGGTATCGTGTATCGTAGGTTCGAATCCTACCACCCCAGCCACTCAATCACTGTAATTATTTGATTTACAATGTTTTTTATATAGTACATCGACCCTGTCCCCACAATCGTTCCCACTTGTAGAATAATTCCGATGCTATGCTGCAACAGATTTACCTTTGCGGCCTCTGCGGATGCATCGGTATGGCGTTGTGAGTGGATGACGAAGATTTTGACTTTAAAGAAACGATCAAAGAAAATCACCTTGAGATTGTCAGGAGGGGCTGTTGGGTAAGGTTGTGTGGCAACCTCAGCCACAATAGGGCGGAAAGCATGCGTAATTGGGCTGACCCTGCACTTTGGTCGATTTCCCGATAGGATCACAGGATAGCTGTGAACACGTGGGGTGACATTTACAATCCGGCAAAGCCGCTCTGTGGGGATGCTATTGCGGAGTTGTTCAACGAATGCGAACCTCATTTGCTTTGGTCCGCAAAGAAACCTCTCAGGCATGAAAACATGCCTTGCCGGTCAGTGGATCGTTGCTTTTTTTAGCAGTCCCCCCCCCTCACGGAGAATGCGGTTTTCCTTGCGCAGGCGTTCATTTTCTTTCGCCAGTTCCTGATCTTCTTTGGAAACAACATCCGTATCTCGGTAGGTCTTGATCCACTAGTTCAGGGTCGACATGCCAACCCCCAGATCAGATGATGCTTGCCGTCGTGTCAGGCCGCTG
>CAYZQS010000056.1:0-12766 GCA_964480735.1 uncultured Rhodobacterales bacterium
TGGGCGTTGCGCCGGGCCAGTTGGTCAAAATTGTGCAGATACGAAAACGCCGATTGATCAACCTCGACTGATCCGATGATGTCACCGCCGCTTTCAATATGGGCCGCGATTTTCGCACGCAGGTTTATCAGGTAGTCATAGGTGTCCGCGTCTGCCTGCAGCATGTCCGTGGCGTGGCCGTGGCCGGGAACCACATGGGTGGCGTTCAGTTTTGCCATCGCTTTGTAGGTTTCAACCCATTCGATCGCGCTTGACTGGCTGCCAATGCCAAGCAGGCGTTCGGTGTAAACGATGTCTCCGGTGAATATGGTTTGCGCTTCCGGCACACAGATAAATATGTCGCCCGGTGTGTGGGCGGCGGCAATAAATGTCATTTCAAAGGTATAGCCGCCCAGTGAAACAGACATTTCTTCGGCAAAGGTTTCTGTTGCGTTCACCGGTTTGGTGCCTTCGTACTGGTCTTTTAAGAAGAACGTTGCGCCTTCTATTTGCAAAGACACGCGGTCTGTGTGATCTGCGTTCGCGGCCTCAGAAGCAATGGTGCGCGCGCCTTTTTGCTGCCAGTAATCATTGCCAAACCAGCGGTGATCCTGTCCGCCGGTGTTGATGACAATCTTGACCGGCTGATCGGTGATCTGTTTGATCGCCGCATGGATTTCTTCCGCACCTTTCCAGCTGCCGCCCGGGTCAATCAGGACAACGCCTTCGTTTGTGACCACCACACCGAATGTGGCGTTGTTGCCGAAATTGGTCTCGGAACGTTGACCAAGCGGGCCGACCAGCGCGTAGGTATGATCGGTAACCTGCTGAATTTCCAGTCCGGCCACCGCCTGACCAGAGATCAAAGAGAGTAACAGCGCAACAAGTTGGCGAACCATTCTGGCACCTGATGGGTTTGGAATTTTTACGATGACCCCTCATAGGACGGACTCACGCCGTGGCAATTTGGCAGATGGTCGCATAATCCCGGGCCATCTTGACAAGGCTGCCGCAAACAGGTGTACCCGCGCAATTGAATGCCGCCCCAAAGGATACACTCTTATGCACGCCTACCGCAGCCAGACTTGTGCCGATCTGAACGCTTCAAACGTGGGGCAGACCACGCGCCTGTCGGGCTGGGTTCACCGGGTGCGTGATCATGGCGGGGTGCTGTTTATCGACCTGCGCGATCATTACGGGGTGACGCAGGTGCTGGCGGACGGGGACAGCCCGGTGTTCAGCGAACTGGAAAAAGTGCGCAGCGAGTGGGTGATCCGTGTGGACGGCGAGGTTAAGGCACGCGATCCTGACCTGGTGAACGGGAATATCCCGACCGGCGAAATTGAGGTTTATATCCGCGATCTGAAAGTGCTGGGGGCTGCGGATGAGTTGCCGCTGCCGGTTTTTGGCGATCAGGAATATCCCGAGGAAACACGCCTGAAATACCGCTATCTGGACCTGCGGCGGGAAAAGCTGCAAAACAATATGCTGTTGCGGTCAAACGTGGTGGCCAGCATGCGCAAACGCATGTGGGACATTGGCTTTAACGAGTTTCAAACGCCGATTATTACAGCCTCCAGCCCAGAGGGTGCGCGGGATTTTCTGGTGCCCTCACGCCTGCATCCGGGCAAGTTTTATGCGCTGCCACAGGCCCCGCAGCTGTTCAAACAGCTGATCATGGTCAGCGGGTTTGACAAATACTTTCAGATTGCGCCGTGTTTTCGCGACGAAGACCCGCGCGCCGACCGCTCGCCCACGGATTTTTATCAGTTGGACATGGAGATGTCTTTTGTGACGCAGCAGGATGTTTTTGACACCATCCAGCCGGTTGTGCAGGGGATATTCGAGGAGTTTGGCGGCGGGCGCGTGGTGGACACCGACTGGGCGCGGATTTCCTATAAAGACGCCGCGCTTTGGTATGGCACGGATAAGCCGGACCTTAGAAACCCGATCAGGATGCAGGTGGTGAGTACGCATTTCGCCGGTTCCGGCTTTCAGATTTTTGCGTCGCTTTTGGAACAGGACGGGACAGAGATCCGCGCCATTCCGGCGCCGGGCGGCGGGTCACGCAAGTTTTGTGACCGGATGAACAAATTTGCCCAAGGCGAAGGCCTGCCGGGGATGGGCTATATTTTCTGGCGTGATCAGGGTGAAGGGATGGAAGCCGCAGGGCCGCTGGCCAAGAACATCGGGCCGGAGCGGACAGAGGCGATCCGTCAGCAATTGGGACTTGGCGTTGGCGACGCGGCGTTTTTTCTGGGCGGCAAACCCAAAGTGTTTGAAACCGTGGCCGGCAAGGCGCGGGTGACCATCGGTGATGAGCTGGGGCTGACCGATCAGGATCGTTTTGCTTTCGCCTGGATCGTGGATTTCCCGATCTATGAGAAAGATGCCGAAACCGGGCGGATCGATTTTGAGCACAACCCGTTTTCCATGCCCCAGGGCGGCATGAAGGCACTGGACGGTGATCCGCTGGACGTGCTGGGCTATCAGTATGATCTGGCCTGTAACGGGTATGAATTGGTGAGTGGTGCCATCCGCAATCACCGCCCCGAGATTATGTTCAAGGCCTTTGAAATCGCCGGATATGGTGCGGATGAGGTGCGCAAACGCTTTGGCGCATTGGTCAACGCCTTTAACTATGGCGCCCCGCCGCACGGTGGCTGTGCCGCCGGTATCGACCGGATTGTCATGCTGCTGGCGGGCGAGAGCAACATCCGCGAGGTTATCATGTTTCCCATGAACCAACGCGCCGAAGACCTGATGATGAACGCACCTGATGTGCCGGATAACGCCAGCCTGCGGGAGTTGGGATTGCGGGTATTGCCGGCGGATTAGACAGTTTTGCGCTGCGCTGACGCGCAAGCGCCCAAGGGCGGGGGGCTGTCTGCCCCCCGCACCCCCCGAGGATATTTTTACCAAAAAGAAGAGGTCGGCCAGGCCGGATCGGGTGTGATAAGCGTGGGACAACCCGGACTGCAGATTGCCCATGCCGTTTTGTGATCACTGGCGGCTCTTGGTGGTGGTTGTTGGTGTTGGGCTGCAGGTCCGGGTGACCGGTGAAATGCCGGGTTTTCAAGGTTTTCGCGAAAGGCGCGGTGGTCCCGGTGCACGGCGGTTGGCGCGGTTTTGATGGCGCTGGCGCGATCATTTGCGCGGAATATTGCTGAATCGTAACGATTTACCCAAAGCCGCACAAAAAAGCCTATATTGTGACGGAAAAGACCGGGGCAACCGTTTAAAGATTGGTGAGACGTGCAGGAGCAGCGCCATGACACCTGACAAATCGACATTTGCGTCCATTCGATTTGGCTTTGGGATTGCTGTGGATGAGCCCCCACCAGCGGGTGCGCAGGCATTGCTGGATCATGTTTTGGGACCGGATTCCATCGTCGGAAAATATCCGGTGCGAAAATTTGAACGTCAGATGCGCGAAGAGGCGGCCGTCAACAGGTTGAGAAAAGCGGTAAAATCCGGTGACGTGGGGGCGGAACAGAAATTTAAGCTGGCGCAGCAGGCGTCGCGCGATGTCTATCAGCGTGACGTGCTGACAAATGTTATTCGACCGCTGGTCAGCAAAGATGGCTTTCGCGAGCGCCTGGTAAGGTTTTGGGCTGATCATTTTACGATAATTGCCAAGGGTCGGGTCTTGCGAAACACTGCCACCTCTTATGTGGAAGAGGCAATCCGCCCCTATATAACCGGGTCATTCAGCGATCTTTTGCGGTCTGCCGCCACCCATCCGGTGATGCTGATATTTCTGGATCAGGTTCTGTCAGTGGGGCCCAATTCACGCGCCGGATTAAAGCGTGGCAAGGGGTTGAACGAGAATCTGGCCCGTGAAATATTGGAGCTGCACACGCTTGGGGTTGGTGGCGCATACACCCAAACCGACGTGCGGGAATTTGCCGAATTGCTGACGGGGTTGCATTTTAACCGCAAAAACGGATTCAAATTTCAGCCGCACCGGGCAGAGCCGGGCGCGGAAACCGTTCTGGGGAAATCCTATGGCAGCGACACCAGAGCAAAGATTGGTGATATCTATCAGGCGCTTGACGATATTGCGCATCACCCTGACACAGCCCGGCATATATCGCGGAAACTGGCGGTGCATTTTGTTTCCGATGACCCGGATCAGGGGTTGATTGACCATATAACGCGGGCGTTTTCTGCCAGTGGCGGCAATTTGCCGGTGGCCTATGCGGCGATGCTGGAGCACCCTGCCGCCTGGCAAAACTTTGGCCGGAAGGCCAAGCAGCCGTTTGATTATATCGTGTCGGGCCTGCGTGCGATGGGGGTTGGGGCGGATAAATTGATGAGCTTAAATCGCCGGGAGTACCGCCTGTATCTGACCGCGCCGATGCAGGTTATGGGCCAGACATACCAGTATCCGGGCGGGCCGGACGGCTGGCCGGAAGATATGGACAACTGGATTACGCCGCAGGGTATGGCGGCGCGTATTCAATGGGCATTGCTGACGACACAGGCGCTGGCACAGGTGCGTGACCCGCAGGAATTTGCGCGTTTTGCCCTGCGTGATGCGGTTGGCAACGGGCTGTTGCGCGCCGTTGGCGCGGCTGAAAGCCGGCTGGAAGGCATGGCGCTGGTGCTGGCTTCGCCCCAGTTCAACCGCCGTTAAGGAGAATGCTGTGACAAATTCTGAAAACACGACCCGACGCCGGTTTTTGCTGCACACCGCAGCGCTTGGGTGCTCGGCGGCCGCCAGCCCGTTTGTTACACCGGTCACTTATGCCGCGGCGCCCTGGGACAACAGGCTGGTGGTCATTATCCTGCGGGGCGGGATGGACGGGCTGGATGTGGTGCAGCCTTATGGCGATCGTGATTTTGCCCGGTATCGACCAAAGCTGATGAAGCAGACAAATCCCGCCGATCTGGACGGATACTTTGCGCTGAACCAAAATCTTGCGCGATTGATGCCGCTTTGGAAATCCGGTGAACTGGCCTTTGCCCACGCGGTTTCCACACCTTATCGCGACAAGCGCAGCCATTTTGACGGGCAGGACCTGCTGGAAGCGGGCACCGGGATGGACGTTGGCGTTGGTGGCGTGCGCGATGGCTGGCTGAACCGGATGTTGTCCCGCATGCCGGGGATAAACGCCAAAACCGCATTTGCGGTTGGTCGTAACGATCTGATCATTCTGAACGGTGATGCGCCGGTGTCCAGCTGGTCACCGGACAGCCGTTTGGATTTGTCAGAGCAGGGCAAATCCCTGTTGGAGTTTATTTACAGCGGTGACCCGGTATTTAAATCTGCGGGTGCGGGCGCGCTGGAAATGGCGGAGCTGATGGATATTGGTGCGGACGGGATTACCAGTCTTGAAGACGAAGACAGCGGCATGATGATGGCGGATATGCAAAAGACGATGTTGCGGTCCGGACGCGCGGCCCGGGCCAAAGCATTGGCGAAATTTACCGGTGAGCGGTTGAACGAGGATACACGAATTGCCGCGTTTTCCATTGGCGGGTGGGATACGCACCGGTCGCAATCGCGAGGGTTAAAGCGGGCGCTGTCTGAACTGGGCGAGGCTGTTATCACGTTAAAAGCCACATTGGGGCGCAACTGGCAAAAAACGGCGGTGCTGGCGATGACAGAATTTGGCCGCACGGCGCGGGAAAACGGCACTGGTGGCACCGATCACGGAACCGGCGGCATGATGGTGATGGCGGGGGGTGCCATTCGGGGCGGGCAGGTTTACGGTAACTGGCCCGGCCTGCGCGAGCGTGATCTTTATCAGGGCCGCGATCTGATGCCCACAGGCGACGTACGCGCCTACGGGGCCTGGGCCATGCGCGGAATGTTTGGGCTTGCTTTGAACGAACTGGAGACCCATGTTTTTCCAGGTCTGGACATGGGGAACGATCCGCGTATTTTGGCTTGAAATGGTTTTTGGCGGGGTCAGATGCAAATCAACAATGACGGTGTGGTTGTTGCCGATTGGGTTGAACCTGTACGCCCCGGGCCGGACATTTTAAGCGGAGAATTCGTGCGGCTTGCCCCATTGAATGCGGATGCACATGCGGCCGATCTGTTTCGCGCCAACAGTGCTGACACAGAAAATATCATCTGGAAGTATCTGCCCTATGGCCCGTTCTCGTCGGTGTCGGCCTATCATCACTGGGTGCGTGATATCACGGCTGCGGGGGACCCGTTCTTTTATGCCATTCAGGACCGCGCCAGCGGGCATTTTGGCGGGATCGCCAGCTTGATGCGGATTTCGCCGGAAACGGGCGCAATTGAGGTGGGGCATATCAACATTGCGCCGGAGTTGCAGCGCACGAAAGTTGCGACAGAAGCCATATTCCTGCTGATGGGCTGGGTGTTTGCGGCCGGTTACCGCCGATTTGAATGGAAATGTGATGCCGCCAACATGCGGTCCCGGCGGGCGGCAGAGCGGTTTGGGTTCTCTTACGAAGGTGTTTTCAGGCAGCATATGATGTCCAAAGGCCGCAACCGCGATACCGCGTGGTTTGCCTGTATCGACAAAGAATGGCCGGCGCTGAAAGAGGCCTATGGTGCCTGGCTGCGACCAGAGAATTTTGATGGCGACGGCCGGCAGATCGAAAGCCTGGCAGATCTGACCGCGCTGGTTCGGGTGTCAGACGACCCGGCGCGGCGCTGAATGGGCGACAAACCCGGGCCGACCGCCTTGACACCCCGCTTAAGAGTTCCGAGATGACAATTGCCGCCCGATTTAGGAGACCATGATGCCCGATGCCCGACCTGAAGCTTTGGAATTTCTGCTTTCCCGGCGTTCGCGCCCGGCAAAAATGCTTGGGCTGCCGGTGCCTGACAGAACCGCGCTTGAAACGATGCTGACGGCTGCGTTGCGCGTTCCGGATCACGGCAAGCTGGAGCCGTGGCGGTTGATTGTGCTGGAAAAGCCCGCCCTGGAACGTTTGGCCGAACTTATGGTGGTCAGGTCCGGCGAATTGCAGATGGATGCCGAGAAGGCCGAAAAAACCCGCCAGCAAATGGCCAATGCCGATTTGGTGGTGGCGGTCATTGCCGCACCGGTACAATCTGAAAAAATTCCGGCGGTTGAGCAGACGATGTCAGCCGGGGCGGTGTGTCTTTCAATGTTGAACGCCGCTTTGGCGTCCGGTTGGGGTGCCAATTGGCTGACGGGGTGGATGGCCAGCGACCGCGGGTTTTTGCAAAGCGGTCTGAATTTGGCGGCGCATGAAACGGTGGCCGGATTTATCCACATAGGGACAGAACGGCACACACCACCGGATCGTCCGCGCCCCGATCTTGCGAATAAGGTTACCTGGGTCGATCAGTGATATTTGACGATTTTCAAAAAGCTTTTTCCCAACTGGCAGACCCGCGATTTCGCGGTGTGTTGCTGCGCGCGCTGGGGCTGACATTTCTTTTACTGGCCCCGTTTGTTTTTGGCTTTTCGTTGTTTGTCAGCCTGATTTTGCCCGAAACGGTGACGCTGCCGTGGATCGGTGAAATCACGTTGTGGAACGGTCTGATTTCCGGTCTGTCACTGGCCATTTTGCTGATATTGTCGGTCTTTCTGATGATACCCGTCGCAACCGTTCTTATCGGCTTTTTTGTTGAGGAGGTTGCGGAAGCGGTTGAAAACAAACACTATCCCCATCTGCCCGATGTTGAGCCGATGCCGTTGTGGCGGGCGGTTGCGGACAGTTTTAAGTTTCTGTGTCTGATGATAATCGTCAATCTGATTGCCCTGATAATCTATTTCGCTTCAACCCTGCTGGCCCCGGTGATTTTTTATCTGGTGAATGGTTATCTGCTGGGCCGGGAGTATTTTCATCTGGTTGCCATGCGGCGGCTGGGCCGCAGGGATGCCAAAAAGTTGCGGCGGCAACATTTCTTTGCCATCTGGTTTGCCGGAATTTTGATGGCTGTCCCCCTCAGCATTCCGGTGGTCAATCTGTTGATACCGATATTGGGTGTGGCGACGTTTACCCATCAGTTTCACCGGCTGACCGCTAAAGCCGGTTGAAAAAGTCCAGGTCTTCAATCGTAAAAACGTTGGATATGATGATCGCGCAAATCGGGGCCCAGATCGAAACCGCGGCGATTGATACCCAGATCAGTTTGTTTTTCAACATTGGGTCGACCGGCGCCGATGCGGGGGTGCCCGGCACCACGTTGTTGTCTTCTGACTGGCTTTTGATGCGGATTGGCAGCGCAACAAACAGGCACATGAACCATATGACCGCAAACAGCACGAGGGCCGAGACTATGTTCATGCGGGCGCGACCTGTTCAAGCTCTACCAGCGTTCCGTTGAAATCCTTGGGGTGCAAAAACAGAACCGGATTGCCATGCGCGCCGATTTTTGGTTCGCCGTCGCCCAGAACCCGTGCGCCGCTTGCCTGCATCCGGTCACGCGCGGCCAGAATATCGTCAACCTCATAGCAAATATGGTGCATGCCGCCACCGGGATTTTTATCCAAAAATCCCTGTATCGGGCTGTTGTCACCCAGAGGATACAGCAATTCAATTTTTGTGTTGGGCAGTTCGATAAAAACCACAGTCACGCCGTGGTCCGGCTCGTCCTGCGGCGCACCAACTTTTGCGCCCAGGGTGTTTTGGTAAAGGGCGGTTGCCGCCGCAAGATCAGGCACGGCGATGGCAAGGTGATTTAGGCGACCGATCATATATTTTCTCCGGGTTTGGCTGAGCGTAGATAGGCCAAGGCGGCGTCTTTAGGCAATGGGACAAATTGATTACCCGGTTAACGACCCGTTAGGAGGAGTGGCGTTTACTTCAGGCAGCGATTCACCCCCTGCTGAGGTCCGTTGTGGAAAAATCAGAGAGTAATGCAGATATTTTCGTCAGGTTTGCCAGCGCGCGAAAGCCGTTGCTGGGGCTGACCATCCTTTTGGTTGAGGACAGTCGCTTTTGTTCAGAGGCGGTGCGGCTGTTGTGCCTGCGCAGCGGCGCACGACTGCGCCGGGCCGACAGCCTGGCCGCCGCACGACGGCATTTGGCGGGCTATCGTCCGGCGGTTGTTATGGTGGATCTGGGGCTGCCGGATGGTTCGGGTCTGGAATTGATCCGGGAAGTTGCCGCCTATCAGCCCAGACCGCCGGTTGTTTTGGCAACCAGCGGCGATGATCCGGCAATATGCGGTCCGTCCGCCCTTGCTGCCGGGGCTGACGGTTTTATTCAAAAACCGCTGAAGAATATGCAGGTGTTTCAACAGCATTTGCTGCAGCATTTGCAGGTTCAGCCCGATGTCGATTTCACCGATGTGATCTCGATTCAACCTGATGTTAATCCGGATCAACTGGCGCTGCGGGAAGACCTTGACCAGATCGCCCATCTGCTGCGCGAAGCGCTTGATGCCAAAGACCACCACACATTGACATATGTGGCGCAGTTTTTACGTTCGGTTGCTGAAGTCGCCAAAGAGACTGAGCTGTTGAATGCCGGGCAGGCGTTGTCGGTGCGGCTGGCAGAAGGATTTCGTGGCTTTGATCTGGCCCGCGCAGCGGCAGAGATGATTGACGGGCGTCTTTCGGAAAACCAAGTGATCTAAGCGGAACTTGCCTCGGCGATTCATGAATTAAACGGCTGGAAATACGCTTTTACCGGTGACATGGTGAAGGCATGAAAAAAATATCAAATCCCTTTCGGAATTCCGAACAGCCCGTCGTTTCGTCGCAGATTGATCCAATTGTTGATGACCCCTCGCTGGTTTTAGAGTTGCTGGCAAAATGCCCGGCGGCGCAGGAAACGCCTTTGGCAGAATTGCCGGGAATCGCAGCAGACCTTGGCATTGGCCGGTTGCTGATCAAGGATGAGCGCGGCCGTATGGGGCTGGGCAGTTTCAAGGCTTTGGGCGCAACATTTGCTATTGCCAAAGCCGCGCATCAGAAAATCGGGGATCAGATCGCCAACCCGCAACTGGCCAAATCGGCCCTTGCGGGTCAGACATATGTTGCGGCCACGGCGGGAAACCACGGCATTTCGGTTGCCGCCGGTGCCCGGGTGTTTGGCGCCAGGGCCGTCATTTACATCGCGGAAACCGTGCCGGAAAGTTTTGCCGCGCGTCTGCGCGGTCAGGGTGCGGAGGTTCACCGTGGGGGCGCTGATTACGCGGCCAGCCTGACAGCTGCTAAACGCGCCGCGGATGAAAACGGCTGGCAGTTGTTGTCCGATACCTCGTGGCCGGAATATCAGGATATGCCGCGGGATGTGATGGAGGGATATCTGGCGATGGCCGCTGAAATCGTGGCGCAGGCGGCAAAGCTGAACGCGCGGCCCAGCCATATTTTTCTGCAGGCCGGTGTGGGCGGGCTTGCCGCGGCGGTGGCCGTTCACCTGCGCAAAATGTGGGGACAATCGCTTTTGATATTTGTGGTTGAACCCGGCGCGGCACCGGCTTTGCAGGCCAGTATTCTGGCGGGTGCGCCGGTGATTGCACCGGGACCGGTGTCAAACATGGGGCGGCTGGATTGCAAGGAACCTTCCCATTTGGCCTTGCAGGCCCTGGCACGGGCCGCAGACGGGTTTTTGACGGTTTCAGACGATGAGGTGGCCACATTGATCGCCGATCTGGCGGCATGTGGCATGGCAACCTCGCCGTCCGGCGGTGCGGGGTACGCCGCGCTGAAACTGGCGTGTGATGACGATGAATTTGGTCTGGGCCCAGACAGCAGCGCCCTGCTGATTTTGTCCGAAGGTCCGGCTGATGACTGATTTTACCGCTGCTGAATATCAGGCGCGGGTTGCTAAAGCGCAGCGGATAATGTCTGAAACCGGTGTTGACGCGCTGTTGTTTTGTACCGAGCCTGAAATGCAGTATTTTACCGGGTTTCGCACATTGTTTTGGCAAAGCCCCACAAGGCCCTGGTTTTTGGTGATCCCGGGATCGGGCGAGCCGGTTGCGGTTATTCCGGAAATCGGCGCGGCTTTGATGGCGAAAACATGGATCAGCGACATCCGCACGTGGTCGTCCCCGGATCCAAAAGGTCAGGGCATATCGTTGCTGGCCGCAGCGCTGGAAGGGGCGGGTCGAGTGGGGATGCCGATGGGACCGGAAAGTGTGTTGCGCATGCCTTTGGTGGATTTTCAAACGTTGCAGCGATTAAGCAAAGCGGAATTTGTGGATGCCACGCCGCTGATCCGGGATCTCAGAGCGATAAAATCAGCGGCGGAAGTGAACGCCATTGGTCGTATTGCGGGCATCGCCAGTGCCGCATTTGCCCGGGTTCCGGAAATTGTCTTTTGCGGTCAACCGCTGGATCAGGTGTTTGTGGAATTCAAGATTGCCCTGCTTAAGGCGGGGGCCGGGGATGTGCCTTATCTGGTTGGCGGGGCGGGACCGGGCGGCTATGGCGACGTGATCTCGCCGCCAGATGCGCGACCCCTGCAGGATGGCGACGTTCTGATGATGGACACGGGGTCCACCAAACAGGGATATTTCTGCGATTTTGACCGGAATTTTGCTGTCGGGCGGGCAGACGACGCCGCACAAAGTGCTTATGTCAGATTGTGGAACGCCACGGAAAGCGCCCTGCTGGCCGCACGGCCGGGCGTGACCTGCGCGGAACTTTACCGGATCATGGCAAAATCACTGGACGGCGGGTCTGCCATTGGCCGGTTTGGCCACGGGCTGGGCCTGCAATTGACAGAGGGATTGTCGATTGCGGCTTTTGACACTACGGTTTTGCGGGCCGGAATGGTGATAACGCTTGAGCCTTCGGTTGAAATTGGCGATGGAAAAATGATGGTGCACGAGGAAAATATCGCCATAACCGACGGTGCGCCGCTGCTGCTGAGCGAGCGGGCGGCACCGGAATTGCCGGTCATTTAGGAGAACATAATGCCGCTGCAGTGTGATTTTGACGATGGTGCCGCTTACCGCGCGGCGCTGGGCCTGATTATCCTGCGTACAGATGAAACGCTGGAGGACGAAGGGCAAAGCCTGCTGCACGGGCCCGGCGTTGTTTGTCGCTATGCCCGAATTCCAAGCCACGCGCTGGTAACGCCGGAAAAACTGGCGGCGATGGAGCAGGACATGCCGGTAGCGGCTGATCTGCTGCCCCAAAATGCCAATATTCGGGCCATCGGCTATGCCTGTACCTCGGCCTCTACCGTGATCGGACCGGAGCGGGTGGAAGAGATTGTGCAAAAATCCCACCCTGGCGTGCCGGTGACCAATCCAATCACCGCTGTGATGACAGCCTTGCGGGCGCTTGGCATCAAACGGATTGGTCTGCTGACGCCATATACGCCGGACGTGACGCTGCATATGCGGGATATGCTGACGGCGGAGGGCTTTGAGATCGCGCGGATGGAAGCTTTTGGGCAAATCGAAGACCGCAAGATTGCCCGGATCACCGAGGCGTCAACGTTGGAGGCAATAAAACAGGTTGGCGATGATGACGCTGTGCAGGCGGTCTTTGCCAGTTGCACCAGCCTGCGCACATTCGGGATTTTGCAAGCGGCGGAGGCGGCGATTGGCAAGCCGGTGGTGTCCAGCAATCAGGCGCTGTGCTGGCATATGCGAAAACTGGCGGGTTTGTCTGCGGGCAACGGTCCGGGGCGGTTATTTCGACTTTAGTCGTTCAAAAGTTTTATGCGCTCCGCGCGGGGAGTATTTTGCAAAGATGAAAGCGGCGGAATTATTCTGCCGCCTTCTTTTTGGGCGCGGATTTTTTCTTTTTGGTCGGTGCCTTTTTCTTCTTGCCCTTGGTGGCCGCTTTCGCTGCGATCAATTCGACGGCGGTGTCCATTGTGACCGCACCCGGTTCCAGATCGCGCGGCAGGGTTGCGTTGA
>CAYZQS010000056.1:12866-17260 GCA_964480735.1 uncultured Rhodobacterales bacterium
GCGGTGTCCATTGTGACCGCACCCGGTTCCAGATCGCGCGGCAGGGTTGCGTTGATTTTTTCCCATTTGACGTAAGGGCCGTAGCGCCCGTCCATCACGTTGACCGGCCCGCCCTCGGTTGGGTGTTCGCCCAGTTCAAACAGTGGTTTTGCCGCAGCACCACGCCCGCCTTTGGCAACCTTTAGCGCGATCAACTCTACCGCGCGGTTCATTCCAATGGTCAGCAGATCGGCGGGATCGGCCAGATTGGCGTAGATTTTGACCGGCTTTTTTGCGCCTTCTTCAAGCGGCTTGGTGTGCATGACGTAAGGACCAAAGCGGCCGTTGTTGGCCTCTACCGGGCCGCCGTCCGGGTGTTCGCCGATCAGGCGGGGCAGGGACAGCAGATCAAGGGCCTGTTCCAACGTGATCTCAGACGGGTCCTGGCCCTTTGGCACCGAAGAGCGTTTGGGTTTGGGCTGGTCTTCTGTCACCACACCCAGTTGCACATAGGGGCCAAACCGCCCCTTGCGCACCGAAACCGGCACGCCGTTTTCATCCTGTCCCAACAGCTTGCCGTCCGGGCCTGCGATGTCACCCTCTTCAGCCTCGCCGGCCAGAGGGCGGGTGTAGCGACACTCCGGATAGTTGGAACAGCCAATGAATGCCCCGCCGGAGCGAGCGGTGCGCATGGACAGCCGGCCGGTGCCGCAATGTTTGCAATTGCGCGGGTCTGAACCATCTTCGGTTGCCGGAAAAAGATGTGGCTCCAGAAATTCATTTATTTTTTCAAGAACTTCGGTTATGCGAAGATCGGCGGTTTCGGCGATGGCGGCGGAAAAATCGCGCCAGAACCGGCCAAGGACAACTTTGTAATCCTCCCGCCCGCCGGAAATATCATCCAGTTCTTCTTCCAGCTGGGCGGTGAAATTATAACCGACATACCGGCGGAAATAATTTTCCAGAAATGCCGTCACCAACCGGCCTTTGTCTTCGGGGATCAGGCGGTTTTTTTCCTTGCGCACATATTCGCGGGTCTGGATGGTGGTGACCACCGAGGCATAGGTGGACGGGCGGCCAATGCCCAGTTCTTCCATGCGTTTGACCAGCGTGGCCTCGGTATAGCGCGGTGGTGGCTGGGTGAAATGCTGTTCCGGGGTCACGGACTTTTTGGTCGTTGCATCGCCGTGGCTGATTTGCGGCAGGCGTTTATCGTCGCCCTCGTCTTTTTGGTCGTCGCGGCCTTCCTCGTAGACTTTCAAAAACCCCTCAAACAGCACCACCTGGCCCGTGGCGCGCAGGCCGACCTGACCATCGTTTGACGCCATATCAACCGTGGTACGCTCCATTTTGGCAGAGGCCATCTGGCTGGCCAGCGTGCGTTTCCAGATCAGATCGTAGAGTTTGCGCTGGTCCGCCTCCAGCCGCGAAAGGTCAGTGGCGGCCACCATCATGTCCGTGGGGCGGATACATTCATGCGCTTCCTGTGCATTCTTGGCCTTGTTTTTATAAATGCGCGGGCTGGCGGGCACGAAATCCGCGCCATAGCGTTTGCTGATGGCATCGCGCGCGGCGGCTACGGCTTCTGGGGCCATATCGATGCCGTCTGTGCGCATATAGGTGATATATCCGGCCTCATAAAGGCGCTGGGCCGTGCTCATGGCCTGCCGTGCGCCCATGCCAAATTTGCGGCTGGCCTCTTGTTGCAGGGTTGAGGTCATGAACGGGGCGGACGGGTTGCGGTTGGCCGGTTTGGCATTGACCGACATCACCGAAAGATCGCGGGCGTTGACCGCGCTGACGGCCAGTTCCGCAGCTTCTGCGGTTTGGATGGTGAACTTGTCCAGTTTGTTGCCGCCAAGCACAGTGAGGCGCGCCTCAAAATCCTGACCACGTGGGGTGGTGAGGGTGGCGCCCACACTCCAGTATTCGCGGGATTTGTAGGCCTCGATCTCCATTTCCCGTTCAACGATCAGGCGCAGGCACACCGATTGCACGCGCCCGGCGGACTTGGCACCGGGCAGTTTGCGCCACAGGACCGGCGACAGGTTAAAACCCACCAGATAGTCCAGCGCCCGGCGGGCAAGGTACGCCTGCACCAGTTCCATATCCACTTCGCGGGGGTTGGCCATCGCCTCTGTGACCGCGGATTTGGTGATGGCGTTAAAGACCACGCGGCTTACGGGGGTGGATTTTTTGATGGCTTTGCGTTTGCGCAGGGCCTCTTCCAGATGCCAGGAAATCGCCTCGCCTTCGCGGTCCGGGTCTGTGGCCAGAATAAGGTTGTTGTCGTCCTTTAGTGCGTCCGCAATGGCGCGGACGTGTTTTTGGGACTGGCTTGCAACCTCCCATTTCATTTCAAAATCATTGTCGGTATCGACTGAACCGTCCTTTGGAGGCAGATCGCGCACGTGGCCGTAAGAGGCCAAAACCACATAGTCATCCCCAAGATATTTGTTGATGGTTTTGGCTTTGGCGGGGGATTCAACAACAACGACGGGCATGGGCATTCCTTGGCGGTAAATTGGGCAACGTGATTGCGCGCGGAACATGTGGGGTCTGCCTAGGACTTGTCAATGGGTAGTTGTGTGGGGCGGGATTGATGGCCTTATCCAACGTTGCGTGACCGGTGATTCGGTATTTAGTGGAAGGAATTTTTTTGAGATGTTTTGGGTTTTGGCGGTTATTTCTTGGCCGCCCTGCGTTGGCACAGCAGTATCAGGTGCCAAAGCGGGGAACGGCTGTGCGCAGCCGGATGATGGATGCGGTGCGCCCGAATGCGCAATGGAACGTTTGCTCTCCGGTTGAAATTGTCATCAGTGACATCCGGGTGTCAGGCCGTCATGGTTAAGCCGTTTTGGCACCGCAACGCCCCGGTGGCGGGACCATTGATCTGTACAAATTACCGCTGGCGCAGCGGGGTGAGATTGACCTGAACCATTTGGGCCACGCCACGATACACGTTTGATTTCAGAATTCCGGTGCGGAGCGGGTGGTGGCGCATTTGTCCATCGGCAGCACCGGTGTCTGTTGGGTCGGCACGCAATCTTGCGCGAATTTCGCACCGGTGACGCCGGAATTTTTGCCGGTATCAATTTCAAGCAGCGGACCTATACGGCCAGCGCCAGCATTCCGCCGGATTGCCGGTTTAACTTGCCTTTCAGTTCCAGATCCAGCAAGTGCGGGGACACGGTTTGCGAGGGTAGCGCCAGTTCGCGGATCAACTGATCTTCGGGTATCGGGGATGGTCCAAGCAGGTTTAATATGCGCGTGCCGATGTCTGCTGGCGCGCCCGAAGGCACAGCGGTCTGCACCGGGGCCGTCGCGGGTGGTTCTTTGGCTTCGCAATCGCCTGCATTTTGTGGCGCGTTTTCAAGCACCACCGCGACGTCTTTGCCGGAACGGACCAGCGCCGCGCCGTCTTTGATCAGCATATTGCACCCCACGGCGCGGCCATCCAGCGGGTGCCCCGGTACAGCCATCACTTCGCGGCCCTGATCAAGCGCTGCTGATGCGGTGATAAGGCTGCCAGAGCGCGCCGCACCTTCCACCACCACCACCCCCTGACTGAGACCTGCGATAATCCGGTTGCGCGTGGGAAAATGCCGGGCCTGCGGGATCAACCCGCACGGCTGTTCGGAAATCAGCAGTCCGGACTGGGCAATATCTTCCGCAAGTTTGGTGTTTTCGCGTGGGTAAAAATAATCAACACCTCCGGCCATAACGGCGATTGTTCCGCCGTCAAGGGCTGCCAGATGGGCAGAGGTGTCAATGCCCCGCGCCAGACCTGAAGTTACGCTAAAGCCAAGGTTGGCCAATTCGCCAGACAGCAACCGGGCCATGCGGCTGCCCAGACTGGAGGCATTGCGGGCACCGACGACCGCCACATTTGGCCGGGTCATCAGTTTGGGGTTGCCAATACACCACAAAACGGGCGGCGGGTCTGAAATGCGGGCAAGCAGCGGGGGATATAAACCTGATCCCAGACACACCGGCGTGGCGCCTGCTTTTAGGCCGCATTGAAATTCACGCTCTGCCTCAATCAAAGGAAGTGGGGTATAGGTTTTCACCCCGGCATTACGGGCGATTTCGGGTAGGGCGGACAGGGCGGCCTCGACATCCCGGTATTCTTTTATCAGGCGCAAAAACGTTGTGGGACCAACCCGGCGGGAGCGGATCAGGCGAATCCAGTTTATTATTTCGGCGTCGGATTTGGGGGCGGAAAAGGACGCGCCGGATGATGCGATCTGGTTTGGTTGGGCGTCGGGCATATGACCTCAAAGCAAAGATAAATTGCAGGCATGTTGCCGGGTTTAAAGTTAATTTCGTGTGAATTTTTTTGTTGCAATTGGATTTAAGGGGTCCAATTTTCTGGACTTCTGGACTTCTGGACTTCTGGACTTCTGGACTTCTGG
>CAYZQS010000057.1:0-4222 GCA_964480735.1 uncultured Rhodobacterales bacterium
CCCGTGGTATCCACCGCCCTGACCTGAAAAGCCGGGGCCTGAACTGTTTCGCCTTTGCTCAAATACTCTGATCCGGCGCTGCCTTTGGTGATCAAAACCGCATCAACCGACACCGCGCCGATCGGTGCATTCAGCGCCTTTGACAATTGCACGGCTTCAACCTCGTTCACCACCAGCAGGTCAATAAACGGCAGAATCGCCGTAACTTTATCGGCAGCAAAAGGGGCAGCGGAATAAACCACGTAAAGCCCCATATCACGGGCGGTTTCCGCTGTATGCTCAACCAAATTTGTTTCGTTTTGCAATATACAGATGTCACCGCTTTTGGCCGTTTTCAGCGCGGTTGTGATGCGGGCCTTGTCCTGCGCGACATTTGCAGAACTGTAGATGACAATGGCGTTTTCGCCCTGCGGGTCCACGTTGATGATCGCATGCGCGGTTGGAATGTCCAGCGTGGCAATGTGATCGGTGTTCACGCCAAAGTCCGCCAGCCGCCGGCACGCCCAGGCCCCATCCGGCCCAACTGCACCGATGTGATAAACCGTCGCCCCGGCCTGTGCCGCAGCGATTGACTGGTTTGCGCCCTTGCCGCCCAGCCCGCGATAACTGCCAAGCGCGGCAAGGGTTTCGCCCGGCTTTGGCAGATGCGGCACCTCGTAAAAATAATCCGCGTTGATTGATCCCAGATTAAAAACCGCCACTCAGCAAACCCGACATGCGGCCATGACCGCCATATGCAGAATATCAGTTTCCGTTGCGGTGGTGGCGCACAGTTGAACCTGATGATCAACGCCGGTCAAGATTGGCCCGATCACCGTAGCCCCGCCCATTTCCTGCAGAATTTTTACTGAAATAGACGCTGAATGCCGGGCCGGAACCACCAGAATATTGGCAGGACCGGTAAGCCGGCAAAACGGATACCGCGCCTGAACATCGGGATTAAGCGCCACGTCAACGGTCATTTCACCATCGTATTCAAAATCCACTCCCCTTGCGTCCAGAACTGCGGGCGTTTTGGTCATCTTTTCCGCCCGCTCTGACACCGGATATCCAAAGTTGGAAAAGCTTACAAAGGCCACGCGCGGCTCCATCCCCAGCGACCGCGCCAGTTTTGCGGCACCTTCCGCGATATCGGCCAGATCTTTTTCTTCCGGCCATTCGTGCACCAGCGTATCGGCGATCAGAACAACCCGGCCTTTCAGCAAGACGGCGGAAACACCAACCGCGCCAACTTCTGCTGTGGCGTCAAAAACATGGTTCAACAGCTCCAGCACATGCGCCGATTTCCGCGTGGCACCGGTGACCAGACCGTCGCCGTGACCATGCACAACCATAAGGGCAGAAAAAACGTGCCGGTCGCGTGACGCCAGTTTGTGACAATCGTGCTGGTCATAACCTTTGCGCTGTAAGCGGCTGTAAAGAAACGATTTATACTGTTCCAGATGATCCGTGTTGGCGGCGTTTATTACCTCGATATCGCCGTAGGCATCGCCCAGACCGGCGGACTCCAGCATATTGCGCACGTCCGCTTCGCGGCCTATCACAGCGGCCTGACCCAGCCCGGACCGCACGTAAGACACCGCAGCACGCAAAACCCGCGGATCATCACCTTCGGCGAATATCATCCGCGCCTGCGCGTTCTTCGCCCGAACGTAAAGGCTTTGCAAAATAGACGCGGTTGGGTCCAACCGCGCCTTCAGCGACAGCTCGTAAGCCTCCATATCGATGATCGGTCGCCGTGCGCATCCGGTCTCCATTCCGGCCCGCGCAACCGCCGGCGGTATGACGTAAATCAATCGCGGATCAAACGGCGTGGGAATAATATAGTCCCGGCCAAACGTCATCTTTGTTCCATAGGCCATCGCCACTTCGTCCGGCACATCCAGCCGGGCCAGCTCTGCCAATGCTTGCGCACAGGCGATTTTCATTTCGTCGTTTATGGCCCGGGCGTTGATGTCCAGCGCGCCCCGAAACAGGTACGGAAATCCCAGCACATTGTTAACCTGATTTGGATAGTCCGACCGCCCTGTTGCCACAATCGCGTCTTCGCGAACCGCATGCGCCTCTTCAGGTGTGATCTCAGGATCAGGGTTGGCCATCGCAAAGATCACCGGGTCTTTCGCCATAGTCTCTACCATCGCGGGCGTCACCGCACCCTTTGCGGAAACGCCCAGAAAAACGTCTGCACCTTTCATCGCTTCTTCAAGGTTGCGCAGCTTTGTATTTGCGGCGTGGGCTGATTTCCACTGGTTCATGCCTTCCTTACGGCCCTGATAAATCACACCTTTTGTGTCACAGACGATACAATTGTCGTGTTTCGCACCCATGACCTTGATCAGTTCTATACAGGCAATTCCTGCCGCCCCGGCACCGTTCAGAACAATTTTGCAATCTTCGATTTTCTTGCCGGAAATATGCAGCGCGTTGATCAGACCGGCCAGACAGATCACCGCCGTTCCGTGCTGGTCATCGTGAAAAACCGGAATATTCATTTCCTCTTTCAGGCGCTGCTCGATAATAAAGCATTCCGGTGCCTTGATATCTTCCAGGTTGATGCCGCCAAATGTCGGCCCCATCAGGCGCACGGCGTTGACAAACTCGTCCGGGTCCTCGGTGTCCAGCTCTATATCAATAGAGTTGACGTCGGCGAACCGTTTGAACAAAACAGATTTGCCTTCCATCACCGGCTTGGATGCCAGAGCACCCAGATTTCCAAGCCCCAGAATGGCCGTTCCGTTTGTGATCACACCAACCATGTTGCCCTTGGTGGTATAGTCATAAGCCGCAGCCGGATTTTCCGCGATTGCCTGAACCGGCACCGCAACACCGGGCGAATAGGCCAGTGACAGGTCCCGCTGGGTGGTCATTGGGGTTGACGCGCTGATCTCAATTTTTCCGGGCTTTGGCTCCATATGATAGGAAAGCGCTTCTTCCGGCGTGACTTTGTTATTGTTCGGCATGGCTGGAGTATCCTCAATTCTATGCCCCAAACCCTACTCGGGCCGTCAGACCACCACAACCAAGTCTTCGGCTTTTCGACTTTTATCAGGCGAATGCGCGGTGTAGATTTGCGACATCACGGCGTTGGGGGACTGGTGAACGTTATCAACACCACTGTTACACCGATGATGGCGCAATACATGGCCATCAAGGCAGAGCATCAGGATGCCCTGCTGTTTTATCGTATGGGCGATTTTTACGAGATGTTCTTTGACGATGCCGTCGCTGCGGCGGCGGCGTTGGATATTGCGCTGACAAAACGCGGCAAGCATCTGGGTGCGGATATTCCCATGTGCGGTGTGCCCGCGCATTCCGCCGAAAACTATCTTTTATCGTTAATTAAGAAGGGCTTTCGCGTTGCTGTTTGCGAACAACTGGAAGATCCGGCAGAAGCCAAGAAACGCGGTTCAAAATCTGTTGTAAAGCGGGATGTCGTGCGGCTGGTCACGCCCGGAACATTGAGCGAGGCAACTTTGCTGGATGCCCGTAAAAACAACTATTTAGCCGCTTATAGTGACGTAAGGGGCAAAGTGTCTTTTGCCCGGGTCGATATGTCGACCGGCGCATTTTCCGTGACGGATTGCACGGTGTCAGAACTTTCCCACCTGCTGGCCCGCCATTCCCCCCGCGAGGTTATCGTGGCCGAGGGTTCAGCGGCTGCAATTTCCGTGGCAGTCAAAGAGGCCGGGGCCGCGGTTACCATTCTGGCAAATTCCAGTTTTGACAGCGCCGGTGCTGTGGGGCGCCTGTGCCAGCTTTATAAAGTTCAGACGCTCGATGGCTTTGGCCAGTTTTCGCGGTCTGCTCTGTCCGCAATGGGGGCGCTTGCCGATTATCTTGATCTGACCCAAAAAGGCAATCTGCCGCTGCTGCAACCCCCGACGGCGGAAAACAGCAGTTCGGTGATGGTGATAGACGCTGCAACCCGCAAAAATCTGGAATTGACGCAGACATTGGCAGGCCAGCGCGCCGGCTCACTATTGGGTGTTATTGATAAAACCGTAACAGGTGCAGGTGCGCGGTTGCTGACACAAAGGATTGGCAGTCCATCAACCGATTTGGAAACGATTACTCAGCGCCTTGATAACATTACGTTTTATGTCGAACGACCGCAGCTGACGGATGATCTGCGGCACATGCTTCGCAGGGTGCCGGATATAGAGCGGGCGCTGTCCCGTCTGGCGCTGGACCGCGGCGGGCCGCGTGATCTGGCCGCAATTCG
>CAYZQS010000057.1:4322-16366 GCA_964480735.1 uncultured Rhodobacterales bacterium
TGCAATCGGAACTGTCAAAAACCACATCCATCAATTCGTTAAAAATAAAACATAACAACGTCTTAGGCTATTTTGTTGAAACGCCGTCGTCTTTCGCTGAAAAGATGCTGGCGGCGCCTCTTTCTGATATTTTTATCCACCGACAGACCACAGCGAATGCGATCAGGTTCACAACGCTGCGGCTTTCAGAGTTGGAAACGAAAATTCACAATGCCGTTGGCCGCGCAACAGAGATCGAGCTTGAGGTGTTTCAGGCCCTTCGGTTGCTGGTGATCGATGCGGCAGCTGAAATTTCCGCTGCAGCACAGGCCCTGGCAGAGATCGACCTGTCCACGGCGCTGGCTGCCCTAGCGGTTTCGGAAAACTGGTGCAGACCTTCCGTTGAAACAGGCCAAGCCTTTGAAATCAAAGGCGGACGCCATCCGGTGGTAGAACAGGCGCTTAGGCACGGAACCACCGGATTTGTGCCAAATGATTGCGATTTATCGCCAGACACGCCCAATTCTGCCTGTGCGTGGCTGTTGACCGGCCCCAATATGGCCGGGAAATCCACATTTTTGCGCCAAAACGCATTGATCGCGCTTTTGGCCCAGATGGGCAGCTATGTGCCGGCTGAAACTGCCCGAATTGGCGTGGTTTCCCAACTTTTCTCCCGCGTTGGGGCCTCTGACGATCTGGCCCGGGGACGTTCCACTTTTATGGTGGAAATGGTCGAGACCGCGGCGATCCTAAACCAGGCCAAATCGGGCGCATTGGTTATTCTGGACGAGATCGGGCGTGGCACGGCCACTTATGACGGCCTGTCAATCGCCTGGGCCACGCTGGAGCATCTGCATGACGTAAATAAGTGTCGAACACTTTTTGCGACACATTATCATGAACTTACCGCCCTTGCTTCAACCTTGACCGGGCTGCACAACGCAACGGTCAAGGTGAAAGAGTGGGACGGCGAAGTTGTATTTCTGCACGAAGTGGCCAAAGGCGCCGCAGACAGATCCTATGGCGTTCAGGTTGCGCGACTGGCAGGGCTGCCCGATTCTGTTGTAAATCGGGCGAGGTTGGTATTGGAAAACCTTGAATCTAAAGAACAAAACGGCGATGGCAAGTTAAGTCAACTGCTGGATGATCTGCCTTTGTTTTCCGCCTCTGCAATTTCCGCGCCTGATCCGCAGAAGCCTTCGCCGGTGCTTGACCGTTTGTCAGGCATTCACGCAGACAACCTGTCGCCCAGGGACGCCCTGAATTTGATCTACGAGTTGCAGGAACTGTTAAGGCCGGAAAAATAGACGTCTAAATTTCGTCAGTCTCATCCACATCCGGCAATCGGTCGATGTTTGAGGAAACCCCAACCTGCGCCGGACGTAACAACCGGTCACCGATAACGAATCCCTCTGTCATCATCTGGATGACTGTTCCGGATTTTGTGCCTGGCAAAGGTGCCTCAAACATTGCCTGATGTAGTTTTGGATCAAACCTGTCGCCCTCTTCCGGCGCAACCCGTTCAATCTTGTGCTTTGAAAAACTGGAAAGCAGCTCTCGCAGCGTCAGTTCTATTCCATCGATCAGCGCTTTGGACGCCTCTCTTTGCGGTTCGTCAACGGTTTCCAGCGCACGTTTCAGGTTGTCATAAACCGACAGCAAATCCCGGGCCAGTTTAGAGCCGCCATAAACCTCTGCATCGCGGCGGTCACGTTCGCCACGCTTTCGGGTGTTTTCGGCCTCTGCCATCACCCGCATCAGGCGGTCCTTTAGGGAGTCTCGTTCTTCCAGTAACACCTCAATTTCTGACAGCTCGTCTTCCAGCGCCAGCGGGTCCAGATCGTCAAAATCTGCCGGATCAAAGCCTGTTTCCTCAACCCCGGTCATGTCTTCGGTTTCGTCCTGTTTTTTTATATTCGCCATTTATGCCTCGTTCATTCCATCAGCTGCGTTCAGACAACATTTGCCCAACCAGCTGTGCCGTATAATCCACAATCGGCACAATCCGCCCATAGTTCAGGCGGGTCGGGCCGATCACCCCAACCGCGCCGATAATCTTTCGATCAGAGTTCATATAGGGAGAGACCACCAAAGAGCTACCGGAAAGTGAAAAAAGTTTGTTTTCTGAGCCGATAAAAACCCGAACGCCCTCGCCCTGTTCCGTCAAATCAAGAAACTGCGCCAGGTCCCGCTTGCGCTCCAGATCGTCAAACAGGATGCGTATGCGGTCAAGGTTTTCAGAATCAGCGTTTGTTTCCAACAGATTAGACTGCCCGCGCACAATCAGACGTTCATGCGATTGCCCTTCGCTTTCCCAAACTGCCAGCCCTTTTTTAACAAGCTGCTGCGCCAGCGAATCAAGTTCCTGACGGTGAATTTTTATTTCTCTTGCAATGGTGTCTGACAGTTCTGACAGGGTTTTACCCTGCACTGTGGCATTCAAAAAATTCGCCGCCTCGCGCATGGCAGATTGGGTTTGTCCGACCGGCGGAACAAACACCCGGTTTTCAACCTGCCCGTCCGCCGTCACCAACACCACCAACGCACGGTCCGGCGCAAGTGAAACAAATTCCATATGTTTTATGGGGGATTCTGATTTTGGCGACAGTACCAGCCCGGCACCGTGACTAAGCCCGGACAGGATAGAGCCCGCGCGGCCCATGATACCGGCAATATCATCGGTTTCGTCTTTGATCGAATTCTGGATTTTCCGCCGGTCCGGCCCGGCCAGATCACCGATTTCCAGCATCGAATCCACAAACAACCGCAACCCCATTTGCGTGGGCACCCGGCCTGCGGAAATATGCGGGCTGTCCAGCAGGCCAAGATGCTCCAGATCCTGCATCACATTTCGGATTGTGGCCGCCGACACGTTCTCGGCCAATGTACGGGTAAGTGTGCGAGAGCCGATCGGGTCTCCGGTTTCTATGTACGATTCCACAAGCGCCCGAAACACATCGCGACTGCGATCTGAAAGGTCATCCACCGGGTTTTCTGTTTTGGTCATTGGGCAAAAGCCGCGCATTGTTCGACTGATGTTTGTAAAAAAAATGACTGCGTCCGTCAATCAGACAATGTTGCCTTTACGCTTGCGCCTGCCTAAGAAATATCAGCACAGAATTTGAATTTGACAGGATATACCATGCGGCCTTCCGGCAGAAAAAACGACGAATTGCGAACCATTGAAATCGAGACCGGTTTCAACAAACATGCCGAGGGTTCTTGTTTGATCAAATGCGGCGACACTCATGTTATGTGCACTGCGTCAATCGAAGAACGGGTTCCGCCATTCATGCGAAACAGCGGCCTGGGCTGGGTTACGGCAGAATACGGAATGTTGCCGCGCGCAACCAATACCCGCAACCGGCGCGAGGCGTCGATGGGCAAACAGTCCGGCAGAACGCAGGAAATTCAACGGCTTATCGGGCGATCCTTGCGTGCCGGAATTGACCGGGTTGCGCTGGGAGAGCGGCAGATCTCGATTGATTGCGACGTAATTCAGGCCGACGGTGGTACGCGCTGTGCGTCTATCACCGGCGGTTGGGTCGCGTTGCGGCTGGCGGTTGATAAATTGTTGTCGGCGGGCGATGCTAAAAATGACCCGCTGACGGGAAATGTTGCCGCTGTCAGCTGTGGTATTTATGGCGGTCAACCAGTGTTGGATCTGGATTATGCCGAGGACAGCGAGGCCGGTACCGACGCAAATTTCGTGATGACAAACGCTGGTGGATTGATCGAAATTCAAGCCTCGGCAGAGGGTGCAACATTTTCAAAGGCGGAATTCAGCGCATTGATGCAGCTGGCAGAGGCAGGTGTGGCCGGGTTGGTCGCTGCGCAAAATGCGGCCTGTGGCCGGTAATATGCGACGGTTAACAGAACCCCGGATTGTCATTGCCTCGCACAATTCCGGTAAGCTTGCGGAAATTTCCGCGTTGCTAAAGCCGCGCGGTATTGATGTTGTGACCGCTGCTGATCTGGGTCTAAAGGAACCCACTGAAACCGAAGACAGCTTTGTCGGCAATGCGCGTATCAAGGCGCATTATGCCAGTAAAAACAGCGGTTTACCGTCACTTTCGGACGATAGCGGCCTGCAGGTGGATGGCTTGAACGGTGCGCCTGGCGTATACACGGCCGACTGGGCCGAGACGCCGGATGGCCGCGATTTTGACGTGGCCATGACCAAAGTTCAAGATTTCATGGACGAGATTAACGTTAAGGAACCGCGCACCGCGCAATTTGTTTGCACACTTTGCCTGGCCTGGCCGGATGGGCATGACGAGGTGTTTGAAGGAAAAGTGCGCGGTACGATGGTCTGGCCCATGCGCGGCGGATTGGGATTTGGGTTTGATCCGGTTTTTCAGCCGCTTGGCAGAGATTTGACTTTTGGCGAAATGGATCCGGCGGAAAAACACGCAATCAGCCACCGGTCTGAAGCGTTCAGGAAATTCACCGCCGGCTGTCTGGATGGCTGAAGATCGGCAATGCGGTGGATTTGGAATTTACATCCACTGGCCGTATTGTCTTTCAAAATGCCCGTATTGCGATTTTAATTCCCATGTCAGCGCGTCAGTTGACGTTGGCGCGTGGCAGACAGCCTTTCTTGCGGAACTTGATCGCGCCGCACAGCATTTGTCGGGACGGGTGGTTGACAGTATATTTTTTGGCGGCGGCACGCCCAGCTTGATGCCACCAAAGTTGGTTTCTGCTATTGTTGGAAAGGTGAATGATATCTGGACAGTAGCCGATGATTTGGAAGTGACGCTGGAAGCCAATCCAACCTCTGTAGAGGCAGACCGCTTTGCCGATTTTCACGCCGCCGGCGTAAATCGAGCGTCAGTCGGTGTTCAGGCGCTGAATGATCCGGACCTACAGCGGCTGGGGCGGCTTCATTCAGTTAAAGAGGCCATGCAAGCCCTTGAAATTGCCAGAAATACATTTGATCGGGTCAGCTTTGATCTTATCTATGCTCGGCAGAATCAGGATGTTTCGTCGTGGCAGACAGAATTATCTGTCGCTTTGGCCTTAAATCCTGATCACCTGTCGCTCTATCAACTGACAATCGAGCCGGAAACGGCTTTTGGCCGTTTGCACGATGCAGGCAAGTTGTCGGGTTTGCCGATTGACGGGCAATCTGCGGATATGTTTGCCGCAACACAAGAAATGACCGCAAGGGCGGGTTTGCCAGCCTATGAAATTTCAAACCATGCCACGCCGGGCAATCAGTCGCGCCACAATATGATCTATTGGCGGTATGGTGATTATCTGGGGTTGGGCCCGGGTGCGCACGGACGTCTGATCCTGAAGGGAAAAAAATTTGCGACAGAGAGTTTTAAGGCACCAAATGATTGGTTGGCGGCTGTAAGCAATGGTACCGGATATTCGGACGTTTCGGAACTTGATCCAGAAAACCAGGCGGTTGAGTATCTTATGATGAGCTTGCGGCTGACCGAAGGAACAAGCCCTAGCCGCTACGCCGCCATGTCAGGCACCCCATTAAAACCCCATAAAATCAGGGATCTATGTGATCTGAACTTGATAAACGTGAATGGTGACCGCTTGCAGGCGACTGCCCGCGGCAAGATCGTGCTGAATTCTGTTCTTCAGGAACTGCTGTCGGATTAAGGGGGTCGGGAAATGCGATTGATTTGGCTGTTGCTTGGACTTCTTAGCCTTGGTCTGGGCATCGTGGGCGCGTTTCTGCCGTTGTTGCCAACTGTGCCGCTGCTGTTGCTGGCGGCATTTTTCTTTGCCCGGTCTTCGGACCGGTTACACAATTGGCTGGTGTCACACAAAACTTGGGGACCGCCAATCAGGGACTGGTCTGAACGTGGCGCGATCGGCAGGAAGCCCAAAGTTTACGCCAGCGCCTCGATACTTGTAACCTTTGGCATATCCACTTGGCTGGGGCTTCCGGCCGGCATTCTGGTTGTTCAGGCGGTCGTGCTGTCTGCGGTTTCTGTTTTTATCTGGAGCCGTCCTGAACACTAGCAGACAGAATTTGGCAAATCTGGTCAAGCTCATCAAAACTTTTGTACGTCACGGTGACAGAGCCGGATTCCGTTCCCGATTGGTGATCCACAGACACTTTCATGCCCAACCCGGCGCCTAAATCATGTTCCAGCGCAACCGTATCCGCGTCTTTTACCGCCTTGATTTTCTTTGCTTTATTTTGTGTTTTTTCTGGCTTCACTGCAAGCTTTTCCGCCTGCCTGACCGACAACCCACCCGTTACGATTTTCCTGGCCAGCTCTGATGGGTTGTTGGACGTTACCAGGGTCCGGGCGTGTCCGGCGGTTAACTTTCCGTCCTTCAAAAGCGTCAGCACATCGTCGGGCAGGGTCAACAGCCGCAGCAAATTTGCGATGTGACTGCGGCTTTTGCCCAGGGCCGCCGCAAGTTTTTCCTGTGTGTGGCCAAATCGATCCATTAGTTGTTGAAAACTTTGTGCTTCTTCAACGGCATTTAGATCAGACCGTTGAATGTTTTCGATTATCGCAACTTCCAAAACTTCGGTGTCGTTCAGCTCTCGAACGATAATCGGTAGTTCGTGCAGCCCGGCCTGTTGCGCTGCACGCCAGCGGCGCTCTCCGGCGACAATCTGATATTCATCTTTGGAATCAGGGGATTGTCGGACGATAAGCGGTTGAATTACGCCTTTTTCTCTGATCGAGGCGGTAAGGTCGTTCATGTCGTCAGAGGCAAAGCTGCGCCGCGGTTGCGCGGGATTGGGGTGAAGCTTTTCAATCGGCACAACAGAGTCTGCAGAATTTGGCTTGACCGCACCTGAAATCTGATCCGCCAGATCGGTGTCTGACATCAACGCCGACAGGCCCCGGCCCAGCCCTCGCTTGTCTTTTTTCTCCATATTATCAACCTCTTGAGTTGGTAAAGTCAATTACTTGTCGTCGTTGCGGCGCAGCAGTTCCGCCGCCAGTTTCTGATAGGCGATACTGCCTTTGCTGGTGTGATCGTAAATCAGCGCCGGCATGGCAAAAGACGGTGCCTCTGACAGGCGCACGTTTCTTGGGATCACGCTTTTGAAAACCAAATCGCCCAAATTACCGCGCACGTCTTTTTCAACCTGCTTTGACAGGTTATTGCGGGAATCATACATCGTCAGCACAACACCTTCGATCCTAAGACCGCTGTTCACAGATTGGCGGACTTCGCGGATGGTCAGCATCAACTGCGAAAGACCCTCCAGCGCAAAAAACTCACATTGCAGCGGTACCAGTACAGAATTTGCTGCCACCATTGCATTGACCGTCAGCAAATTAAGCGACGGCGGGCAGTCTATCAAAATATAGTCCAGCGCAAATTCAGATAGGTTGTTCTTTTTCAACACGTTACGCAGCAAAAATGCCCTTTTTTCGCTACCCGCAAGCTCTACATCTACCGAGCTTAGATCGGTCGTGGCCGGGGCGATCAGCAGGTTGGGCACATTTGTTTCCAGCAAAACGTCCTCAAAATCGGCGTCTGTCATCAACAGATCATAGGTGGTCAAATCCCGCTGCGCCAACTCTATGCCCAGCCCGGTTGACGCATTGCCCTGGGGGTCAATATCAAGCAGCAGCACCGATTTTCCCACCGCCGCCAGCGCTGTTCCCAGGTTTATGGCCGTGGTCGTTTTACCGACGCCGCCTTTTTGATTGGCAATCGCGATTATTTTTGGCGGATCTTGTTTAGGCACGCTCTAATTCCTCAATTCGCAGCACGGTTCCGCCCGAATCTGTCAGACTTGTTGTTTTTTGATACCTGAACTTCCAGTATTTTTGCGCTTCCGTCAATTCCACATCCAGTTTTTTGCCCTTTAAAAACAGACAGGTCGAATTTTCGCCCAGGTGTCGTTCTGAAATCGACAATAGTTGGCTTAACGGCGCGAGGGCCCGCGCGGATATAATGTCTGCGTGCTGCCGGGGCACTGATTCCGCTCTTTCCGCCCGTATAGCTGCGGAAATGCCCAGTGTCTGGCAGGCCAACGTCAAAAAACTGGCTTTGCGGTGATCTGATTCTATCAATGTAAACTCAATGTCCGCGGCCAAATCAGCTGCTATTAACGCGATGACCAGCCCCGGAAAGCCACCACCGCTGCCAATATCCACCCATGTTTTAACGGCTGTCGGACGAAGCGGCCAAATTTGGGCGCAATCCAATATGTGCCTGTCCCAAAAGTCTTGTAAGGTGTCTTTGCCGACCAGATTGATGCTGCCGTTCCATTTCTTCAGCAGGTGCTGATATTCTGAAAATTTTGAAATTGTTTCACGTGAAACATTTATTTCGCGAAGAAATGCACCGGCCGCGGCTGAAACGGCGGTCATGCGGATTTTTTTCGCTGCGATTTCTTCAGGTTCGCCAGAATGATCGTAAGGGCTGCCGGAGTCATCCCGTCGATACGTCCCGCTTGATCAAGCGTAAGTGGTTGAACTTTTTCAAGTTTCTGCTTCAGTTCGTTGGAGAGACCAGAGATTTTGCCATAATCGAAATCACTGGGAATAACGTGGGCTTCGTCCCGGCGCATAGCCTCCACGTCGGTCTTTTGCCGGGCAACATAGCTGGCATATGTGGCGTCCCGCTTTATCTGTTTGGCGATCTCGGGTTCAATTTTCTCAAGATCGGGTGAGATTTTTACAATATCTTCAATCTCAATATCCGAATACGCCAACAGTTCCATTCCTGATCTGCGCCGCCCGTCCTGATTTACGTTCAGGCCAAACCTGACGGCTTTTGTGGGCGTAATTGATACTTCAGAAATTAGTTTACGCGCTTTTGTTAACTTGCTCATTTTCTGGCGAAAAACACTGTTTCGCCTGTCACCAACACAACCCAGCGCAATTCCGATGTCGGTCAGTCTTTGATCGGCATTGTCCGCTCTCAGTGACAATCTGAATTCCGCCCGAGATGTGAACATACGGTACGGCTCTGCCGCCCCGCGCGTGACCAGATCGTCGATCATCACGCCAATATAGGCCTGAGACCGCGACAGCACGATTGGATCCCTGTTTTGTTGCGCCAGCGCCGCGTTCAGTCCGGCCATCAAACCTTGCGCGGCAGCCTCTTCATATCCGGTTGTTCCATTTATTTGCCCGGCCAGATACAGCCCCGGCAGCGTTTTCACTTCCAACGTGGGCTTTAAAGACCTTGGATCGACATAATCATACTCTATCGCATATCCCGGCTGTAAAATTACCGCGTTTTCCAATCCGGCAATCGTCGCCAAAAACGCAGCCTGCACATCTTCCGGCAAAGAGGTTGAGATGCCGTTTGGATAAACGGTGCTGTCGTTCAAACCCTCTGGTTCCAGGAATATTTGATGCGACTGCTTTTCAGCAAATCTTACAATCTTATCTTCTATGGATGGGCAATAGCGGGGGCCAATGCCCTTTATCATTCCACCGTACAAGGCTGATTTTTTGAGGTTTTCTTCAATAATCGCGTGCGTTGCCTGATTTGTGTGCGTAATCGCGCAATTTACCTGCCGCGCGGTTGGCCGCTGTGACAGAAACGAAAACATCGTCGGATCGGTGTCGCCTGGCTGCTGTTCCAAAACGGGCCAGTCGATGGTATCGCCGTCCAGTCGTGGCGGCGTTCCGGTTTTAAGCCGCCCGATTGGCAGCTTCATTTCGGCAATTCTGTCGGCCAGCGCCGCTGCGGGCCTCTCTCCCATTCTGCCACCGGGGATTTGCCGGTCGCCAATGTGAATCACGCCCCGCAGGAACGTTCCGGTGGTCAAAATAACGGATTTCGCGAAATATTTGGTTCCGTCAGCGTCAACCACCCCCGCAACGCAGGCGTTTTTGACCAGAATATCGGCAATTTCAGCCTCTATTACTTCCAGATTGGGAATGGCGCTAATTTCGGCCTGCATACGCTGCCGATAAATCGATCTGTCGGCCTGCGCCCTTGGCCCCTGAACGGCGGGGCCCTTTCGGCGGTTTAAGAGCCGAAACTGGATGCCGGCCTGGTCAGCCACGCGGCCCATCAATCCATCCAGCGCGTCAATCTCCCGAACCAAATGCCCCTTGCCCAGGCCGCCGATTGCCGGATTGCAGGACATTTCGCCAATTTTTGCCGCACTTAGCGTGATCAAAGCCGTGCGTGCGCCCATCCGCGCAGCCGCGGCGGCGGCGTCGGTTCCGGCGTGCCCGCCCCCAATCACAATGACTTCAAAATGTTTCACGTGAAACAATTCCTACTTACCAAGACAAAAACTGGCGAATATTTCGTCCAGAACGTGATCAATATCCACCCGACCGATCAAAGAATCAAGCGACCGGACAGCGCTGTGCAGTTCCTCGGCAACCAGCTCGGTGGGACCGGACGGTTTATTCAGAATTTCGTGGGCGGTTTTTAGGTGCCTTACAGCCGCCGCCATTGCATCCCGGTGCCGCTGCCGGATCATTGTACCCGCGCCGGTAGAGCGGTCAGTCAACACGTCAGAAATTGCGGAGATCAGCGATTCCACGCCGTCACCTGTCTTACCTGACACCGATAAACCTTTGACATCGCTCCGTAAATCAGATTTTCCCCGAACCACCAGATCATGCGCCAGCTGTTTGACCTGCAAACCTGATGTTTCCGACCCGTCCATCAGAAATACTCGAAGATCGGCATTTTCTGCCCGATCCCGCGCGACGGTCACGCCGATTTCCTCTATCTTATCCGCAGCTTTGCGTAGCCCCGCGGTGTCCAACAGCGTAACCGGCAACCCGGCCAGATCCATGCGCACCTCGATCACATCCCGCGTTGTGCCGGCAATTTCTGACGTTATCGCCGCCTGCCGCCCGGCCAGTCGGTTAAGCAGAGTGGATTTTCCGGCGTTGGGCGGCCCGATGATTGCAACTTCAAAACCGTCGCGAATACGTTCTGCTATTCCGATACCATCAAGTTCTTGGGTTAACACACCATATAAGGTGGTTATCAGATGAATTACCTCCGGGTTTACGTTCTCTGGCACGTCCTCGTCGGCAAAATCTATGGTTGCCTCCAGCAAAGACACCGCCCGGATAAGATCACGCCGCCAAATATCAACCTTTTCGCCGATGGCCCCGCTGAACACCCGAAGCGCCTGCTTTCGCTGTGCTTCAGTCTCGGCCTCCAGCAAATCAGCCAGCCCTTCGATCTGCGCCAGATCCAGCGTGCCGTTTTCCAGCGCGCGACGGGTAAATTCGCCGGGCTCAGCCATGCGCAGCCCGTCAATGGCGGACAATGCCGCCAAAACCGCGGAAACCGTGGCGAAACTGCCGTGCAACTGCAGCTCGCAGGCCTGTTCGCCGGTGAAACTGGCGTTCTCAGCAAAACAAATTACGAGTGCCTGATCCAAAAAGCCCAGCGTGCGGTCTTTAAGCTGGCGCAGACCGGCAGTGCGGGGCGGGGGCAACGTGCCACACAAAGACCGGACCGCAGACCACGTGCGCGGCCCTGACAGGCGCACAATCGCCACGCCCGCCTTGCCCCGGGCGGTCGCCTGGGCAAAAATTGTATCGCTGTTGCTCATGTTCAGACCCAAACCACATCCTGTGGCCGGTGAAAACCAGTAATCAGGTGTTCATCGAATCAAAAAATTCCGCATTTGATTTGGTTTGCTTCAGTTTCCCAAGCAGGAATTCAACCGCGTCGGTGGTTCCCATCGGATTAAGAATGCGCCGCAGAACAAAGGTTTTGGTCAGCATACCGGGGTCAACCAACAACTCTTCTTTGCGGGTACCGGATTTCAGAATATCAATCGCCGGGAACACGCGTTTGTCCGCAATTTTGCGGTCCAGCACCAGTTCAGAGTTGCCGGTGCCCTTGAATTCTTCAAAAATAACCTCGTCCATACGCGAGCCGGTTTCGATCAAGGCGGTTGCGATGATGGTCAGCGAGCCGCCCTCTTCGATATTCCGTGCCGCACCAAAAAACCGCTTTGGCCGTTGCAGGGCGTTGGCATCAACACCGCCGGTAAGCACCTTGCCTGATGAAGGCACGACCGTGTTAAAGGCTCGGCCAAGGCGCGTGATACTGTCAAGCAGGATCACCACGTCGCGTTTGTGCTCCACCAGCCGCTTGGCCTTTTCGATCACCATTTC
>CAYZQS010000058.1:0-15999 GCA_964480735.1 uncultured Rhodobacterales bacterium
CGGTGCATGATCGTGGACAGGGCATAGGTCAGATAGCGCTCGCCGATGGCGCGGCGCAGGGGCTCGACGACGGTCAGCCCGTCGGTGCCTTCTTCGCCTGAGTTAAATGAATCGTCAGCCATTCGTGGTGAATACCGTGCCAGCGAAATACGGTCCAGTTACAAATTTTGGTTGGCCTAACAGGTTGGGCAGTCTGCATCCATCTCGCTGCAACATTCACTGCCCAGAAAACTGGTAAGGTCACGCATGGCTTCAAAATTCAAAACATAAATAATTCGCTGCGATTGACGCGTCTTGCTGACCAGCCCACCCTTCTCCAAAGCAGCCAGATGAAATGAAAGCCGCGACGGCGCCATAGCAAATTGTTTAGCGATCAATCCCGCTGGTGCGCCTATCGGCCCACGCTTGACCAAGAACCGCGCGATTCTTAACCGATCTGTCTGCGCAAGAGCAGAAAGTGCAGAAGTGACTTGACTTTCGTTCATATTTCAATATTTCTTGAATTGTTGAATAATAAGGTAAGCTGATCGAATGAGTATTGCAATAACGAACCTGACAGAATTGAAAAACAGGCTTCTTGAAGCGCCTGATTTACCAGTTGTATTTGAAGCTGAAGGAACAGACGTTCAGCGCGGTTATCACATCACCGAGCTAAAGCATGCGCCCGTTTCTTCGATCGACTGCGGTGGCAACGTCACTGAGTGGGACGAAGCAAAGGTTCAGATTCTGGATGGCGATGGTGGTGGCAAATTCATGTCCGGTTCCAAATTGGCCGGTATTATCAACCAAAGCCTTTCCGCACTTCCAAATCTTGCAATCGGACCTTTAAAGTTTGAGTATGCGCCCGGAAACGGGCAATTGAACCTATTCGCAAATGCGCAGTTGTCGGTGAAAAATGATCGCATAAACATTAATCTGACGCCAGATTATGCACTTTGCAAACCCGCTGCGGGAGGGTGTTGCGGACCGCGTGACATGACCAATTCTAAAGGCGGCTGTTGTTCATAAGGCAATCTCTTCAGAAAAGGTGGCCATAGGAACGACATGAGGTTAAGCCGTCGTTCATGAGCCAAAAATCAATACTGATCAGCGGGTGTTCCTCCGGCATCGGCTATGACGCCGCACATACGTTGCACAATCGAGGTTGGCGGGTATTTGCCACCTGCCGAAAACAAGCTGACTGTAAGCGGTTGCAGGGCGAGGGGCTGGAAAGCTTTGTTCTTGACTACGAAGACGAGGCGACCATAGAGGCGGCGGTGGCCGAGACGCTGAAACGCACCGGCGGCACGCTGGATGCTGTGTTTAACAACGGTGCCTACGCCATTCCCGGCGCTGCCGAAGACCTGCCGCGTGGTGCCATGCGGGCGATATTTGAGGCGAACTTTTTTGGTGTTGTCGATTTGACCAATCGGTTGATCCCGGTGATGCGCGCGCAGGGGCACGGGCGGATTGTTCAGTGTTCGTCCGTGCTGGGGTTTTCGGCCATAAAATGGCGGGCGGCCTATATATCCACAAAACATGCGATGGAAGGTTTTACCGACGCCATGCGGCTGGAGATGAAAGACACGCAAATCAGGTTGATTCTGATCGAGCCGGGGCCGGTGACCAGCAAAATCCGTATCAATTCGCGGGTCGGTTTTGAGCGTTGGATTGATTGGAAAAACTCTCCACGCGCCGAGCAATACGAGGAATACCTGCGGCCAAGACTGTACCGGCAAACCGACAAGAAAGACCGGTTTGAATTGCCACCGTCCGCGGTAAGCGCAAAGCTTATTCACGCGCTGGAAAGCGCCAACCCAAGCCCGCGCTATTTCGTCACCACGCCCACATATATCGCCAATCTGATCCGCCGCCTCTTGCCAACGCGGCTGTCAGACGCGATTTTGGGGCTGGGCTAAGGCGAAAGGACGCAAACATGGCCGGTGATCCGCTGTTTATTCTTGTGGCATTTTCCATTCTGCTGGTGCTGGCGATTTTGGTTTTCGGTCTGTTTGTGTTTACCAGAGGCGGTGAATTCAACCGCAAGTACGCCAACAAGATTATGCAGGCGCGACTGGCCGCCCAAGCGGTTGCCATCGCGCTTATCCTGATCTTCATTTACGTTCGCAGCCGTGGTGGGGGTTAAACAATGGTTGTTCTGAACAAGATTTACACCAAAACGGGTGACAAGGGCACAACCGCACTGGGCAATGGTGTTCGGGTGGATAAGCACGACCTGCGGGTCACGGCCTATGGCACGGTGGATGAAACCAACGCGCAGGTGGGACTGGCGCGGTTGCACAGCACCGGTGCGATGGACGCACAACTGGCGATGATCCAGAACGATCTGTTTGATCTGGGGGCCGATCTGTGCCGCCCGGATATGGAAAAAGACAAGGATGCTGAATATCCGCCGTTGCGGATGAACGACGTGCAGGTTGCGCGGCTTGAGGCGGAAATTGACGCGATGAACAAGGACCTTCTGCCTTTGCGCAGCTTTATCCTGCCCGGCGGATCGGCGCTGGCGGCGGGGCTGCATGTCTGCCGGACGGTGTCGCGCCGCGCCGAGCGGCTGGCGGTTGAACTGGCGGCGAACGAAGCCGTCAATCCGGCAGCCGTCCGTTACCTGAACCGCCTGTCGGACTGGTTTTTTGTGGCCGGACGTGTCGCCAATAACAACGGAGCGGATGACGTTTTATGGGTGCCCGGCGCCAATCGTTAAAACGCTTCGTGGGCCTTGCGGCCACGCATCGCTGGTTTTCCAAAGCGATAAGCACCCGTACGGGAGTGCAGATCAACGACTGCGGCTGAACGTCATTGACGCGACGTTAATCGCCAAAGCCGCGTCGAATTATCTCTACAAGTTGCCGCGTGTTTTCAGTACATCGGTGCGAACGATTCGTTTTAGGCCCTGCTTGCAGGTTACAAACTCAGGAGAGACGCGAAATGAAGGTGCTTGTGCCGGTCAAACGTGTGATCGACTATAACGTGAAGGTTCGTGTGAAAGCGGACGGCAGCGGTGTTGATCTTGCCAATGTAAAAATGTCCATGAACCCGTTTGACGAGATTGCCGTAGAGGCGGCGATCCGGTTGAAAGAGGCGGGTAAAGTGGAAGAGATCGTGGCGGTTTCCGTCGGCGTGAAACAATCCCAGGAAACCCTGCGCACGGCGCTGGCAATGGGTGCGGACCGCGCCATTCTGATAGAGGCCACCGATGACGTGCACAACGATATCGAACCCTTGGCGGTTGCCAAATTGCTGAAGGCGGTTGTCGATGAAGAGGCGCCGGGGTTGGTCATCTGCGGCAAGCAGGCGATTGACAATGACATGAACGCCACCGGCCAGATGCTGGCGGCTTTGCTGGGCTGGTCTCAGGGCACCTTTGCCTCCGAACTTGATATTGAGGGCGACAAGGCGGTTGTGACCCGCGAAGTGGACGGCGGATTGCAGACCATCAAGGTGAACATGCCCACCATCGTGACCGTGGACCTGCGCCTGAACGAGCCGCGTTATGCGTCTTTGCCCAATATCATGAAGGCCAAGAAAAAGCAGATGGATTTGAAAACGCCCGGCGATTTTGGCGTTGACGTCGCCAACCGGCTGGAGATTGTTTCAACCGTTGAACCATCGGGCCGCGCGGCCGGTGTGATCGTGGCCGATGTGGCGGAGCTTATTGCAAAACTTAAAGACGAAGCGGGGGTTATCTGATGGCTGTATTGCTAATTGCCGAGGTTCTGGGCGGTGAAATTTCCATCGACCAGACTGCCAAAGCCCTTTCGGCGGTGACATCACTGGGCGATGTGACGGTATTATGCGCCTCCGCCGGGTGTGGCGACGCGGCTGCGGCTGCGGCCAAACTGGACGGCGTGGCGAAGGTTTTATGCGCTGATGATGCCGCCTATGGCAATTCTCTGGCCGAACCTGTGGCTGATCTGGTGGTATCGCTTGCCGGTGATTATGAACATATCGTGGCCGCGGCCACCACATCGGCCAAAAACATCCTGCCCCGGGTTGCAGCGCTTTTGGATGTGATGGTTGTCTCTGACATCACCGCAGTGGTGGATGGCGCAACGTTTGAACGGCCGATTTATGCAGGCAACGCCATTCAAACCGTAAAGTCCGCTGACAGCACAAAGGTGGTTTCCATCCGCACCGCCGGTTTTGACGCTGCTGGTGAAGGTGGATCAGCGGCTGTTGAAAGCACCGCCGCGGTCGCCAACCCCGGCCTTTCGGAATGGGTTGAGGATAAGGTTCAGGCGTCAGACAGGCCAGAGCTGACATCGGCCAAAGTGGTGGTGTCCGGCGGGCGCGGCGTTGGGTCTGAGGAAAGTTTCGCCATCATCGAGGCGCTGGCCGACAAATTGGGTGCCGCCGTCGGCGCGTCCCGTGCAGCCGTGGATTCCGGTTACGCGCCCAATGACTGGCAGGTTGGCCAGACCGGCAAAGTGGTGGCGCCAGACCTTTATATCGCTTGCGGTATTTCCGGTGCCATTCAGCATCTGGCGGGCATGAAAGACAGCAAGGTGATTGTTGCCATCAACAAGGACGAGGAAGCGCCGATTTTTCAGGTGGCCGATTACGGTCTGGTGGCGGACCTGTTTGACGCGGTACCGGAGTTGACCGAGGCGCTGTAAAATTATCTTGCAGGAAAATTGAAAACCCGCCGCTGAACCGGCGGGTTTTTTGTTACAGAATCGACCTTTGTCCAAGTTTCATTGAGCTTTTTTGTGCCTGATTAAGATTGACCGCATTATTACCATGATCAATAAAAAACTGACTCTGGCCCAATAGTTAAATTAATTTTCATAAAAATGAAATCACATCATTGCCGATTTGCACAATATTGAATAAAAGAGACCAACCAGAACAAAAGGTGATCGCAATGGCTGGCAAATATTCATTTGCTGAATTTTTTTCCGGCGGTGGAATGGCTCGAATAGGTCTGGGAAATTCTTGGAAATGTGTTCTTGCCAACGATAATGATCCACAAAAATGCGAAATTTATAGAAAGAACTTCTCTGACAGCCACCTTCAGCAATGTGACATATTGGATTTGCCCAATAGTTTGTTGCACAAAAATATTGATCTTTATTGGGCTAGTTCTCCTTGCCAGGATTTCAGTCTTGCAGGCAATTGTCGAGGACTGGAAGGCAAAAAATCTTCTGTATTTCATCCTTGGATGGAGCAGGTAAAACAAGCAGTTTGTGCTGGGCACGCACCGAAAATAATAGCTTTTGAAAATGTTGTTGGGCTGCTCAGTGCACGAGGCGGCTCAGATTTTGAAATCGTGGTTCATGAGATTGCGTCAATTGGATATAGCGTTGGAGCCCTGATATTGGATGCCAAGAAATTTCTACCGCATTCGCGTCCCCGTCTATTCGTAATCGGGGTTCTTGAAAAAACAGATGTCCCATCAGCTTTGAGCTCAGCATCACTTAGTAGCGGATCGGCAAGAATTCAAAAGGCCTATGACAAATTGCCGGATGCGTTAAAAAGTAAATGGGTATGGTGGAATATTGAAGATATCGAGGCTCGAAGCACATCACTTGTTGACATAGTGGATAAAATGGTTCCGGAAAAACTTTGGTTTTCAGAAGAAAGGACAAAAAAATTAGTTGATTTAATGAACGAGACGCACGCTGCAAAACTCAATATGGCAAAAAAGTCTGGCAAATTAGTTATTGGAACTGTGTATAAACGTGGTCGACCTGATAACACTGGAAAAATTGTGCAGTGTGCTGAATTGCGGCTGGATGGTGTAGCTGGGTGTTTGAGAACACCCCGGGGAGGATCATCAAAACAAACATTGATGATAATAAAAGATACCCATGTTCGCGCCCGATTGTTGACGGCCTTTGAAACTTCAAAATTAATGGGACTGCCAGAATGGTATTCCATGCCAGAAAATTTCAATCAGGCCTATCAATTGGCCGGTGACGGCGTAGCGGTGCCTGTGGTTCGGTTCCTCGCGGAAAAAATATTTGAACCGATATTAGAATCCATATCAATTGCGAAAGCCGCCTAAATGGACCCGAAAAATTTTCGGAAAAGGGCACTGGCCAAATTGACAAATGAAATCGGTGTATATGCTCTTTGTGATTTGGATATGGTTCCTATTTATGTCGGCCAATCTGTGGACGGCATTCGTTCGCGGGTTCAGCGTCACCTGACATCGGCACGTTCAGATATTATTGCAAATCGGCAAATCGATGTCTGGGAAATATACGGAGTGTTGGCTTGGCCGGTCTCCGATAGGGTCCTAATTGAAAAAGTTGAAAATTTCCAATTTCACCAATTTGATAAAATTTGTTCTTTGATGAATGGAAAAATACCGCCGATTCAACGGGATTTGCCGGTACTCCTTTCTGAATGTCAAATTGTTCATGTGATGGAAGAGAAGGAACGGCAAAAGCGCCTTGATCCAGCGTTGAGACTCCCGCGCCAAATTGAGCAATACCAGAGGCTTGTTGATTACATTCAAAATGTAAAGGATGCCGCTCATTTGAAAAGGTCACTTCATGCCCATTTCCAACGTCTTGTGAAATATCACAAAAAGTTTTTAGCCTGAAAGCATTCCCGTCAATGGCCCCAACAGAGCCGTCGCAATCTCTTTGTGAACGGACGGGCCAAACATTTTTTCAGCGATTTTTGCTTCTTTTGTATTGAACACCATTCCTTTCGTCCCTCGTTGCTGGGCTTTGTCAGAGGTGATGCATTCCACGACTTTTGTGACTTTCGGGCTGATTTGATCGATCATGTCCTGGTCAACAAACAGCGGTTCCGTTCCCAGCGGTCCGGTCCAGTTGAACTGCGCGGATTCAGGCGGCGCCTGATTGGCAACCCACAGCAAAACGGTTTTGGTGTTGATCTGCTCGATCAGCAACGTCATCCGCGCCACCCAGGCCTTTTTCAATTCCTGCACGACAATAGAAAATTTCGTCTGATCAGCCCGGCGCAGGCTGCGCAGCAGATGGCGGGTATAGTGAATCTCTGTGAAATCCATGTTTGGATACATCTTTTGCAGAATTTTAGAGGCCCGGATAAAGCGGTCGTTGCTGCGGGGATGGACCCGATACAGCCGATTGGACAGGTTATGGGCACCGGAAACGGCAACGACGGCAATCCGGGCATCGGCGCAGGCTTTCAGGGCGACGGTATCGCGCATCACCAGATCAATTCCGGCATTCACGCCCGAAAAATTGGCACAGCCGAATTCAAGTCCGTCTGCCAGCAGCTGCGTATAGGGTTTGGCAACATATTTCCCGAACGTCTCGGAGCTGCCGATAAATGTGCAATACGGTTTGCCAAAATCTGGTTTTGGTCCCCTGAACTGAATTCTTGAACCCGGCAACCGGTAGTTTGAATAGTCAATTTCGCTTTGCAGCACACGCTCAAAAAGCATAACGCACCCGCCTTATTATTCACCCACAACACAGACTGGCGCAGAACCGTTGCCATAATCCTAATGTTAAAATTTGCTTAAATTGCCGGGGCCCGGTGGCAGCGACTATGGGCTTGCGCTGTCCGGTATCCGGCGCTTATGCTGCGCCGCAGAATAATGCGGGTGGATGATACAGTGACAATCAAACATGTTGGAATTGTGGGTGCCGGGCAAATGGGCAGCGGCATTGCGCATGTGTTTTCGTTGGCTGGTTTTGACGTTTTGTTAAATGACATTTCCGGCGACGCTTTGAAAAATGCGATGGTACTGATTGAGGCGAACCTGTTGCGGCAGGTTGAAAAGGGGCGGCTGACCAAGGCTGAAATGAAAACGGCACTTGGGCGCATTAAACCCACGCCCACCCTGACTGATCTTGGCAAATCCGACCTTATTATCGAGGCCGCAACAGAGCGCGAGGCGGTCAAGCAGGCGATCTTTGAGGATTTGATTCCGCATTTGAAACCGACAACAATCTTGACCTCCAACACCTCTTCGATGTCCATCACCCGACTGGCGTCGCGCACCGACCGGCCGGAAAAATTTATGGGGCTTCACTTTATGAAACCTGTTCCGGTCATGGAACTGGTGGAACTGATCCGGGGCATTGCCACGGATAATAAGACCTTCGAGACCCTAAAAACCGTGGTTGAAAAACTGGGTAAAGTGCCCGCTTCCGCAGAGGATTTCCCGGCTTTTATCGTAAACCGAATATTAATGCCGATGATTAATGAAGCAATTTATACATTATACGAAGGTGTGGGGTCGGTCGAAAGCATCGATACCTCGCTGAAACTGGGTGCGCACCACCCAATGGGCCCGCTGGAACTGGCGGATTTCATCGGGCTGGACACCTGTTTGGCGATTATGAACGCGCTGCACGAAGGGCTTGCCGACACCAAATACCGCCCCTGCCCGCTGTTGACCAAATATGTGGAGGCCGGTTGGCTGGGCCGGATGAGCGAGCGCGGATTTTATGATTACCGTGGTGACGCGCCTGTGCCGACGCGGTAGTGATGCCTGTAAGGTGGGAATTTGCACAGCATTTTACTGAGTTATAGTCAGGCTTTCGAGGCTTTCCAACATTGTGTTTTCCCAGGCGACCGGGCCATTTCCGATGCCACCACACAGTCAGATATTTCAAATATACCAGGTCACAGCCCGCAGGACCGGTTGACCGGTCGATCGATGCATCAGTGCACCGGTAGGCTGGTGTACCGATTGATTGGTGCACCGGTGGGCTGGTGTACCGGTGGATTGGTGCACCGGTCTACCAGTGTACTAGTCTACTATTGTACTAGTGTACTAGAACTATCGAAATGTCCGATAAGACGCTGTTAAATTTAGATATTATGTTCAAATCAGATTGAAGGCTGAAGCCCAAACCGCAGGTTACCCGCGGAAAATTCGATCGCGTCGCCGCCAAAAATCAGATGCAGGCCCGCGCTGACCACACCCCCGCGGCCAAACACCCCTTCAAATCATTCCAAGTGTCAAATCGCGCAAATGCGCCATAAATCCTTTCGGGTTGTCCTGCCATTTATCTATTTCTTCGCGGTCCACAGGTTTGCCGATCAGCGGGTTCTGCGGTTTCTTCATGGCGTGAGAGATTTCGTGCAACAGCAATCCCTGCCGCACAGTGATCGAAAACCTGTTTGCCATTTGGAAAATCCGGCTGTTTTGACCGGCAAAATAAATTGGCACGACTTTTGCCTTGCTTTTCAGGATCATTTTGGCGGTAAACGGCAGCCATTCGGCCTCTACCGCCTGATCAAACCAACCGGGCGAGGTGGCCACCTGACCCGCCGGAAACAGGATGATAACACCCCCGTCCTGCAAATGATCCATCGCCAGTTTGCGCATGGCGATGTTCATGCGCAGGGCGTTTGGTTCATGCGGGAAAGCGACCGGCAACATGTGATATTGAATTTCCGGCACGTTGGTCAAAAGCGAGCGCGTCAGGATTTTGAAGTCCTTGCGGACTTTGCCCACGATCTCGGCCAAAACCAGCCCGTCAACAAGCCCGTGCGGATGGTTCGCCACGATCACCACGGGGCCGGTTTTGGGAATATTCGCGATTTCGCTGTCCGGCGTTGTGACGTCTATGCGCAACAAATCCAGCGCCTTTTTCCAAAAACTGGTTTCCGCGTCACGCCCGGTTGCCTCGAATTTACGCACCAGATTAAGCAGGATAAGCTTACCGGTCAGCAATTCGATGATGCGGATGATTGTGGCCTTCACCGGGTTGGTGAATGTGCCCGCATAGGAAAGATTACGCCCGTCATACGGCTTTTCGTCATCGCCGGGCAAATGATCCTGCAGGTTTATTACTTTTGGTTCGGTCGAATTGTCCACAATGTCCCGCTTATTTTTCTTCGCCAAATCGATCGGTTATCAGATCCTCAAGCGCCGCCACCAGGCTTTCCGCCTCGCTGCCGTCCACAACCACGTCGATGTGGGTGTCTTTGGATGCGGCAAGCATCAGCAGGCCCATAATTGAATCCCCCGCGACTTCAAGATCGTCTTTTGACACGGTCGCCTCGGCGTCAAATTTTTCCACGGTCTCGACGAATTTGGCAGACGCCCGGGCGTGCAGGCCCTTTTCGTTGACGATACAAAAGCGACGCTCAATCAACATCGGTCAAACCCAATTCAGGCTGCGCCATCGCAACTGTTAATGTATTTGCGCCCGGCGTTGGCGGCGCAGTTTACCGCGTCCATCACCGACTTATTTCTGGATTTCGCCAGTTTTACCAACATTGGCAAATTCGCACCGTACAGGATTTTTCGGTTCTGAGGGTTGCAGGACTGAAGGGCCAGATTGGTTGGTGAACCACCAAACATGTCCGTTACCACCACAACGCCGTCGCCGGTGTCCACGGCATCAGCCGCTTGGCAGATTTCAGATTGTTTTTCAGCGCGGTCATGGTCGGCCTGAATAGAGATCGCCCGCACGCCGGTTTGTGCTCCCACCACATGTTCCACAGCGGCCAGATATTCGTTGGCCAACCTGCCATGCGCAACAATCACGATACCTATCAAACGATTAAACCTTACCGAACACCCGACTCACCCACGTGATGTCGTTCTAATTCCCGGTGGCGACTAGACACCTGCCAGCCGCTGTTCGCAAGAGTGTTTGCCAGCATTTCAGCAACACAGACCGAACGGTGTTGCCCTCCGGTACACCCCAGCCCCACGGTAAAATGCGATTTGCCCTCCTGATCGTAGGCCGGCAACAGCATTTCAATCAACTCGGTCATGCGTTCAAAGAACGGATCAAACAACGGATCAGAGCGGACAAAATCTGCCACGATTGGATCCTGACCATTCAGGTCGCGCAGCTTTTTGTCCCAATGTGGATTGGCCAGAAACCGGCAGTCCAACACCATGTCCATGCCCCGCGGCAGGCCGCGTTTATAGGAAAACGACTGCACGGATACGGACAGGCTTTGCTGGCCTTCCTTGCCAAACCAACTGTCGATTTCGCGCCGAAGGTCATGCGGTGACATTTCTGACGTATCTATCAGCATATCAGCCCGGTTTTTCAGATCGACCAGCAGTTCTGACTCCGCCCGAATGCCGTCCAGCGGTGTTTCATCCGGAGCCAGCGGATGGCGGCGGCGGGTTTCAGAATAACGCCGCACCAGCACATCCGTGGCGCAGTCCAAAAACAATAGCGAACAATCGAAATCTGTTTCCTTGGAAATTATATCCACCGCATCGATCAGTGTACTGGCGTTAAAGTCGCGATTGCGCGAGTCCACGCCCAGCGCCAGGTGGCGGTTCATCGGTGGACCTGACAACAGCCTTGGCAACAGGGTCAGCGGCAGGTTGTCTATGGCCTCAAACCCAAGGTCTTCAAGCGCGTTGATGGCTGTAGAGCGCCCGGCTCCGGCTGGTCCCGTGATCAGGACCACCTTGATTGGTCTTTGCGTCTGCGCGTCGGGTTTTTGCATCTATCTAATTCTGCCGCCTTTCAGCAGAGCTAGTACAACCGCAGCCAAATTTCCAGATCCGGCACCGTTTACCAAATCAATTTCGATACCCAATATCGTGATATACCGCTGATCGGGCAGTCTTTGATCCTCTGTATTATCCAGATTTACAACCATTCTGACGGGACATGGCGGGGAAGGTTCCACTGCCAGTATGCCGATGCCACGGGCCTCTATCTGACCGGCAAGAGCTGCGGGGGCTGATGCAATAACGCAATTGTCCTGACTGGTCAGTATCGTTTGATCGTCAGCGATCAATGCCGCACCACGCGACAGCAGTTCCAGCGCCAGTGTTGATTTTCCGGTGCCGCTGGCACCTGTTATCAGAACGGCCTGACCAGCAATGGAAACAGAACTTGCATGCAGGTTTTTCGCCGCTGTCACACCGGCAGGCCAACAACAAAACGCGCGCCCAGCGGCTCTGACGTTATATCCGCCTCAGTCGGGCGGATGTTTTCAGCCCAGATTACGCCACCGTGTGCCTCGACAATCTGGCGCGAGATGGCAAGGCCAAGGCCCGAGTGGTTGCCAAAATCATCTTGCGGACGTTCAGAATAGAACCGGCTGAAAATCTTGGTAAGCGCTTCTTCGGGAACGCCGGGGCCGGTGTCTTCGACCACCACCAGAATGCGGTTTTCGCGCATACGCACCCACAGACGCACCGCGTCGCCTTCCTCGCAAAACGAAATGGCATTGGACAGCAGATTGACGAAAACCTGCGCCAAACGGGCCTCCAGCCCGCGAATAACAATTGGCCCCTCCGGCATATCGGAAATAAATTCGGCCCCAACCTCTTCGGCTTCCAGCTTGTTAAAGCTGACAATGTTTTCCAGCATATTAATCAGGTTGAAAGACTGCATTTCCTCTTTGACCAGCTCGCTGTCCAGCCGCGAGGCGTTTGATATGTCTGACACCAACCGGTCCAGCCGCCGTACATCATGTTCGATTACATCAAGCAACTTGCCGCGCTGAACGTCATTCTTGGCGATGCGCATGGTATCAACCGCAGAGCGCAGGGAACTTAGCGGGTTTTTGATTTCATGCGCCACATCGGCCGCGAATTCCTCGTTGGATTCAATACGGTCATAAAGGGCGGCGACCATGCCGCGCAAAGCACCCGAAAGACGGCCAATTTCATCCGGCCTGCCGGTCATATCGGGGATACGCACCCGGTTCGGGCTCATCTTGCGGGCGTTGCGCATTTTGCCAAATTCAGCCGCCGAGGCCAGATCGCGCAGAGGGTTGGCGATGGTGCTGGCCAAGACCAGCGACAACCCGATGGACACCAATATGGCAATCACAAACATCTGCAGAACCTGTTCGCGCTCCTGCCGCACGATCTGGTTTATTTCGCCGGACACGGTCGTCAGAACCAGCGCCCCGATTATGGTGTCTTCCCGCCGGATCGGTGTGGATACCAATATCAGCACGTCGCCGTTTGGGTCACTGACGCTTTGGCTTTGGGTGTCACCGCTCAGGGCGCCCTCAAGAATTTGGCGGGCCTGTTCTTCGCCGCTAAGTTCTGGAAAAGAACTGTTGTCCGCCGCAAACAGCCCGGACGTGAATTCCCAGGCGATATTCAGAAAATTGGTGATGAATGTACCGGCTGCATCGTCGTTGGCAGGGCTTGCCAGCGAGTCCGGGTCGCGGGCCAAACCAACCGAAGTTGCCACCAGCGAATGATTGGCATCAAAGACATATACTTCCACGCCGGTTGCCAACTTCAGATTAGCCAGCGTTTTTATCGGCGAAATTCCGTCGCTGGCGGCCAGATCAACCGGGCCAACTGACGGAAGTTCCGCTTCAAACACCCGGCTCATCAATTGCGCCTCGGTCAGCAGGCCCTGTTCACGCTGCCCAACCAGACCGTCGCGGGACTGGTTCAAATACAATACTCCGCCCACCAGCACCACCAGCGCCAGCAGGTTGATTGTGATAATTTTGCGCGCCAGCGGCGAGGAGTTCAGCGAGACCCAACCCCGCCGGGCCTTGGGCGGGTCTTCAACACGCACGCTGGACTGGGCCGGCTCATCCCAGTCTTCGCCCAGTATTATATCCGGCTGATCGGGCGGCCGGCCTGTTTCCGTGTCGATATTCGCCACAAGACTCATGCCTCGGTGTACCTGTATCCTATGCCATACAGTGTTTCGATTGATGAAAAATCGTCGTCAACGGCGCGCATTTTCTTGCGCAGGCGTTTGATGTGGCTGTCGATCGTTCGGTCATCCACATAGACCTGATCATCATAGGCCACATCCATCAGCTGGTCCCGGCTTTTCACAAACCCGGGGCGTGTGGCCAAGGCCTGCAACAGCAAAAATTCGGTGACCGTCAGTGACACGCTGGCGCCTTTCCAGCTGACTGCATGACGCAGGGGGTCCATTGTCAGCGATCCGCGCTCGATCAGTTTGCTTTCCGCCGGATTGTCACCGGAATCAGACGCTATCGCCTCCTGTCGACGCAGAATGGCGCGGATGCGTTCCACCAGCAAACGCTGAGAAAACGGTTTGCGCACATAGTCATCGGCCCCCATACGCAGGCCAAGAACTTCGTCGATTTCGTCATCTTTTGAAGTTAGAAAAATCACCGGCATATCAGTTTTCTGCCTAAGGCGTCCCAACAAATCCATGCCGTCCATTCGTGGCATTTTGATGTCCAGCACCGCGATATCGGGCATTTTCTGGTTAAAGGCATCAAGCGCCGATTGCCCATCGTTATAGGTAAGGACGTTGTATCCCTCTGCCTCCAGTGTCATTGAAACCGATGTTAGAATATTCCTGTCGTCATCCACCAAAGCGATTGTAGACATTCGCTTCCCCTTTTCACTGCTCAATTTTCGTTCTTATTCTTTTGCGTCTTTTTCCGCTTTATAGCGCTTAGAATCAACCAATAAGTTACTGTTTGGGTGCTGTTGGATTCCGGTAGCCGGTAAAGGTGTGGTAAATTCGACTCAATTTTCACTGGTTCTTTTCCGGTTTTTAGCCAAAAAAAACCAATTTCTACCTTTTCCATACGGTATATCATGGTATACAGTTACAACTTACCGAAAAGGTATCCTTGCAGTCTTCGCCGGTGTAAAATGACAAAATCATTCTGCAGATGTTTGGAATACCTGATTGCTTGCAACTAGTCCCGGAGTGCTTTGATGATCACTGGACGTGTTAACCCTAACCAGACTTTGGAAATCGCCGGAGTCACCGGTCTTGGGACGGTCGCATATAACCTGACAGAACCCGACCTGGTGACACACGCAATCCAGCGGGGCGAGGGAGAGCTTGGCCAGGGTGGCGCGTTGCTGGTGACCACGGGTGACCACACCGGACGTTCACCAGATGACCGCTTTGTCGTCAGAACGCCGTCGGTGGAAAACGACATTTGGTGGGAGAACAACCACCCGATGGACGCGGCTGCTTTTGATGTTTTGCACTCAGATATGCTGACGCATATGAAGGGTCACGATTATTTCGTCCAAGATCTGTTTGGCGGCGCTGATCCGGAGCATCGGCTGGATGTGCGCATTATTACAGAGCTGGCTTGGCACGGGCTGTTCATGCGCCACATGCTGAGGCGTCCCGATCGGCAGGAACTCGATATATTTGTGCCGGAATACACCATCGTTAACTGCCCCAGTTTTCAGGCGGACCCGGAAAAACACGGCTGTCGCAGCGGCACTGTTATTGCGTTGAATTTTGACAGCAAACTGGTGTTGATTGGCGGAACTGCCTATGCCGGTGAAAACAAAAAATCGGTTTTTGCGATATTGAATTACCTGCTACCGGCCAGGGGCGTTATGCCGATGCATTGTTCGGCCAACCACGCGATTGACCGGCCCGCTGACACCGCAGTATTTTTTGGACTGTCCGGCACCGGCAAAACCACGTTATCCGCGGATCAGGGCCGTGTTCTGATCGGCGACGACGAGCACGGGTGGTCGGATCGTGGTACGTTTAACTTTGAAGGTGGGTGCTACGCAAAAACCATAAACCTTTCTGCGGATGCGGAACCCGAAATTCACGCCACCACCACCAAATTTGCCACCGTGGTCGAGAATATGGTTTATGACCCCGAGACCAAGGAACTGGATTTCAAAGACAGCAGCCTTACCGCAAATATGCGCTGTGCCTATCCGCTGCATTATATTTCCAACGCCAGCGCTTCGTCGCTGGGCGGGCAGCCAAAAAACATCGTCATGCTGACCTGCGATGCCTTTGGGGTTTTGCCGCCGATTGCGCGACTGACGCCAGCCCAGGCGATGTATCACTTTCTGTCAGGTTTTACCGCCAAGGTTGCCGGAACAGAACAGGGCGTTTCTGAACCGCAGCCAACGTTTTCCACCTGCTTTGGCGCCCCGTTCATGCCGCGCAGACCAGAGGTTTACGGCAATCTTTTGCGCGATCGCATCGCCAAATCCGGCGCCAAATGCTGGCTGGTGAATACCGGTTGGACGGGTGGGGCTTACGGCACCGGCGCACGAATGCCGATCCACGCCACCCGCTCTTTGTTGCATGCGGCGCTGAGCGGTGCCCTGGATTCAGCCGATTACCGGATCGATGCAAACTTTGGCTTTGCGGTTCCCATCGCCGT
>CAYZQS010000059.1:0-15397 GCA_964480735.1 uncultured Rhodobacterales bacterium
GCCATGCGCACTGCCACGCCCATCTCCACCTGTTCCTGTATCACACTGCGGTTGATGTCATCGGCCAGCGTGCCGTCGATCTCTACCCCACGGTTCATCGGCCCCGGGTGCATGACAATCGCATCATCCTTCGCGTGGCTCAGCTTTTCCGCGTCCAGCCCCCAGCGGTGGTAATATTCGCGCATCGACGGGATGAACGCCCCGTCCATGCGTTCTTTTTGCAGGCGCAGCATCATCACCACATCCACATCCGCCAGTCCATCGCGCATGTCCTCAAACACTTCGACGCCAAACTCTGCAATGCCCGATGGCATCAGGGTTTTCGGCCCGATCAACCGCACCCGGTTTTCCATTTTGCCCAGCAGCATGATGTTGGACCGCGCCACGCGCGAATGGGCGATGTCACCGCAAATGGCGATGCTTAAACGGTGCAGGCGGCCCTTGGCACGCCGGATCGTCAGGGCATCCAGCAGCCCCTGCGTGGGGTGTTCGTGCCGCCCGTCGCCGGCGTTCAGAACCGCGCAATTCACCTTTTCCGCCAACAGGTTAACAGCACCTGAACTGGGGTGTCGCACCACCAGCAAATCCGGGTGCATGGCGTTCAGGGTCATGGCGGTGTCAATCAGGGTTTCGCCCTTTTTGATCGAGGATGCCTGCATCGCCATGTTCATCACATCAGCCCCAAGGCGTTTGCCTGCCAGCTCGAAACTGGCCTGGGTGCGGGTGGAATTTTCAAAGAACATATTGACCTGCGTCATGCCCGCCAGTGCTGTGCCGTGTTTGGCGCCGGTGCGGTTCAGATCAACGTAATTGTCTGCCAGATCAAGGATGGTCAGAATGTCAGATTGCAACAGCGGCTCTATGCCAAGCAGATGTCGCCCTGAAAATTCCATCAATTCCCCGTGCTGTCGCGGTGCGGGCGTTATAGGCGGGCCGGTGGGCGCAAACAAGGGGCTTGTCGGGGCGGTAATTCTCTGCTTTGGTTTTGCCTGAAACGGGGCAAAAATCAAGAGGCGACATGGCGCAAAAACCGTTGCAAACCACCACGCTTGGTGCCTTTCCCAAGCCTGATTATGTGCCGGTCCGCGACTGGTTTGACGCGGCGCGGTTTGACGGCGGCATGAACAATTCCGAAGTGACGCTGGATTACAGCCGCAAGGCGCAGGGGCTGACAGAACAGGACGAGGCGCTGTTTGTGCGCGCCGCCAAAGAGGTGATTGATCTGCAGATAAACGCCGGCATTGACATACCCACAGACGGCGAAGTGCGGCGGGAAAACTATATCCATTATCACTGCCGACAGATCGAGGGCTTTGACTTTGAAAATCTGGAGCACCGGGTCCTGCGCGACGGAGCATATGACGTTGACCTTCCGGCCATTCGCGGCAAGATCGGGCATCCGGGTACACCTTACGGGCCGCATGATTTCATGGCCGCGCAAGCCGCATGCGACCGGCCCGTGAAATTCACCCTGCCGGGGCCGATGACGATTATGGACACCACGGCGGACTGTTTTTACAACGACCGGCCAAAGCTGAATGCGGCACTGGCGGAAACCGTGAACCGCGAGGTTCTGGCGCTGGTGGATGCGGGTTGCACTTATATCCAGATCGACGAGCCGCTGTTTGCAAGGCAGGTCGCGGACGCGCTTGATTTTGGCTTTGAGGGGCTGGCGCGGTGTTTTCACGGCGTGCCCAAATCGGTGACGCGCATTGTGCATATGTGCTGTGGTTATCCCAACCATGTGGATGACGAGGATTATAAGAAGGCCGACCCGCGGGCCTACGGGCAATTGAGTGCCGCCATTGACGCAGGCCCGTTTGATCAGGTGTCAATAGAGGATGCGCATTGTTGCAACGATCTGGGACTGCTTGATAAAATCCAGAACAAGACGGTGATTTTCGGCGCTGTTGCCATCGCCCGCAGCCGGGTGGAAACTGTGGAAGAGGTGGCCGCGCGTCTGCAGGGTGCGCTGCAGCATATCGACCGCGACCGTCTGGTTGTGGCCCCTGATTGCGGGCTGGGATTGCTGACGCCGGAGTTGGCAGAGGCCAAGCTGAAGGTGATGTGCGCAGCGGCGGCGCGGGTCTGATAGATCGGTCGAGTTCGGGATCGGATTTTTTGAGCCAACATCATTAAGCTGTTGATATTTTATAGTTATTTGCTTGGCGGCTTAATAAGCACGGTTTTTCGCTGGGAAACCGCCGGAAACGGCAAATTGCGTTTTGCTTGGGCCCGCTGTCGCTTCCCAAAATTAAAGCAAAATGCGTTTTACCTGAATCAGCAGGTGGTCCTTCAAACGTCGCTTACCGCATGGATTTACCGGCGTTTTGCGAATTTTCTGTGGATCAGGCTAAACGCAAAACGCTCTGGGGTCTGTTGAGAATAACGGCGTTTGGTATTCCTTTACAGACACAGACACAGACTCACGCAAAGCCCAAAACACCGCGTTGTTATGGCTCTGCGGGCCATCCGTTCGGTGGACCAGTGAGCCAGTCGGCCGGTGGGCCGGTAAACCAGCCGGCCAGTCGGCCAGTGGGTCGGTCGACCAGTCGGCCAGTGGACCAGTAAACCAGTGGGCCGGAAAACTGGACCGCCGTTTGCCCTTTATTTCAAAGTGTTACGGGCGATTTACGGCTGACATATTGTCAAGTGCGCAGACGTCTTACCCAATGTACTGGTCCGGGGTTTCGAAATTTTCGGCGCACCCGGAACAGTCAAATTCTGGCGAAACGAAGACCGGAGTATCCGCACATTTGTGGAACCGACCGGGTTTACCAACGCAACAACCTGGACATAATCCAGACCACACGTTTGAAGCAAAAGGCCGCTATCAAAAACCGGATGTTTCGCAACCTCCCGCGATTTCAGACCAACACCGCATTTTTATTTTCGGCTGCCGAAAACCCCGGTCAGCGCCTGTTTGACCAACCCGCTGACACCGGGTTTTTTGATCGCCACAAACGGCATCGGGCGGCAGACTTCCATCGCCGCCACCCCAACCCGCGCGGTCAAGGCACCGTTGACCACGCCTTCGCCAAACCGGCGTGACAGTTTAGAGACCAGCCCGCCGCCTGCCAGTGATCCAATCAGATCATCGCCAATCGCCACCGCCCCGGTTGCGGCCAGATGCAGCAAAACCGTGCGCAACAACCGCCAGGAGCCAAACAGCCCGGCCCGACCGCCGTAAATCTCGGCGATCTTGCGCACCATGCGCAGGTTGGCGGCCAGTGCGGTGATCACATCCACCAGCGCCAGCGGGACAATCGCGGTCACCGTGGCCACCATCCGCGAAGCCGCCTCTATCTCCCGCATCGCATCAGCATCAAGCGGAACCAGCAATTCGGTCTCGGCCAGATCAAGCAAGGCGTCAGCGTCCAGAATATCGCCACTTTTCGCGGCAAAATTATCCTGCGCCCATGTCATGGCGCTTCGCTTAGCAAAGAACCGCCGCAACCGTGCCACCGCCAAGCGGGCGGTCATCAGATCGCCGCTGTTTCGCGCCACTTCGGCCTGTCTGCGCAGACCGTCCATCCGGCGCAGGCGCACAAAGGCCAGCCACTCGCGCAGGATCAACAGGGCCGCGCTAAGAACAAAGACGCCAACCACCACCAGCGCCACCCGGCCCATCCAGATATTACGCTCCAGCAGGGCGAAAACGAAATCCCATGCACTCAGCGAAATGACAAAGACCAAAAGGCTGACCAAAGCCGCCCAGAACAAGCGCCAAAGCCGCGACGGGCGGCTGGCCGCCATCGCCGCCAATCGCTGCATGGATTGACCCCGCGCCTCCGGCAACAGGGGCGCGTCAGCCGGAGACGGTGTTTCACCCTTGATTTCGATCAGCACCGGGCCCGGTTTTTGTGTGCTCATCTTAAACGGTCTCCGATCAAAAATTCAGCGGCTTTGTCCAGCCTTATGTGTGGCGGGCCAAACCCCGGCCGCAGCGCGATTTTCGCTGGCCGAAACCGCATGATCTGATAATCCGCGTCCAGCCATTTTTCCGCCCCATTGCGTCCCTGCCGCAGCAGTTGGTGCGGGTCGGTTGGCAGGGTGCCGGGATAAAACGCCGCCTGTTTGCCGCCTGCGTTCAACACCCCGCGCACGCAGTCCAGTTTTGCGCCATTGTGATCGATGGTTTCCTCCACCGTCGCACGCAGGGCCGCCAGTGACATGGCCGCTGTGGCAGCGCCGGCAAATTTGGCCCGGTCTTCCGCTTCGCGCAGCATAGCCTGCATGATCGCGGTTAACTGCGGGTGCTGGTTGTGGTGCAGATGATCAGCTTTGGTGGCGGCGAACAGGATTTTTTCGCATCGTCTGCCGGTGATGCGCGACAGCCAGCTGTTTTTACCGGGGCGAAAACAGCGCAGGATATCGGCCATGGCCCCGCGCATATCTTCAACCGCGCGGGGGCCTGCGTGGATCGCCCCCAGCGCGTCCAGCAGAACAACCTGCCGGTCGATACGGGCGAAGTGATCGCGGAAAAACGGCTTAACCACCTGGGATTTATAGGCATTATAGCGCCGCTCCATCTCTCGCCACAGGCTGCCGCGGCGGGTTTTGGCGGGTTTTGGCAGCGGTGCAAAGGTCAGCGCGGGCGAGCCTGCAAGTTCGCCCGGCATCAAAAACCGCCCCGGCGCGCAGGCGGAAAATCCGGCGTCCCGCGCGGCGGAAAGATAGGCGGTATAACTTTTGGCAAGGGCCTGTGCCGTTGCCTCGCCAAACTGCGCCGCCGGGTCAGTTTTCCCAACCAGCGCCTGCCAGCCCGCCGCCACCGTTTGACGCAGGGCAGCCAGCGCCAGTGCGATTTCGCTCCACCGCGCGTAGCTTTGATCCAACAAGGGCAGGTCCAACAACCATTCACCGGGATAGTCAACGATATCCACATGCACCGTGCGCGGCCCGCCAAATCCGGCCAGAATGCCGGTTGGCTGCACCTTTAGGGACAGGCGCAATTGGCTGATGGCGCGGGTTGATTGTGGCCAGTGCGGATTGGGGCCTACCAGTGCCGCCAGATGGTTTTCATAATCAAAGCGGGGCACGGTATCATCCGGTTGCGGTTGCAGGTAAGCCGCGCGGATGCCCCCGCCTGCGGCTGCCAAAAGTTGCGGCATGCGGTTGTTATCCAGCAGATTGGCAATCAGCGAGGTGATAAAGACGGTCTTGCCCGAGCGGGACAGCCCGGTCACGCCAAGGCGGATGGTTGGCTCAAACAGCGCCGCCTTTACCTGTCCGCCTGCGCCCTCTATGGCCCGGCTGATCCCGTCTGCAAAATCGTCTAAACCCAATGCCTTGCCCTGTATTTCCTGTTGGTTGCTTTAACATAGGTGCAAACCTGTCTGTTTTGAAGGACGCAACCCGCAGGGGATTGGCAAAACCGGCGGTTCGGTTTAGGCAGCCCCATGCCCAGATTTGCCCTTAAAATCGAGTACAACGGCGCACCGTTTTGCGGCTGGCAGCGGCAGGCCGGACTGCAAACTGTGCAGGGCGTCGTTGAGGCGGCGTTGCGTAAAATCGACGGGGATTGTGAGGGCGTTACCGCCGCCGGACGCACGGACACCGGGGTTCACGCCTTTGCGCAGGTGGCCCATGTGGACCTGCGCAATTACTGGCAGGTGTTCCGGCTGAATGAGGCGCTGAACTATCATCTGAAACCCCATCCGGTGGCGGTTTTGCAGGTGGCCAGGGTGGCGGATGATTTCAGCGCAAGGTTCTCTGCCACCGCGCGGCAATACCGGTTTCGCCTGCTGGCGCGTCGTGCGCCGGTGACCCATGACGCGGGGCTGGTGTGGCAGGTGCCGAACCAACTGAAACTTGCGCCGATGCAAAAGGCTGCCGCGCATTTGATCGGCAGGCATGATTTCACCACCTTCCGCTCGGTGCATTGTCAGGCAGCTTCGCCCGTCAAAACCCTTGATACACTGGAGATAACCCGCACGGATCTTCCGCACGGGACAGAGCACCAGTTCACACTGAAGGCCCGCAGTTTTCTGCACAATCAGGTGCGCAGCATCGTTGGCACGCTTCAGCGCGTGGGCGCGGGGGCGTGGCAGCCCGGTGATGTCAAGGCCGCGCTTGCGGCCGCCGACCGCGCCGCCTGCGGCCCGGTTTGCCCGCCACAGGGGTTGTATCTGGAGCAGGTGTTTTACACGGACGATCCGTTTATATCCTGACGTCAGTTTCGCCGGAACAAGACCTTTGGAAAAGTCTTATGAAGCAAATTCAAATTTGCTTTTGGCGCTGTCGGTATCTTTGGTGGCAATAACGGATTGCCGCATCCCGCCGATGATTTCTGTTTTGTTGCCCAGAAACAATGCGGCGCCGGTGATCAGGTGTTTGCGCAGCAATCCGTCGGCCAAAATGCGACCCGCCGCAAGGGCCTGATGAATTTCCGTGTCGTTCAAAAACCCAACGCCGATGGTGACCAGCCGGGGCCCCAAATCGCTGTCAGGTGACAGATCATCGGCGGGCGTGCGCGTCACCGCCGGATGCCCGGGCAGATCAACCGCGTTGGCAATCATTGTGGCGGCCACGTCGGCGGCAGCGGCGGTTGGGGCCAGCACCGTCACCGCGTCGGCAATCCCCAATGAATGGCTGCGCCCGCGCCAGCCCGAGGTGGCCAAACCACGGGCGGGGCTGCTTGCGTGCATGTCAACCGCGCCAACACCAACCGCACCAACAACCGCGGCCGTCAGGCTGTGCCCCGCACGCAGAAAGACCGATATATCACCGCCGTTGTTGACATACACACGGTCCAGATCCAGCCCCTCACACATCGCGAACCGGATTTCATCCGCCACTGCACCGGCAACCGCGGCCATCGGGGTTACAAAGCTGCCCTTATAGGCCTGCGCCGCGTGCCACATGCGCCGCGTTATGATCCCGGTGGGGCCTGTTTCTTCCAACGCAATGTCACGCCGCAATATGGGAAGTTCACTCACCAGCTCGTCAAGCACCGTCTGAAACCGGTCAACCGCCACCCCGTAAGCGCGATCTTTGTGTCGCCCCCAGGCCCTGATGATCAGATCAATCGGTCCCATATGCAGGTGCAGGCGGTCACCACTGATCATTCTGGCCTGTGGCGTTTGCATGTCAGGCCCGGTTCCACGGCAGATCGTCTCCGGGCCCCGCGACTGCCCGCGCGTCTTTGCCGTATTCACCGCCGCTGGCCAGAATGTCGTCAAGCCCGCGCACAGCCCCCACGTGGCCGCCAAGACGGGCGTATTCCTGCATTGACAGGGTGAATTCCAGCGGTGCCACCAGAGCCGGGGTTGGCACATATCCAAAGGCGCCCGCAGGCAGGGTTGTCACGTCAACCATCAGCGTGATGCCACCGCCGGGCCAGATATAGGTTTTGGCGCCACCGCAGGTGACCCGGGTCAGGTCAGCCTTGACCGACCGCGTAAGACGCACCGGGTTTTCCGTGACCCCGGCCCGCAGTGATCCTCCGGCCCCGCCCATGAACAGGACCGTGCACAGGGCCGGTTCGCAGTTTTCTTCGATCAATTCCACCGATTTCATCAGCGCCTTTGGCAACGGTTTTTTGACAGGCTGCAGATCTTCATCCAGTTCAAAATAGGCAAACTGCTCGCCCGTGGTGGACACCATCATCAACCGCAATCCGGCGCGTGCACCTTTTTTGGCATTCCACGGTCCCAGAATTTTCAGGGGATCGTCGATGTTCGTGCCGCCCCAGCCAAGGCCCGGTTCGGCCACCTGAAAATAACGCCCCGGCGTTGACCGGCGGCCCAGTATCTTGATGCCGGTGCTATCCCAGCCCAGCACCTTGCCCGCCTGATGTTCCGACACCACGCCGGTGATGTGGTCATCCACCACCACAACCTCGTCCACCAGCCCGCGCCATTGGGTGGCAAACATGCCAATGGTGGCAGAGCCACAGCCCACCCGCATGCGTGCCTCGCGCATGCCATCAACAATTGGCGGCGCTCCGGCCTGCACGATCACGGATGAACCTTCGTCAACGCTCAATTCCACCGCCTCGCCGTTGCACAGACGCAGCAGGGCGTCACAGGTCACGCGGCCCTCGGCCTTGGTGCCGCCGGTCAGATGATCCACCCCGCCAAGGGACAGCATCTGGCTGCCGTATTCGTTGGTCATCACATGACCGATGGCCTCGCCACCGGCGCGGACCACCGCGCCCTCGTGGCCCAGATGCCGGTCTGTGTCGATCTTCACCTTGACGCCGCAGTAAGAAAATATTGCCTCGGTCACCACGGTGACCATATCCGCGCCCTCGATCTGCTGGCTGACGATGAAGGGCGCGGGTTTGTAATCAGGATATGTGGTGCCCGCACCTATGGCGGTGACAAAATTGCTTTGATCGCCAACCGGATTGCCGTCCCAATCGGCGCTTAGAAACGGTCTGATTTCGTCGCCCTTGGCGATGCGGCTGTCCAGAATGGTCAGGGGATCGCAGCGGATGATCTTGCCACCTTCATTGGCGTAACGGTCACAGGCCCCGACTTTGCCTTCGGCCACATAGCACATCACCGGGCAGGCGTCGCAGCGGATTTTTTCCGGTTTGACGCTTGTCATCCGCCTGCCTTCCGAATGGCCGCGCGCACCCGAAACGGCAGGGCGGGCAGTTGGGTTATCCGCGCCCCGCAGGCGTGGCGGATGGCGTTCAGGATGGCGGGTGCTGTGGGGATCAAAACGTGTTCGCCCAGTCCCTTGGCCCCAAACGGCCCCTCTGGATCGGGTTTTTCGATCAGGTAGGAGGTGATCTTTGGCATGTCACCAATTGTCGGGATCAGGTAATCATGCAGGTTTTCGGTGCGCCCCGGCACGTATTCTTCCATCAGCGCCATGCCAAGGCCCTGCGCAATCCCGCCCTCGATCTGGCCGATTGCCAGTGTCGGGTTGATGACGCGGCCCAGATCATGGGCGGCGTGCATGTGGCGCACCTTGACCGTGCCAAGTGCGATATCCACCTGCACTTCGGCCATCTGCGCACCATACCCGTAAACCGCGTAGGGCACGCCCTGACCGTTTTCGTCCAGCGGCAGGGTGGGCGGGTCATAGGTTTCTGTGGCTGAAATGGCGTAGCCATTGGCGTCAGGCGCAAGGCCGGAAAGATCAAGCTGTTCCTTGCGCCCCTGCTGCGCTGCAACCAAAGCGCCGCCGTTCAGATCAAGCACGGCGGTATCGTCCATATTGGTCCTGCGCAAAATCGCCGCCCGAAGGGCTTTGCCACAAAGTTCCGCAGCTTTGCCAGAGACATAAGTTTGACGGCTGGCGCTGGTCTTGCCACCGTCCGGCGTCAGCGCGGTATCCGGACCAACCAAGGTGACGTGGCGCAGGGCCATTCCCAATGCGTCGGCAAAAATCTGGGCGATCACCGTGTTGGCACCCTGACCGATATCGGTGGCCCCCTGATGCAACACCAGCGTGCCGTCGGGTTTTATCCCCGCCAATATGGTGGACGGGTTGGGCAGGGAAGTGTTGCCGCAGCCATACCAGCAGCTTGCCACGCCGATGCCGCGCGGATGGTCTGGATTTGCAACGTTCCAGTCCGCAATTTCAGCGCCTGCGGCGTGCCACGGGTCTTGCAGCGCTGCCAGACATTCTGCGATGCCAACACCCTGAATAATCTGCCCGGTCGGTGTACGGCTGCCGTCGACAAAAGCGTTTTGGGCCCGAAACGCCAGCCTGTCCACGCCGCAGGCCAGCGCCAGATCGTCGTATAATATTTCCTGAATGATCGCGCCCTGTGGCACGCCAAAGCCGCGAAACGCGCCTGCCGTGGGGCCGTTGGTATGAATGGCGTCGGCTTTGGCGTAATAGGCGGGCGTTACGTACGGCCCGGAGGCGTGCACCGGAACGCGGTTGGCCACGGTTGGCCCCCACGAGGCATAGGCCCCGGTGTTGAAATCACCGTCAAACTGCATGGCCGTCACCATTCCACCGGCATCACAGCCAATGGTGGCTGTCATACTGGAGGGGTGGCGCTTGGTGGTGGACATCATGGATTCAGCGCGGCTGTAAACCATCCGGCAGGGCCGCCCGGTTTTTATGGCGGCAAGGCCGATCAGGGGCTGCAATGAGATATCAAGCTTGGCGCCAAACCCGCCGCCTGCTGCGGCCGGAATGATCCGCACGCGGTCTTTTTTCAGCCCCAGAATTTTCGCGGTTTCTTCCTGATCCATAACCGGTGCCTGCGTGCAGGTCTGGATGACCAGCGTGTCCCCGTCCAGCCACGCAACGCCCGCTTCGGGTTCGATATAGGCGTGTTCCACATAGGCGGTTTTGACCTGTGCACTGGCGGTATAAGCGGAATTGCGCAACGCGGTTTCCACGTCACCAAAGCGCACCAGACCGCTGATCAACAGATTGCCCGGGCGTTCGGCGTGAACCCGGTCTGCCGGTTCAGACTTGGCCACTTCGGTTTCAAGCAGCGGTGAGCGTTCGTGCCAGATGACCGGAAACCGGTCCAGATCAGCACCGGCAACGGCGTCGGGCTCGCCGACGATCAGCGCCACGGCCTCGCCCTTAAGGCGCGCGGGGCTTTCCGCCAGTGCCGGTTGGTCAACAAAGGCCGGGATCGTGCCAAATTTATTTTCACCGGGGATGTCAGCGGCGGTTAAAACCAGCAGGATGCCGGGATTGGCACCGCGCCATTTTTCCCTGTCGCCAAAGGTGAAATCAGCAGCGTGATGCGGGCTGCGCACGGCCCTGACCAGCAGCGCGTCCCCGGGCCAGAAATCAGCGCCGAACACCTCTGTTCCGGCCACTTTTGGCCCGCCGTCCAGCCGATCCACCGCCGCACCGATGGCAGCGCCGCCAGCCGGGTCTGCTGGGTCTGGCAGCGGCTGGTTGGCGTTCATCACCGCCTGAACAATGCGGGCGTAACCCGTGCAGCGGCACAAAACGCCGCCAAGGGCGTCCTGCACGTCTGATTCTGTCGGCTGAGGCTTTTGCTGCAACAACGCCGCAGCGCTGATCAGCATCCCCGGTGTGCAGATACCACATTGCGCCGCGCCGTATCGCAAAAAAGACTGCTGCAGATTGGCAAATCCAGCGCTCGGCAGACCTTCAACCGTGACAAGGTCGCGCCCTGCTGCCTGCGCCAAAGTGGTCAGGCAGGCACACACGGGTTGACCGTCCAGCAGCACCGAACACGCACCGCAATCGCCTGCGTCACAGCCAACCTTGGTGCCCCGCAGGCCGATGTCTTCACGCAGAACCTCGCTGAGACGACGCGAGGGTGGTGCAAAAACCGGCGTTTTTGCGCCGTTGACCGTTACGGAATACGTGGCGGCGCCTGCGGTCATCTGGCGGCCTGCGCAATCGCCCGGTTGATCAGCTGTTCCGCGGCGTGCATCCGGTAATCAGCATCGGCCCTGATGTCGGCAATCGGGTTCAGATCGTGTTTCAGGCTGCTGTGCAATGTTTTGGCCCATAGATTTGGCTGGGTTGGGTCACAGCCAATCAATGCCGCCTCCAACTGCGGCAAACGGGTTGCCACCGGGCTGCAGGCACCAACGGAAACTTGTGCTGCGGTGATTATTCCGGCGTCAATTTCCAGCCAGACAGCGACCATCGCGACAGAGATCACCAGATATTTTCGCGCCCCCAGCTTGATGAAGGCAGAGCAGCCGCTGGCAATGCCCGCCGGAACAAGCACCGCTGTCACCATTTCGCCAGCGCCAAGATCAACCCGGCGCACGCCTGTAATAAATTCGCCAAGCGGCACGACGCGCACGCCTGTGGGCGAAGAAACTTCGACAGTGGCGTCAAGCGCCAGCAATGGTGGCACACCATCGGCAGCCGGCGAAGCATTGCACAGGTTGCCCGCCACGGTGGCGCTGTTTTGGATCTGGATTGACCCGACCTCGCGCGCCGCCTGTTTCAGGGCGTCAAACGCCGGTGGCAGATCGGCGTTAATCACGGTGCTCCAGGTGGCCGTTGCGCCGATGCGCCAGCCGTCCGTTGTTTTGCGGATACCGCCCAGTTCGGCAACGGCGGTTATGTCAAGAATTTCCCCGCGCAGCTGACTGTTTTGGGTTGCCGGAAACAGGTCGGTACCACCCGCCAATATCCGTGTACCGACGTTTACAAGCCGCAAAGCCTCAGCCAGATTTTCAGGTCTGTGATAGGTCATTGCCATATGGTTATCAGAAAATAATCATTTGTACACAAACAATATTCCGCTGCGTGGAAGATAAGCTTTTAATCCGAAAAGGCCCGGACAAATTTCGATACATCCGGTGCCGCCGCCAGATTTTGGATGACCGCCCAAACGTCGTTTGCTTTACGCTCGCCCAGCAAAACGGCCGCCTTGGCCAGCAACCGCGCCTGTTTTTGCGGCGCGGGTATTGGCTGTTGCAGATCGAAACTGGTTGTTGTTACGGCACCTGTGTCATGGGTGACCGCGACTTGAGCGGCGGTTTCGGCGATGGAAATATCCGGTATCACGGTTATTTTTTCAGCGAGGTTTGTTAGGGCCGGATCGCTGCACGCGCTGTCAGAAAAACTGCCCGGTGCCGCCGTATCCCGCCCGCTTAACACCAACGCTGCGATCATCCGGTAGCTGAATTTCAGTTCAAGGCCGGTTTTTGGATGCGCGATATTACACACGCTGATCCAGCGTGGATTGACGGAAATACGCATATTAACAAGGGATTGCGCCGCGTCTGGATGGTCTGACATGGCCAATGCTATGGCTTCAACGGCGGCGTGGGTGCCGTGGCAGCAGGCGTGAAATTTGTAAGAAACATCCGGGCAAAGCCAGTTTTTGCCAAGGTTGGTCATGGCGTCCCGGTTGGCCGCACCACTGTGGGTTTCGCCAAACCCCTGCGGCCCGTCCAGAGCGTTTGCATGGGACGAAAGCCCGTGTGCGGCCAGCAGTGCGGCCTCCACCCCGCCCGCTGCGGCAAGTCCGGCGTTATAAGGTTTGCCCATGCTGCCAAACTGGTTTTTCAGGCCGGAAACGCGGGTTGCGGCGATGCCAAGCGCGTGGCGCATCTGCGCCTTGTCCAGTTTCAGCAGCCGACCGGAGGTCACTGCCGCACCAAACCCACCGGCGGTGGCGGTCTGGTGAAATCCGGCCTGATAGTGCGACCGGCCCAGCCACGCGCCAATGCGGACAGATGTTTCAAATCCGATCGCCGCCGCGGTCAGGAATTCCTTTCCGGTTGCACCCTGACGTTCCGCCATCGCCAAGGCGGTGGCAAAAATCACCACGCTGGGATGACCGATGTGCAGAAAATGCGTGTCGTCATAATCAAGCGCATGCGCGGAAGCCCCGTTGGCCAGCGCCGCCGCCCGCGCGGGTGCCCGACCACCGCCAATCACCAGCGCCTCTGGTTTACCACCCTCCTCAAGCACCGTTTGGCGCAGGATGCGGCTGACATTTTCTGCGCGTCCGGCCATAGCGCAGGCAAACCAGTCAAGGGCGCACAGTCGGATCAAACGGCCGACGTCAGCCGGGATTTGGGCAGCGCCGGTTTGGACTGCAAAATCCACCATCAGCGGGGTGATCTCTGATTTATCCATTGGTTTTCGCGACTGAATTGAATGCGTACACCACGCCATTTGGTAAAGAAATCTGAACAAGGTCAACCCGTATCAGGCCCAAATGGATGATGTGGCGTGATCATCCTCTGGTGCAGGCGGCCAAAAAGGGTACAGTAAGGCGCAATATTCCGTCTGACGAAACGCCACACCGGGCAGGGGGTCACCTTGAATTCAGAACAGTTTTTGTCATCGCTGCGGGGCATTGTCGGTGCGAAATTCGTGCTGTCAGGTGACACCGAGCGCGGCAATTTTGACCGCGACGTTACCGGCAAGTATCAGGGCAGATCGCTGGCCGTGGTGCGTCCGGCGTCAACTGCGGAAGTTGCAGCGACTGTCAAGCTGGCAAATCAGGCAAAAGTTGCGGTTGTCCCGCAAAGCGGCAACACCGGTCTGAACGGTGGGGCCTATCCCGGCGTGAATGAAAACCAGATAATTCTGTCCCTGAACCGGATGAATGCCATTCGAAAGATAAATCCCGCCGGGCGCACAGCGATTGCGGAAGCGGGCGTAATTCTGGAAAATCTGCACGCGGCCTGTGCGGCGCATGATCTGGTGTTTCCATTGTTGTTTGGTGCGCGCGGCAGTTGCATGATCGGCGGCAATCTGGCCACCAACGCCGGTGGGTCCAACGTTCTGCGTTATGGCAACACGCGGGATTTGTGCCTGGGGCTGGAGGTGGTGATGCCCGATGGCACGGTCGCTGATCTGATGAGCGAACTGCATAAGGACAACACCGGGTATGATCTGAAGAACCTGTTTATCGGGGCGGAGGGCACGCTGGGGATCATCACGGCGGCAGTTTTGAAACTGTCGCCAATGCCCAAAGCCTATGCCACGGCGATGGTTGCGGTTACGTCGATTCCGGTGGCCCTGAAGCTGCTGAACAAAATCCAGAATGCCAGCGGCGGCGCGGTGGAGGCGTTTGAGTATATGCCGAAGGATTATTTTGAACACCTTGGTGACGTTCACCCCAACCTGCGCCCGCCGTTTGAAACACCCGCAGAGGTTGGAATTTTGGTCGAACTGGGCGCGGTTGCACCAAGGGATGCCTCGCCGGCGGCGGACGGCAGCATTCCGATCGTATCCCTTTTGGCGGACACCCTGGCAGAGGGGATGGCGTCCGGCGATGTTCTGGACGCGGTGGTGGCCCAAACGGTTGCGCAGCGGGCCGAAATGTGGAAACGCCGCGAGGTGGCGTTTGAGGTGGTGGTGCACCGTGGCCCGTCGATTGATACGGATGTGGCCGTGCCGCTGGACAGGGTGGATGCTTTCGTGCGCCAGACCGCGCAGCGTTTGAGGGCGGATTTTCCCGGAGCAGAGGCCGCCACAATCGCCCATCTGGGCGACGGCAACCTGCATTATTCAGTCTGGCTGGAACCCGGCAGCGGACGTGCGCATACCAATGACGAATCCGAGGCTGTCTTTGGCATGATCGAAGACGTGGTACAGGCACAGCACGGCAGTTTTTCGGCCGAACACGGAATCGGTCTGTCCAAGAAATCCACGATGGCGCGGCGCAAGGACCCGGGTGCGCTGGAGGTGATGCGGGCGATCAAAGCGGCACTTGATCCGAATAATATTATGAACCCCGGGAAGATGTTGCCTTAGGGAACCTCTGAACACTGCGCGGGTATTGAAAAAATGACGGCCCCGCCCGGATGTGGGCTGGTGCGAAGACAGAGAATCGCATCTGTGTTCGCGATAATATCAAGCGTTATCAATTAGATGTGGCGCTGGCATAGCCCCCGCCGTGGGGCGGCCCTTTCGGGGATCGCAGGCAATCCCCTGTCGGCATTGGGGGGTCGTTTTTCAAAATGACGACAAAAATCGCGCGACTGTGTTGTTCAGAGGCCCCGCAAAT
>CAYZQS010000060.1:0-3127 GCA_964480735.1 uncultured Rhodobacterales bacterium
GGCCACGCTCATATCCTCGCAGGTCCACCCGGCCGCGGCGGAGCGGCGCGACTGGCGGCGCGGGGGGCTTTGCGGATTGGTGCGGGGCTGGTGACGTTGGGGTGTCCGGCGGATGCGCTGGGTGAAAACGCGGCGCAGTTGAATGCGGTTATGGTGCGCGTGGTTGACGGAGCGGACGGATTGGCGGGGCTGCTGGGCAGCGAAAAGATCAACGCCCTTTGTCTGGGGCCGGGGCTGGGGCTGACTGATGGCACCAGGGATATGGTGGCGGTGGCGCTGAAATCGGGCCTTCCATGTGTGTTGGATGCGGATGGATTGAGTATTTTTGAGAACAATGAAAAGGCCTTGTTTGAGCTTACGCATAAGGATGTTGTTCTGACGCCGCACGCGGGTGAATTTAAGCGGTTGTTTCCGGACATAGCGAAGAGGCTCGAAGAGACGCCGATGAGCGGCCCGGCCTTTTCCAAGGTGGACGCAGCGCGTGAGGCGGCGGCGCGGGCGGGGTGTGTAGTTTTGTTCAAGGGGGCGGATACGGTGATTGCGGCGCCAGACGGGCGCTGTTCGATCAACTCAGCGCATTATGAAAGGTCCGCGCCCTGGCTGGCCACGGCAGGCTCCGGCGATGTGCTGGCGGGGTTTATCACCGGGCTGTTGGCGCGGGGTTTTTCGGCGATGACCGCGGCTGAAACCGCGGCGTGGCTGCATGTGGATTGCGCGTTGTCTTTTGGGCCCGGCCTGATCGCCGAGGATTTGCCCGACGAACTGCCCAAACTGTTCCGCAAATTGGGGGTTTGAATCGGGCCACCGAAACATATCAAATTCCCGTTTTGCCCTGTGGACACCGCTTTAAAACCTCTGCTAGAAGGGCGCGGAATTTGAGGCGGCCAATCGGTCGCCGCTTTGGTTTACGCGGGTGTGGCGGAATTGGTAGACGCACCAGATTTAGGTTCTGGCGCCGCGAGGCGTGGGGGTTCAAGTCCCTCCACCCGTACCAGAAAGAAGACAAAGGACGAATGACATGCAAGTCACCGAAACCCTGAACGAAGGCCTTAAGCGGGGCTATAACATCGTGCTGAGCGCGGGCGAGCTTGACGCGAAAGTGGACTCTAAACTGGCAGAAGCCCAGCCAACCTTTGAAATGAAGGGATTTCGCAAAGGCAAAGTGCCGATGGCCCTGATGAAAAAGCAATTTGGCAGTTCTGTCATGGGCGAAGCCATGCAGGAAAGCATCGATGAGGCCATGCAGAAACATTTCAGCGATTCAGGTGACCGGCCCGCCGGCCAACCGGACGTCAAGATGACAAATGAGGACTGGAAAGAGGGCGACGACATTGAGGTCTCGATGAACTATGAGGCCCTGCCGGACATTCCGGATGTTGATTTCAAGAAGATAAAACTGGAGCGCCTTGTGGCCAAGGTTGACGACGGCGAGGTTGACGCGGCCCTGGAAAACCTGGCGACCAGCGCCAATGAATATACCGATCGCAAAAAAGGTGCCAATGCCCAGGACGGCGATCAGGTGATGATGAATTTTCTGGGCACGGTTGACGGAGCGGCATTCGAAGGCGGTGCTGCGGATGATTATCCGCTGGTGCTGGGTTCAAACTCTTTCATTCCGGGCTTTGAGGAACAGCTGGTTGGCGTAAAGGCCGGTGATGAAAAAGTGGTTAAGGTGGCGTTTCCGGCTGACTACGGCGCTGAGGCGCTGGCTGGAAAAGACGCGGAATTCACGTGTAAAATCAACGCGGTAAAGGAACCAAGCGCGGCGGCGATTGATGATGAACTGGCAAAGAAATTTGGCTCTGACGATTTGGCCGCCCTGAAAGGGCAGGTGGCGGACCGGCTGGGCCTTGAATACGCCGGTGCCGCGCGGACAATTCTTAAGCGCAGGTTAATGGACGCGCTGGTTGAAATCATTGATTTTGATCTGCCGCCCAGCATGGTGGAAGCCGAAGCCAATCAGATTGCGCATCAGTTGTGGCACGACGACAACCCGGATGTGACGGGCCATGATCACCCGGAAATCGAAACAACCGATGAACACACCGATCTGGCCACCCGCCGCGTGCGGTTGGGGTTGTTTTTGGCCGAACTTGGCAACAAGAACAGGGTTGAGGTCAGCGATCAGGAAATGCAGGGTGCGGCGGCTGAACAGGCGCGGCAATACCCCGGGCAGGAGAAGGAATTCTTTGAATTCATTCAGAAAAATGAGCAGGCCCTGCAACAGCTTCGCGCCCCGATCTTTGAGGACAAAGTGGTTGATTTCGTGCTGGAACTGGCCGATGTCAGCGAAAAAGACGTGTCCAAGGAAGATCTGGAAAAAGCGGTTGAGGCCCTGAGCGAGGAGTAATCCTTTCGCGCAGGTTGACTGAAAACGGATCGCTTTTGCGGACCGGTTTTTGTGTTTTTGGACGTATGTATTTCATCGGTATTTGATATGTATTTCATACATACCTTTGGCTGGCCCACTTTGATCCGCGCGGAGCCCATTTATCGCAACGAAACCCGTGAAACTGTCGCCGCCTGTCGGTTCGTTTTGCGCTATTTTGCGTTTTGCAATGCGTTCCAGCCAAACAACAGCGTGCCGATGACCAACAAAGTTTCGGATATCGGAAACAGGATGCCGCCTGCTCCGAGCTGTTCATCGGTAACAGTGCCCGACAGCACCAACACCAGCATGGTTGTCAAGATCAGGGTGCCCGCCTGATGCAGCCAAAAATGAGGACGCGCCAGTCCGGAGTTACCCATTTCAGGAAAGACCCGGTAAACGAGCGCAAATATTGTCATCAACGCAAAACCCACCAAATTGATATGGGCGTGGGCGCCGGTCAATTCATGATTTTCCGAACCGCCCATATACATGCCTATCAACATGCCAATCAGCAGGTAAACGATGCCCATCAACAGAAAATTGCGTGAAATATTCATGGTATCCCCTCCATTCTAGCTAGGTCCATTGGGTTTACCGACTGGACCAGCGTGGCTTGGTTTGACGTATACATTAAATTGCCGTGGCTGCAAAAATTTATTGCCGCTGAACAAATTACATTTGTCGGTTCGACTTCTATGGTGCCTGACTTTCAAACAACGTCTCGATGATCGGACAATCCGGCACATCGCCCTTGCC
>CAYZQS010000060.1:3227-6182 GCA_964480735.1 uncultured Rhodobacterales bacterium
CTTTGGGCGGACATTTGACCAATGGCGTAACCTCGCAACTTTGTGATCTTGGGCATCGAAATAATCCTTGTATCTGTAGTCACTACAGACATTAGGACACAAACAGAGAGTCTGTAAATGAGGATTTGCGTCTGTGGCTTTGCAAAACGAAATGACCCCGCAAAAAGAACTTGAGCCGGATAAGACAGATATGGGCACCAAGGTGGCCACGGCGGGCGGGGTGCTGGGTGCTTTGGCGATGACGTCGTGCTGCATCCTGCCGCTGGTGTTGTTCAGCCTTGGCGTGACCAGTGCTTGGATCGGGCGGCTGGGTGCGCTTTATCAGTACAAATGGTTTTTCTTTGCTTTTGCCGGGGCTTCGCTGATCTATGGCTTTTGGAAGGTGTACAAACCTGCAGGGCAGGATTGCGCTGACGGTGCGGTCTGTGCCCGACCGGCGAACAAGATTTTCATGAAAATATCATTGTGGAGCGCGACGACAATCATCATGGCCGCTTTGGTCTTTCCTTACGTCACACCTTACTTTCTGGGCTACTGAGAAATGGAACAAAAAATGAAAAATCTGATTATCGCCTGTGCCCTTGGTCTGATGACGACCGGGGCCGCCTGGGCGGAGGAACAGCAAACCAATATCGAGGTCAGTGGTCTTTACTGCCCCTCGTGCAAGTTCATCGCAGGCGAAGCCATGAAAATGATCGAAAGCGTTGATATCATTGAGGCCATCGTTGCAGAGGACGGCGAAAGCGCGGTTTATGTGGTTTCTTATGATGACGCCGTGACCAACCCGCAGGAGATTGCCGAATGGACCCTGATGTATGGCTACACGTCCGAGGTTCTGGTTGATGAGGACTCCAGTTCCTGAGAATTGAACGTTTGTGGGTGCAAGCAAACAGCCTGTCGGCCGGTTTTTTGTACCATTTGCAGATTGACCAGGGACCGAAATAAAAGAGGTGGAGGCGCATGAAAGACAAACTTTTTGCGTATGGCGTGATCGGGACGGTCGTTGCGGCGCTGTGTTGTTTCACGCCGGTATTGGTGGTGCTGTTTGGGCTTGTCGGGCTGTCAGCGTTCGTGGGAAAGCTGGACATCGTGCTGTTCCCTGCGCTTTTCTTTTTTATCGGTCTGACGATTTACGCGCTCTATCGCCGGTCCAAAAACTCTGCCGGCTGAGCCATATCGCCACCAAAACCAAGGATCAAACCTATGCCTGACAGTTCAGTTCAAAATCCAAACGCCACTTATGATCTGGCCGTGATAGGTGCCGGATCAGCCGGATTTTCCGCGGCCATCACCGCGGCTGACGACGGCGCGCGGGTGGCGCTGATTGGTTACGGGACCATCGGCGGAACCTGTGTCAACGTGGGCTGTGTGCCGTCCAAGGCGATGATCCGGGCGATGGACACCATGCATATCAAAGCGGTGGCAGCACGGTTTGACGGCGTTGAGGCCAGCGCTGCGGTCACCGACTGGCAGGCGGTAGTGCAGCAAAAGCAGGCGCTGGTGGATGATCTGCGTGCGGCCAAATACACCGATGTTTTGCCGAATTATCAATCGGTTGCCTATTTGGAAGGCAAGGCCGTGTTTGACGAAAAGGGTGGTTTGCAAATGAACGGCAAAACCATCGACGCTGATAAAGTCATCATCGCCACGGGTTCTAAACCTCACGTGCCGGAAATTGAGGGAATAGAAAGCGTCACCCATTATGACAGCACGTCGATACTGGAGCTGGAAACGCTGCCAAAATCGCTGCTGGTGATGGGTGGTGGCTATATCGGCGTGGAGCTGGCCCAGATGTTTGCCCGTGCGGGTACAAAGGTGACAATTGTCACCCGGCGGGGGTTGCTGCCGGAAGGCGAGCCTGAAATCAGCGCAGCGCTTACGGAATATTTTGAACTGGAAGGCGTGCGGGTTTTGGACGGGCTGAGTTATGAAAATGTAGCGGAGGCGGACGGGCAGGTGAATTTGCAGGTGACAGGCAGCTATGGCGCTGAGGTTTTGAGTGCCGAAAAGCTGTTGTTGGCCACCGGACGGGTTCCAAACGTGGAGTCTTTGGAATTGGCAAATGCCGGGATCAAAGTGTCAGCGCAGGGCGGTGTTGTGGTTGACAACCGGATGCGCACCTCGCGCGACGGCGTTTACGCGGCCGGCGATGTGACCGGTGAAGATCAGTTTGTTTATATGGCGGCCTATGGCGCCAAGATTGCAGCCAAGAACGCCATGAACAGCAATTCTTTGAGCTATGATAACGCGGTCGTGCCAGCGGTGGTGTTTTGTGACCCACAAGTGGCCAGTGTGGGGCTGACCGAGGCGCAGGCAAAAGCCGCCGGGTTTGACGCGCAGACTTCGGTTTTGGGGCTGGAAAACGTGCCCCGTGCGCTGGCGGCGCGGGACACGCGCGGGCTGATCAAGCTGGTGGCAGACCGTGCAACCAAGAAACTGCTGGGGGCCCATATTCTGGCACCTGAAGGGTCCGACAGCATTCAGACCGCGGCCATGGCGATCAGGGCGGGTATGTCCTATGAACAGCTTGGCGAAATGATTTTCCCCTATCTGACGACCGTGGAGGGGCTGAAACTGGCGGCGCAGACCTTTGACAAGGATGTTTCAAAACTGTCATGCTGCGCGGGATGAATTTGCTTTTGCTAAATTAACTTCTCAGCAGCTCATTCAAGTTTTAGCTTTGGCAATCGCTTTGCGGTCCATGCGGCCCTTTAGCCCCCTTGAACCCCATCGTGCGGGTCACTAAGACTCTGGTAGGGCGCGTAAATTACAAGCACGCGCAGAGCAGAGCAAAGGCAGGCCCCTGATGCGAGATCCCATTGATCACTATATGAACAACCTTGTCCCCATGGTGGTGGAGCAAACGTCCCGCGGCGAGCGGTCGTATGATATTTTTTCGCGGCTTTTGAAGGAACGGATTATCTTTCTGTCGGGTCCCGTGCATGACGGCATGTC
>CAYZQS010000060.1:6282-15217 GCA_964480735.1 uncultured Rhodobacterales bacterium
CAGGCCTCTGACATTGCCTTGCAGGCCAAGGAAATTCTGGAACTTAAGGATCGCCTAAATAAAATCTATGTAAAACATTGTGGTCAACCGTTGAAAAAGGTGGAACAGGCACTGGACCGCGATAATTTCATGACCGCCGAAGAGGCCAAAGCCTGGGGACTTGTGGATGAAATCGTTGAAGAACGCAGCAAAGACGAGACCGAGGAGTAGATTTTGCCGGTATGCAGTTTTGTCACGGCAGGCAAATTGACGCCAAAATGAATTGTGTGTCATTGTTTTCTGCCATAGTCTGCCCTCACAGGCAGAAAACCGGGCCGCAAACGGTCCAAAGTCAGATAGATATACGGCTGAGGTGATACATGGCGAACTCTAACAGCGGTGATTCAAAAAACACCCTTTACTGTTCATTTTGCGGCAAAAGCCAGCACGAGGTTCGCAAGCTGATTGCCGGACCAACGGTGTTCATCTGCGATGAATGCGTTGAATTGTGCATGGACATCATCCGCGAAGAAACCAAATCGTCGATGGTCAAGTCTGACGACGGCGTGCCCACGCCGCGCGACATCTGCAACGTGTTGGACGATTACGTGATCGGTCAGGATCTGGCCAAACGGGTTTTGTCTGTGGCGGTTCACAACCATTACAAGCGTCTGAACCACGCAAACAAAAGCCCGGAAATCGAGCTGGCGAAATCCAACATACTGCTGATCGGCCCGACCGGTTGCGGCAAAACCTTGCTGGCGCAAACGCTTGCGCGCATCATTGATGTACCGTTTACAATGGCAGACGCCACCACGCTGACAGAAGCCGGGTATGTGGGTGAAGATGTTGAAAACATTATATTAAAGTTGTTGCAGGCGTCTGAATACAATGTGGAGCGGGCGCAGAAGGGCATCGTTTACATTGACGAGGTCGATAAAATCACCCGCAAGTCTGACAACCCTTCGATCACGCGGGATGTGTCGGGTGAAGGTGTGCAGCAGGCGCTGTTGAAGATCATGGAGGGCACGGTTGCCTCTGTGCCGCCCCAAGGCGGGCGCAAACATCCGCAGCAAGAGTTTTTGCAGGTCGATACCACAAATATTCTGTTCATCTGCGGTGGGGCGTTTGCCGGGCTTGAGAAGATTATATCCCAGCGCGGCAAGGGTTCGGCGATTGGTTTTGGCGCTGACGTTAAGGACGAAGAGGCCCGCACGGTTGGGGAGATGTTCACGGAACTGGAGCCTGAAGACCTGCTGAAGTTTGGCCTGATCCCGGAATTTGTCGGCCGCCTGCCGGTGATTGCCACGCTGACCGATCTGGACGAAGACGCGCTGGTGACCATCCTGTCAGAACCTAAAAACGCGCTGGTGAAACAGTATCAGCGGTTGTTTGAACTGGAAGATGTGGCGCTGAAATTCACCGACGACAGCCTGAAGGCCATCGCCAAACGGGCGATTGCCCGCAAAACCGGCGCGCGCGGTCTGCGGTCGATCATGGAAGATATACTGCTGGATACGATGTTTGATCTGCCGGGGTTGGATGACGTCAGCGAAGTTGTCGTGAACGACGAAGCTGTGAACAGCGAGGCCAATCCCCTGATGATTTATGCTGATCGCAAAGAAGACGCTGCGACGGCGTCGTAACCTATGCTGGACCTTTCAGGTATATCCGATGCATATAACCGTGAGAATTGCGTTTTGGGGCCACGGTGTCGATCATGAATTTCATTAAGCGCCTGTTTACTTGGTGGGGTGGCCAGACTATTGGCACCCAGTTGTTCACGTGGCGCAAGGGTGTGCTGGTGGGCGAGGATATGGTTGGTAACGCTTATTACCAGACCAAGGACGGAAAACGCCGCTGGGTGATTTATGGTGGCGATGCCGAGGCCAGCACTGTTTCGGCAGACTGGCACGGCTGGTTGCATTACACATTCAACGACCTGCCCAGCCAAAAACCCCTGGCCCACAAGGCATGGGAAAAACCGCATGTTGAAAACCTGACCGGCACGGCGCAGGCCTATGCGCCGGCGGGTTCCATGCGGGCGGACAAACCGCTGCGGCGGGCGGATTACGAGGCATGGCAACCTGAATAGGTGCCTGAAAATTTGATGGCAGAGAATACCACAGAAACACTTATTGGCGCGGTCGTGCTGATGGTGGCCGCCGGATTTATCTATTTCGCCACGGATGCGGAATTTACCGGAACGCCGGAAGGTGAATACGAACTGACGGCGAGTTTTCGATCCGCCGAAGGCATCGGGGTTGGTACCGAAGTGCGCATGGCGGGGGTTAGAATTGGCAAAGTTACCAGCCTGGAACTGAATTCCGAAACCTACCGCGCAGAGGCAAAAATAAGCGTCATTGACGGGCTGGCCTTTTCAGAAGACAGCCAGATCATCGTGTCTTCCGAAGGGTTGCTGGGAGGGCATTATGTGGAGATTGTGCCGGGTGGCTCGCCCGATAATCTGGGCCCCGGAGACGAGATTGAGGACACGCAGGGCTCTGTCAGCTTTATCAATCTGCTGATGAAATTCGTTGGTGGTGGCGATAAATGAGGCTGGCGCTGGCCGGTTTTCTGGCATTTGTTCTTGCCGGGATTGCCGTTGGTCAGGAGCAAATACCAACCACGACCGCAACCGGCGCCATACTGCGGGGATTGGATACGGCGAACGGACATCTGGTTGATCTGGATGTGCCCAACGGCGGTATGATCAACTTTGAGCGGCTTGAAATCACCGTTCAGGAGTGCCGATACCCGACCGAAAACCCGGCCTCTGACGCGTTTGTTTATCTGACGATCCGCGACATCCGCGAGGATGCGCCGCGCTTTGAGGGGTGGATGATCGCCTCGTCCCCGGCGATATCCGCACTGGATCACCCGCGCTATGATGTCTGGGTGTTGCGTTGCAAAATGCCGGAACCGGAGCCGGAAACGTCTGACGGCTGAACCAACAAATCTGCCCGCCGCGAGAGGGCGGCGTTTAGGCGGCCGTGATAGGCCTCGCGGCTGATTTGGACGGCCCCAAGTGTGATCAGGTGGTCCGTGGTGAACTGCGTGTCAAACAGCGTGAATCCGGTTAACCGCAGCCGGTCGACCAGATAGGCCAGCGCGATTTTGGACGCGCTTGGACGCAGCGAAAACATGCTTTCGCCAAAAAACGCGCTTCCCAGTGCCACGCCGTAAACCCCGCCCACCAGCGTATTCTGTTCATATACTTCCAGCGAATGGGCGAATCCAAGCCTGTGTAAATCACTGTAAAGAGACAAGATTTCTGCATTTATCCAGGTTTCGCGGCGGTCAGCACAGTGTTTCAAGACATGTTCAAAATCCGTATTGACCCTGATCTCAAAAATGTCGCGGCGCAAAAGGCGGGCCAGGGACCTGGAAATGTGAAAGCCGTTTAACGGCAGAATGCCGCGGATTTCCGGATCAACCCAATACACCGGATCATCTTTTCCGCCGTCTGACATCGGAAAAACGCCGCAAGCATAGGCATGCAGCAAAAGTTCCGGTGTGATTGCTTGGGCGTCCTTGGGGGCCATGCGGGATTTACCAGTGTTCAGGACAACGATAGTCGGACTATGGGCTTTGTGCGTCCAGCCATTTTTCCAGCCAGTGAATGTCATAATCACCACTCAGAACATCCGGTTGTTCAAGCAGCATGCGAAACAGCGGGGTTGTGGATTCAACGCCGTCCACAATCAGCTCGCCCAAAGCGCGGTTCAAACGTGCCAGCGCCGCAGGACGGTCCGGTGCATGTACAATCAGTTTGCCGATCAAACTGTCGTAATAGGGCGGAATGGAATAGCCGTCGTAAAGCGCGCTGTCGATGCGCACGCCAAGGCCGCCGGGTGTGTGAAACATACTGACTTTGCCGGGGCAGGGTGTGAAATCGGGCAGGCTTTCGGCATTGATGCGCACCTCTATTGCGTGGCCGTTGATATTCAGATCACTTTGCTTGAACGACATGTCTTCGCCTGCGGCGACGCGGATTTGTTCGCGCACCAGATCAACCCCAAAAATGGCTTCGGTGACGGGGTGCTCCACCTGCAGGCGGGTGTTCATTTCGATGAAATAAAATTCGCCGCCTTCGTAAAGAAATTCGATTGTGCCGGCCCCGGCATATTTGATGGCGGCCACGGCCTCGGCGCAGGTTTTGCCGATACGGGCGCGGGTTTCAGCGTCAATCGCCGGTCCCGGCGCTTCTTCAAACACCTTCTGGTGGCGGCGCTGCAGTGAGCAGTCGCGCTCTCCCAAATGCACGGCTTTGCCCTTGCCGTCACCAAACACCTGAATTTCGATGTGCCGCGGCAGGGTCAGGTATTTCTCGATGTAAACCTCGTCGTTGCCAAAGGCTGATTTGGCCTCGGACCGGGCGCCGCTGAAGGCCTGATCCAGATCAGCCTTGGTTTTTGCCAGCCGCATACCGCGCCCGCCCCCGCCAGCGGTGGCCTTTACGATCACCGGAAACCCCATGTCATCGGCAACCTTATGCGCCTGCGCTATGGTCGGCACACCGCCGTCTGATCCCGGCACGCAGGGAACGCCTAAATCGCGCATGGTTTGCTTGGCGGTGATCTTGTCGCCCATCAGATTGATGTGATCAGCGGTTGGACCGATAAAGGTGATGTCGTGATCCTGCACGATCTGCACGAATTCGGCGTTTTCCGACAAAAACCCGTATCCGGGGTGAATGGCGTCTGCCCCGGTAATTTCGCAGGCTGAAATGATGGCCGGAACAGACAAATAACTTTTGGCGCTGGACGGTGGCCCGATGCAAACGCTTTCGTCCGCCATGCGCACGTGCATGGCATCAGCGTCTGCGGTTGAATGCACCGCAACCGTGGCGACACCCATTTCCTGACAGGCGCGGATGATACGAAGGGCGATTTCACCCCGGTTGGCGATCAAAACCTTGGAAAACATGGGGCGTCGCGCCTTTTACTCAATAATCATCAGCGGTGAGCCAAATTCAACCGGCGCACCGTCTTCAACCAAAATTCGCTTTACAGTGCCGGCGGATGGCGCGTGAATCTGGTTCATGGTTTTCATCGCTTCGACGATAATCACGGTTTGGCCTTCCCTGACCTGATCCCCCACATGGACAAACGCCGCCGCACCCGGTTCGGATGACAAATAGGCGGTGCCAACCATCGGAGAAATGACGGCACCGGGATGTTGTGCCGGATCGTCCGGCGCGGCTTCGGCTGGTTGCGCGGCAGGTGCCGCCGCCGCGGCGGCGGTCGCCACTGTGGCCTGAACCACCGGTGCCGCTGTAACCTGCCGGGCCAATCGAATGTTCAGACTGTCCTGATCTCCGTATTCGCGGACAACTTCAAGCTCGGTTAGATCCTGTTGGCGCAAAAGTTCCGCCAGTGCTTTTACAAATTCCACTTCGCCGTCGTGATTTCGTTTTGCCATGCGGTCCTCGGTTGTTATTCGCTTACCTGTCTGGTGCAGGCTTGCCCCGTCTGACATTTCTTATACGCAAGCTGAGGCGGTGTTGGAAGGGTCCAAAACGTTCGAATTCAGCAAACGCTGCGCTAATTGTTTTCTTGGCGCAGCAAAGCAATCATGTTGCGCATATCCTCAAGCGGAATATAGCCGCGCACCATTTCGGACTGGATGACGAAAGTCGGCGTGCCGGAAATTTGCAGGCGCTGCGCCAGCGCATTTACGTCCGCGATGTGAGCGGCAACCTTTGGGCTGCTCATGCGCGCCACGATGGTATTGGCATCCAATTCCAGGTGGCCCAGCAGCTGCGGGATGGTGCTTTCGTTCAATTCGCCATTGAACGTCATCAGCACGTCATTCAGACGTTTGTAATCGTCGGCACCGGCAGTCTGCAATGTGGCGATGGCAAGTTGGGAAGAGATTGTCGATTGCTCCCCCAGTATGGGAAATTCCTTGACAATAAAACGAATGTTGCCGTCTGAACTGATCAGTTCAGCCACCTGGTCATGGGCACGACGGCAATACCCGCAGCGATAATCCAGAAATTCCACCACCGTGATGTCGCCTTCCGGATTGCCACCGGTCCACGAATATCCGTCGGCAAACAAATCCAGCGCGTTTTCCCGCACCAGATCGAGATCGGTTTGCGCCTGCTGCTGTTGTTGGCGTTGTTCCAGCACTTGGATCGCCTCCATCAGCACTTCGGGGTTTTCCAGCAGATAGGCGCGAACCTCATCGCGAAACGCCTGCCGTTCGGCGTCGGTCATCGCGTCCAGTTCGGTGGCGAACACGGGTTGGGTCCACATCAACAAACCCAGCACAAGCAATATCTTTTTCATTTCAACCTTACTTAGCCAATGCGGTTTTCGCCGCTGATAATACATCCTGTGCCCGCAACCAGCCGCCGGACCCGCGCGGCAGCAAACCGGCGGCGCGGCTTGCATGGGTCTGCGCATCTTTGAACCGGACCAGCAAAGCATATCGTTCAGCGGTTACTAAAGAGGCCATACCGTTATTACCAGCCTTGGCATAGGCAACCGCCAGATCCCGTAGCATCCGCGCATCACGGGCGTCCATTCGTCTGGCTTTTTTAAGAACATCAAGGGCGGCGCGATTGCCGGATTTGGTGTTGTTGGCCAGCAGGGCCCGCCCGTATCCGGCGATGATCAGCGGTTCCTTTGGTGCCAGCGCCACAGCGCGTTTGTAAGAGGCAACCGCCGCTGACTTTTGCCCGCTTTCCAGCAGGATTTGCCCCTTCAATTCGTGGTAGTAGGCGTCGTTGGGGCGTCGGGCCAGCAAAGCGTTGATGTTGGCCAGCGCTTTTGTGCGGTTTGCCAGCCGGTGATAGGCAATGGCGCGGGTCAAAAGGGCGGCTTCTGATTTATCACTGTTTTTGACCTTGCGCAGGCTGGCGGTCGGATTGCCCAGAAAGCCGTTGAACTTTGCCACCATCCGGGCGTGCCAGTATTTCAGGGTTTTGGTGGTTTGGGTCGATCTGTCGCCGTAAGCCGCAACCTCGCCCTGCAGGGCGCGAATGCGTTGACGGCTTAGCGGATGGGTCAGCGTGTACGGGTCCTGACGGCCGATGGATAAGACCTCCTGCCCGCGAAAAATCTCCAGAACGTTAAGGGCCGCCGCGGGGTTGATATTTGCCCGGGCCAAATAGCGTGCACCAATCTTATCCGCTGTGATTTCCTGGGCCCGCGTATGGGACAAAAACCCGCGCAAGGCGGCACCGGATGTGCCCGCGGCCAGACCGCTGGCGGCCTCGGGTGAACCGGATGCGGCCACCGCAAGGCTGAGCAACAGGCCAAGACCGGCGGCGCTGGCCGCACTTTGCTGGGCAATGCCGCGCCGGATAATATGCCCGCTGGTGATGTGGGCCAGTTCGTGGGACATCACCGATTGCAGCATGTCCAGGGTCGTCATCCGTGTGATCAGCCCGCTGTGAACGAAAATATTGCGACTGTTGATCACAAAGGCATTCAGCGTGCGGTCATTCACCACCAAAACCTGAATTGAATTGCTGCCCATACCGGCGGATTTCAAAACCGGGGCCATCACCCGCTTCAGCGTTGCCTCGATTTCAGCATCACGGATCAGACCCTGCGCGACAGCAGGTTGACCAAACAACAGCCCCGCCACCAAGAACGCTGCGGTCAGCGCTCGGCCGGATTTGCGGGATATAAGCGTAGCAATCACAGTTTTCGTTGACCTTCGGTTGGTGCCCTGAGACAACAACACCAAACGGGTGCAAAAGGCAAATAAACATGCGGTTATCCGGACGCAGCGGGGTTGATCCGTTCATTGTGATGGACGTGATGGAGGCTGCGCGCCGGCACGAGGCCGCGGGCCATTCGGTTGTTCACATGGAAGTGGGACAGCCGGGAACCGGCGCGCCAAAACAGGCGGTCGCGGCGCTGACACAGATCATGCAGACCGATCCCCTTGGGTATACCGTGGCGTTGGGACTGCCAGAGCTGCGCACGCGAATTTCACAGCACTATCGTGACTGGTACGATGTGTTGGTTCCAGCAGAGCGGATAATCGTCACCGCGGGATCGTCAGGCGCGTTTCTTTTGGCTTTTACCTGCCTGTTTGACGCCGGGCAGCGTGTGGCCATCGGCGATCCGGGTTACCCCAGCTACCGGAATATCTTAAAGGCGCTGAGCCTGAAACCGGTCAGTATTGAAACGGATATGAAAAGCCGGTTTCAACCAACGCCGCCGCAGGTTCTGGAACTGGATGATCTGGCCGGTCTTCTGGTGGCCTCGCCCGCCAACCCAACCGGCTCGATGCTTGACAAACCCGCGCTGGCAGCGCTGATCAATGCTTGCAGCGCACGCGATATTGCTTTCATTTCAGATGAAATTTATCACGGCATCACCTATGACAATCGCGCAACCACGGCGCTTGAAATCAGCGACGATGTGATCGTGATCAACTCGTTTTCCAAGTATTTTTCCATGACAGGCTGGCGAATTGGCTGGATGGTGGTGCCCGAGACGCATGTTCGCCAAATCGAGCGGCTGGCACAAAATATGTTTATCTGTGCGCCGCACGCATCCCAGTTGTGCGCATTGGCGGCGTTGGATTGTGGGCCGGAACTTAGGGCCAATCTGCGCGTTTACCGGCAAAACCGGGCGTTGATGCTGGACGGATTGCCCAGGGCCGGTTTCAAAAGTTTTGCACCGCCTGATGGCGCGTTTTATGTCTATGCGGATGTTTCGGAATTTACAGACGACAGCCGCGCGCTGGCCGATGAAATTCTTCACGGTGCCGGGGTGGCGGTGACGCCGGGACTTGATTTTGACCCGCTGCGCGGTGCGCAGACATTGCGATTTTCCTATGCCCGATCAACGGCGGACATCAAAGAAGGCTTGATGCGCCTGCAAAAATATATGCAAGCCCGGGCGGCGCGTTGATCGGATTTATGGGCTGGGTGGCCTTGGACGGTGGGTAGTTGCGCCGAAAATAGACACCGATATTTGCCAAAATA
>CAYZQS010000061.1:0-15098 GCA_964480735.1 uncultured Rhodobacterales bacterium
GCCATGCAGGGCATGTACGTGCCTTACTGGACCTATGACGCGGATACCAAGAGCCGTTACAAAGGCCAGCGCGGCACCTATTATTACGAGACCCGAACAGTGCAGGTAGATGTGGACGGCAAAACCGAAACCCGCGAGGAACAGGTGCGCAAAACCCGCTGGCACAGCACGTCAGGGCGGGTCGCGCGGTTTTTTGATGACATTTTGGTGCTGGCGGCGAAATCACTGCCGAAATCTTACACAGACGCTCTGGCCCCCTGGGATATGTCAGCCCTTGCGCCCTATCGGCCAGAGTTTCTGGCCGGATTTAAGGCGGAAGGATATACGGTTGAGTTGCAGGAGGGCTATGCAGAGGCGCGAAACGTAATGAACCGGATGATAAAGCGTGACGTGCGCTTTGACATCGGCGGGGACGAGCAGCGCATCGGGCATATTGAGACAACTGTCAAAGACGTAACGTTCAAACACATCCTGCTGCCGGTCTGGCTGGCGTCATATAAATACCGGGGCCGCACGTTTCAGTTTGTGGTCAACGGGCAATCCGGCAGCGTTCGCGGTGAACGGCCCTATTCCAAAACCAAGATCGCGGTCGCGGTTGTGGGCGGGATATTGCTGGCGGTTGTTGTCGGGTATTTTCTTTCCCAAAGTGGATAGGTCTTTGTTCTGAGTGAGTATTTTTGGAACAATGAAATCAAAGCGGCAATAATTTGGCCAGCAAAGCGAATAAATCGTCGTAGTGATCCAGCAGCGCCTGAGGTTTCAGTTTGGCCACATCTTGCCCCGTGGGCCCGAATGTGACCAAAACACAAGGTACATTTGCGTTCTTGGCCGCCGCGCGGTCGGTCAAAGTATCCCCGATAAGCACTGATTTTTCAGGCACCCCGCCCACCTGCCGAATGGTTTCCAGCAAATGCGCGGGATCAGGTTTGCGCACCGCCAGGCTGTCCGCCCCCAAAACAGCGGCAAAGCGATCGGCGATGGCAAGCTTTTTCAGCAGAATATGGGCCAGTCCAACTGGTTTGTTGGTGCAAACCCCAAGCCTGAACCCCTGCCCCGCAAGCCTGTCCAGTGTCGGCGTGACGTTTTCATAAAGCGTTGTGTAGACGTCTATATGTTCTTCGTAAGCTTTCAAAAAATCCGGGAAATCCGCTTCTACTGCCTTGGCGATCCGGTCTGTGTTGATCCTTTGGTGCCCCAGACGCAGCATGGCCCGCCCACCGGCAAAGGCCGTGGCCTGATCCGCTATGGGATCCAGCACATTTTTGTGGCCTCTATCGGCAAAGCATCTATTTGCTGCAGCGATCAAATCACCGCTGGTGTCAGCCAATGTTCCGTCCAAATCAAAAATCACAGAAAAGGGCGCCGGGGCGTCGTTGTTCATTTTGATTACCAGCGCGTCCTGTAACGATCCGAAGCTATTGTTGAAGATGTTTTTCTTTCGGCACAACACTTTACCCTTTAATAAGATTTTCAAACCTAGGAAAGCCAATTGATGCCCAATGCCCTGTTAATCCTTGCCGCCGGGCGCGGCACGCGGATGAAATCGGATGCGCCTAAAGTATTGCATCAACTGGGTGGTGTGCCGATGTTGTACCACGCGATGGCAGCCGCCGGCCCTTTGAAATCTGACAGGGTTGTTGTGGTCGCCGGGTTTGGCGCAAGTCAGGTGGAGGCGGCGGCGAAATCATTCGATACAACGGTCGATATTGTTGTTCAAAAAGAACAACTTGGCACCGGTCACGCGGTGCGGGTCGCCAAAGATGAATTGGCCGGATTTAAGGGCGATATTTTTGTGCTGTACGGTGACACGCCATTTATCACAGCCCAGACTTTGGAAAAAATGTCGAAAGCCCGCAAAGACGGTGCCGCGGTGGTGGTGCTGGGGTTTGATGCGGATGATCCCGCACTGTATGGTCGGCTGGTCCTCAACGAAAACGGCCTGCTGGTTAAGATCGTCGAGGCCAGGGACGCAGATGCCATTCAACAGGATATTACGCTGTGCAATTCCGGTGTTGTCTGTGCAGAGGCGGCGGTGCTGTATGATCTGGTTGCTGAAATTGGCAACAACAACAAAGCCCAGGAATATTATCTGACCGACATCGTGGAAATTGCCAATCAAAAGGAACTTAAGTGTTCCGTTGTAACCTGTCCCCAGACAGAGACCTTCGGCATCAACAGCCGGTCAGAACTGGCCGCCGCAGAGGCGGTTTTTCAGCGAGACGCGCGGCACGCGGCGTTGGAAAACGGCGTCACCCTGCAAGATCCCGACAGCACGATATTTGCCTTTGACACGCTGATTGGCCGCGACGTCGTGGTCGCGCCGCATGTGGTTTTTGGCCCCGGCGTTACGGTTGAATCCGGCGCTGAAATCCGCGCGTTCAGCCATCTGGAAGGCTGTCACATCGGCGCGGACGTGACCATCGGCCCGTTTGCCCGGCTGCGACCGGGGGCGGAAATTGGCGATACCGCCCGGGTTGGCAATTTTGTCGAGGTAAAAGCGGCACAGGTGGGAAACGGCGCGAAAATCAATCATCTGACCTATATCGGTGATGCGGACATCGGTGCGGATGCAAATATCGGCGCAGGCACCGTGACATGCAATTACGACGGCGTTTTGAAACACAAAACAATTGTTGGCGAGGGGGCGTTCATCGGCTCTAACACGTCACTGGTGGCCCCCGTAAGTGTGGGGGCAAAAGCCATGACAGGCTCGGGCTCTGTCATCAGCAAGGATGTGCCCGCACAGGCGCTGGGGATCAGCCGGCCAAGACAGGCCAATGTGCCGGAATTTGCCACCAAGCTGATGGCGCGGCTGACCGCGATCAAGTCTTCGCGCAAAAAGCCGGATCAGGATCAGTAATATGTGCGGTATCGTTGGGATTTTGGGAAATCACGAGGTTGCGCCGATCATTTTGGACGCGCTCCGGCGGCTGGAATACCGTGGTTATGACAGCGCCGGGATTGCCACGGTCAACAACGGCATTCTTGCGCGGCGGCGCGCCCTTGGCAAGCTTGTCAACCTGTCGGACCTTCTGGTGCACGACCCACTGCTTGGCAAATCTGGTATTGGCCACACCCGCTGGGCCACCCACGGCGCACCCACGGTTGAAAACGCCCATCCGCACCGGGCCGGGGCGGTGGCGGTGGTGCACAACGGCATCATCGAAAATTTCCGCGATCTGCGCGATGAACTGGTGGCGGGCGGCTGCGAAATGCAAACGGAAACCGACACGGAAACCGTGGCCCTGATCTTTGAGCGTTTCATGACGGCCGGAAAATCGCCCCGCGACGCTGCGGCGGCAACAATCAACCGGCTGCAGGGGGCCTTTGCCCTGTGTTTTCTGATTGAGGGCGAAGAGGATTTGCTGATTGCGGCCCGCAAAGGCTCGCCACTGGCAATCGGCCACGGCGACGGCGAGATGTTTGTTGGGTCTGATGCTATGGCGTTGTCGCCCATGACCAGCCGTATCACCTATCTGGAGGAAGGCGACTGGGCTGTCATTACCCGCGACGGCGCTGAAATCATTGACGAAAACGGTGATCGCGCCAACCGTGATCTGGTTGAAATCAAGGGCGACATGGGATCCGTTGACAAGGGCGGTTTCAAACATTTTATGGCCAAAGAGATTGCCGAACAGCCTACGGTGCTGGGTGCGGCCATCGGGCATTATCTGGCACAAAACCGTAAAAGCGTTACACTGCCGGACGTCAACATTGACTTTGCCAGGCTTGACCGCCTGACGATGGTGGCCTGTGGCACGGCTTATCTGGCCTGTTCGGTTGCCAAATACTGGTTTGAACAGATCGCCGGCATTCCGGTGGATGTGGATATCGCGTCAGAGTTTCGCTACCGCGCCCCGCCGCTGGCCAAAAACAGCGTCGCGATTTTTGTCAGCCAATCGGGTGAAACCGCTGACACGCTGGCGGCATTGCGCCACGTCAAGGAAAAAGTCGCCCGCATCGTGGCTGTGGTGAACGTCAGCGAAAGCTCCATCGCGCGCGAAGCGGATGTGGTTTTGCCGATTGTCGCGGGTCGCGAAATCGGCGTGGCCTCCACCAAGGCGTTCACCTGTCAACTTTCGGTACTGGCCGCACTTGCAGTGCTGGCCGCGCGACAGCGCGGGCATATTTCGGTGGCCGAGGAGGCTGATTATGCGGCCAGCCTTGGTACCCTGCCCGCCCTGTTCAACGGCGCGCTTAATCTGGAAGGGCAAATCAGGGACATTGCCAAAAATCTTGCCAACGCCCAGGATATTATCTTTTTGGGTCGCGGGGCGATGTACCCGCTGGCGCTGGAAGGTGCGTTGAAACTAAAGGAAATTTCTTATATTCACGCCGAAGGCTTTGCCAGCGGAGAATTGAAACACGGCCCCATCGCGCTGGTGGATAAAGACGTGCCCGTGGTGGTGATGGCGCCAAAGGATGCGCTGTTTGAAAAGACAGTTTCCAACATGCAGGAAGTTATGGCGCGGGATGGAAAAGTGGTGTTGATCACCGATAAGACCGGCGCCGCTGCAGCCGGTGAAGGAACCTGGAAAACGCTGATCATGCCGGACGTTTCCGATTTTCTGGCCCCGATCCTTTACGCGGTGCCCGCCCAGTTGCTGGCGTATTACACGGCGGTGGCGATGGGTACGGATGTGGATCAACCGCGGAATTTGGCCAAATCCGTCACCGTGGAATAGGCCGGCATGCCAACCCCCAAACAGGCGCTTGTGCAGCTTGAAACTCTGGCCAATGGGGCGAAAGCACAGGAGATGGCCAAGTACCATAAGGCAAGCCGCCCCTATCTGGGCGTTTCAAATCCCCAAATTGATCAACTGGTGAGGGATTGGCGACAGGCGGCTGATTTCGCGGAGCTTCCAAGAATTTCCGCATATTTGTGGGACAGCAATATTCATGAGGCCCGGGTGGCCGCGGCCAAGCTGTTGGTTCGAAAGAAAATCGTGCCGGATCAAGCCATATGGACAGAAATCTGCCGATGGGTGCCTGATTTTGACGCCTGGGCAATCGCCGATCACGCGGCGCAGGCCGGGTCGCTGCGATTGGTCGCCGATCCAGTGCGGCTGGACACAATTGAGGCCTGGACCGGCCATGAAAATATGTGGGTCCGCAGGGCGGCGCTGGTAACGTGTCTGCCGTGGGCACGGTTGAAAAACCCTGACAGCGACAGCCTTGCCCAACGCGAACGCATATTGGGCTGGGCTGCCGGATATGTGCCCGACCACCAGTGGTTCATCCAAAAGGCCGTTGGCTGGTGGCTGCGGGAGTTGTCAAAGAACGATCCCGGTCGCGTCTATGAGTTTTTGAATGCCAACGGCGTGGGCATGCAGCCGTTTGCCCGAAAGGAAGCCCTTAGAAACATGCCATAAGTCGCAGCTTACGCGCCATCCAAATTGCGTCGAACCTTACACCAGATTGCTTGTCTCTTGGGTGTTTTCCATTGTTTAGTGCTGCCTCATCTTTGCCAAATACTCCCGCGCGGAGCGCCCAACGAGCGTCCAGCGACGTTGGCCCGGCCCAACAAAAACCGACCGCAGGTCAGGTTTTTGGCGGGAGAACTCGCTTGTGAGTGTACAAATCCGCAACCTAGGGCATACGGCAATTTGATGATCTTCGATCACAAATTGCCGGGCGGGACCACCGTCGCGGCACACGCTCGGCGGAAGGTGAGTATTTGGGCAAAGGCGAAGCGCCGGGATGTGCAAAAGATCGGTTAACCCAGTTTGCGCAGCTCGCGGCGCATGATTTTGCCCGTGGTTGTCATCGGCATCGCCTCAATCGGTTCAATAGTTTTTGGCGCCACATGGGGCGAAACCCGGCTGCGCACGCGGGCAATCAGTTCTGCCTCCAGTCCCTGCCATTCAGCGCCTTTGCGCAAAACAACAAAAGCTTTCACCACTTCGGTACGCACCTGATCAGGCACCCCGACCGCCGCTGCCATCACCACGTCCTCGTGGCCGGTCAGGCAGTTTTCAATCTCTGTTGGGCCGATGCGGTAACCTGAAGATGTAATCACATCATCATCCCGCGCGTGAAACGTAAAATATCCCTCCTTATCCATCACGCCCAGATCACCTGTGCGCATCCAGCTGCCAACAAACCGTTCTGCGGTTTTTTCGGGCTGGTTCCAGTAACGCAAAAACATGCCCACATCCGGCGTGCCAATGGCAATTTCACCCGTTTCACCCGCCGGAAGTTCCCGCCCCTTGCTGCTAACAATCGCGACCTCATGGCCCGGCACCGCCTTGCCGATGGCGCCGGGTCTGGTTTCAAACACTGTGGCAGAACTGCACAGCACCAGATTGCACTCTGTCTGGCCGTAAATCTCGTTGATGTTCACGCCCAACGCTTCTTTGCCCCAATAAAGCATGTCTGCCCCCAAAGCCTCGCCGCCGGATCCGATGGACCGGATGTTCACATCTTTGGGCACACGCGCCTGTCGCATCAGCTTCAGCGCGGTTGGCGGCAAGAACATGTTGCGAATTTTCATCTTTTCGATCAACGCAAAGGCGCGATCCGGATCAAATTTAGCCAAACGGTGTGAAACCAGCGGCACGCCGTAATACAGGCTGGGCAGGGAAATATTGACCAGACCCCCGATCCAGGCCCAATCCGCCGGGGTCCAGCTGACATCGCCGGGTTGCGGGAAAAAATCGTGCTGCAATTCCACGCTGGGCAAATGGCCCAAAACAAAACGGTGCGCGTGCAGCACGCCCTTTGGTGGCCCCGTGGTGCCGGATGTATAGGAAATCAGCGCCGGATCATCTCCGCCAACTGCCACAGGCGCCAGTTCAGGCGACGCCAAGGCGATGTCGGCCCAATAATCACGGGTGCCGGATTGCGCCCCGTCAATCACAAATATGACTTTAAGGTTTGGCAATTTGTCTTTGATATTAAGAACTTTTTCCAGATTGTCGCGATCTGTTACCAATGCTGCGGCACCGCTGTCCTGTAACCGGTACAAAAGCCCGTCTTCGCCAAACAGCGTGAACAGCAACACGGAAACCATGCCAAGTTTGTGACAGGCAAAATGGGTGATCAGCACCTCCGGTGACTGCGCCAGCAAAATACCGCATCGCGATCCCCGCTCCAGCCCCAGCCCGCGCAGAACATTGGCAAAGCGGTTGGAAGCATCGCTGAGTGCGCCATAGGTGTAAGATTTTTCGTTAAAGTTCTCGTCCACGTGGATCACAGCCACCCGCCGGGGTGCCAGTTTGGCCCAGCTGTCACAACAAGCCTCTGCGATATTAAACCCCGCCGGATCCGGCCACTTAAAGCGGTGGCGCAGGGTCTGCCAACTGTCAGGGCCCGAAAATAAGCGCCGTTCGTTCATCTGCGCCTCCCGGCAATGGCCGCTATCGGGCGGAAAACACGATCAATTCCGGCAAAGCGGTCAGCGGCACGCCCAGCGCGCGCATGGCGGCCAGCGAAATCTGGCTGCCGCTGGTTTTTTCGCCCTTTTTCGGGCGCAGCTCCACTGCCACGCTGTTTCCGTTATCTGCCCAAACGACACGGCCAGGTGTAACGTGTTCCACCAATGCGGTTTCCAGCCAGAACCCCTCGATGCTGACGTTGCCAAGTGATGCGATCGTGGTTCCCAGTTTCAGACCAGCGGCACCAATTGTTGTGGCGGTCGCCTCGCGCAGTTCTTCAGCGCTGGTGGTATCCAGATCTTCCGGTCGCAACGCACCGTCAACAGCAGCCGTTGCCGTTGTTTGCCGGGGTTTGGGGCGCATTGTGCTTTCATCGGCTTTTCTGACCGCCAGACAAACCGCATCGCCAACCGCACATACTGCAGCTTTTTCCACCGGTTTTGGCCCAAGACTGATCGGAAACGTGGCCCCGCAGCCGCCAAGACCAAACAGCAACGCAATCGGAAGGTTTTTGGCCACCGGCCTTAAGATCGTTCTTAACATGGGGGCAACTTTATGCCAGTTGCCGCCAATTTCCACCCCCTTGTCACATATTGAAACAAATTTTCCGGTGAAGATGCTGAAACATCAGACATTTGCACCCGCTTGGCCTATGGTGTTGCAATACAAGCCAATGTGACAGTACGGCCCCTTGTGGCCCATGCCGCGGGAAGGTATCAGGGCCTATGTCCAAACTGCCAAAACTGACTGACCCGTTTAAACGCGACATCACCTATCTGCGGGTGTCCGTCACGGATCGCTGTGATTTTCGCTGTGTCTACTGCATGTCGGAAAACATGACGTTCCTGCCCAAAAAGGAACTTCTGACGCTGGAAGAGCTGGACCGCATGTGTTCCAGCTTTATTGATCAGGGCGTGTCCAAGCTGCGCATCACCGGTGGCGAGCCTTTGGTGCGGCGCGGTATTATCGGGTTTTTTCAGTCCATGTCGCGGCACTTGGGCAGCGGCGCGCTGAAAGAGCTGACGCTGACGACCAACGGGTCGCAATTGCAGAAATTTGCCGATGATCTGGCCGCCGCCGGGGTTAAGCGGGTGAATATATCGCTGGACACCCTGGACGAGGAAAAATTTGCCAGGATCACCCGCTGGGGCCGCTTAAAACAGGTCCTAACCGGAATTGAAGCGGCGCAGGCGGCTGGAATTCGGGTCAAGATCAATCTGGTGGCGCTTAAGGGCGTCAATGATACAGAGCTGTTTGATATTGTTGAGTGGTGCGCAGCCAAAGGCATGGACCTGACGATCATCGAAGTGATGCCGATGGGCGAAGATATTGGCGACGAAGAGCGGCTGGGCCAATACTGGAACCTGCGCGATGTGGAAAAAAAGCTTGCCAGCCGGTATTCCATGCAGGACCTCAGCCTCAGCACCGGCGGGCCGGCGCGGTATAAGCGACTGGCCGAGACCGGGCAGAAAATCGGATTTATCACGCCGCTCAGCCATAATTTCTGTGAATCGTGCAACCGGGTGCGTTTGACCTGCACCGGTATGCTGTACCCTTGTCTGGGTCAGGAAGGCGAATTTGATCTGCGGCAGGCGATGCGGGATCAACCTGACAATGATGATGCTTTGGTTACAGCGATCAGGGCGGCCATATCGCGCAAACCCAAAGGGCACGATTTTGACTATTCGCGGCAGGATGTTCAGGGCCGCATCACCCGCCACATGAGCCACACCGGCGGCTGAAGAAAAAAATCCGTGAAACTGTACAACGCCGGTGCTTAGGTCGGTTGCTCGGCTGCCGGATTATCAAGCACCGCACGCAACATTTCTGCCCGTTTGGGCGGAATGGCATCTATGGCAAGCCCGGTGAAAACATGCATTGTATCAAGATCCCGGTCCACAACCGCATGATCTGAAACCCAGCCGCCAACCGCCAGATAACTGCGCAGCAGTGGCGGCAGGTTTTTTGTGGCACGCCTCAGATCAAACCGTTCTTGGGTTGGTCCAAAAGCGATTACCTCTGGAGCTTTTTGCTGCGGACGCAGGTGCGCATCCCCCAGATATTTCCGGTTTAACAACGCAAAGGCCTGATCATAGTTCCCGGCGTTCGTTCCAGCAAAAGAAGAACAGCCAAACAAGGTTTTTACCCTATTTTCATCGATATATCGCGCCAACACCCCCCAAGCGATACGCAGGACGTCCGGGTCCGCCAATCCGGGCAACATGCAAAACCTTCCCATTTCCACAGCCGGGGCCGCGTTTTTCTGAAAATTCGCAAGGTCGTAAAACTGCGCGGCATAAGACGTGGCAATGTCTTTGGCGGTTTCCAGTTTTAACAGCCGAAAACAACAAACAGGCGTCGTGCTGCCCAACTTGCTGATCAACACATGCTGACACCGGCTGTCAAATTCATCCTGATCCAATCCTGGCGTGGTTCGGCCTTGGCGAAAACACCTGAACCGCAACGCCTGCGCGGCGGCCACATCCGCCTTTGATTGCGCAAAACGCACCTGAAAGCGGCCTATGTTGGCGCTAAACACAATGTGACCCGGGAAAAATATGAAACACTGGCAACCTGAGTGGCGATCACCTATTTACATATCAGCCAATTTTTAACTTTAGAACGGGAAATCGACATGGCTGACAAAGTGGTTAAAACCGATGATGAATGGCGGGCGCAACTGTCTGACATGGCGTATAAAGTCACCCGCAAAGGCAAGACGGAACGCGCGTTTACCAACGATAATTTTCCCAAAACTGCCGGAAAATTCAGCTGCGTTTGTTGCGGCACTGCCCTGTTTGATACTGACGCCAAATTTGATTCCGGCACCGGCTGGCCGTCATTTTATCAGGCCGCCGTCGCCGACGCGGTTGGAGAGAAGGCCGACAATTCGCTGTTTATGCGCCGTACAGAGGTGATCTGTAACGCCTGTGACGCGCATCTGGGGCATGTGTTTCCAGACGGCCCCCAGCCAACCGGACAGCGGTTTTGCATCAACGGTGCAGCTTTGGATTTTGAGGCTGCGAAAAGCGAAGACTAAAAGGCGTCATTACAGCCCGTCGGCAAGATTAACGTTACCGATGTTGCCAAGAATTTGTGCAATCGCAGAAATGCCCTTGATGCCGGTTTCCGTCACCCGCTGGCTGATGACCACCACTTTGCCGTCTTCAAGGGTAAAACGCTCGATATTGGTCACGACGCCGCGCTTATCAAACGAAATCGCGACCAGTTGGCGGTCGATCACCTTGGGTTTGTTGTAGGTGAAATAGCGGATTTTCGATGCGACATAAAACCAGCTGCTTTCACTTAAAACACCGGTGCTTGCGGGGCGGCCCACGGTTTCTTCAACCGATGCCCGGTTGTCGATACCGACCAATATATTGTCCAGCTCCGCATCGGTTGGCGCATAGCCGTGATTGGTGAATGTCGCAGCGCAGCCAACTATCAACAAAACGACAGCAGCAATTGTTCCGGCTTTTAACTTATGGATAAGTCTTATCATGCCTGTTTTTTCATCTTTTGCAGTACCTTGTCTTGTGGCTTACTAGGCACTTGCTCTAAATTCAAGAAACTCCGGTCGTAATGCAAACTTAATTCACCCTGAAAGCAAAAACATGCCCAAAGAGATCCGATCTGCAACAGGTGACGGGGGCGCGTTTTCGCATCTGGTCCAGACCGCAGAGCTGAAACCAAAAGGTAAAAACAGCTTTGACATTGCGCCCGAGGGTGAGGTTTTGGCAGTGATCGCCCATATGGCAGGTGCGCTGAGTCTGCGTAAAATCCGGTTTTTTGGCGACATAACCGCCAGCGGTTCGTCCGGTTGGCGTCTGCGTGGGCAATTGGGCGTGACCGCCGTTCAGGCCTGCGTGATTTCGCTGGAACCGGTCACCACGCGAATCGACACCAGTGTCAGCCGCAATTTTGCACACCCCGACGGTTCAGACACAAATGACGAAACCGTTGAATTTGACGGTGACGACGAAGCAGAGCCACTGGGAGAAAATATCGATCTAGGCCAGATCATGATCGAAGCTCTGGTACTGGCGCTCCCGGAATATCCCCGGGCCAAGGACGCGGAACTGAAAACCACTGCCTTTGCAGCACCCGGCGTCTCGCCGCTAAAGGACGCGGACGTAAAACCTTTTGCGGCCTTGTCTGCATTAAAGGCAAAATTGCAGGAATAACCGACGATTATATCTTGCCAATTCCGTCATTTTGCGTATTTTCGCCGCTTCCTTCCAAATTTACTTTGGCGGGCAGTTGCAGTTGGACGCGCAAGTCTATACAGCGCAGGAAATTCAGGGCCGTTGCCCGCATAAAACCACCGGGCGTCTGTTCGGAAAACCAAAGGTGTGACATGGCAGTCCCAAAGAGTAAAATTACCCGGTCCCGCAGAGGCCAGCGTCGGTCGCATGACGCGCTGGTTGCAGGCAATCCAAATGAATGCCAGAACTGTGGGGAGCTAAAGCGCCCACATCACATATGCGCCGCATGTGGGCATTACGCAGATCGCGAAGTTGTTGTTCAGGTGGACGACATTGATCTGGACGAGGACGCGGCGTAAGCAACTCTGCCGGGGGGCAGTAGCGCATGACGGCCGACAGTACGCAGGCAAATTCTTCTAAATCTGGGGTGATCATTTCGATCGACGCCATGAGCGGCGACCGCGGCCCCAATACCATCATTGCCGGTATGACCCGGGCGCTGAAGGAAAATCCGGAAATCCGGTTTATTGCGCATGGCGACGAGCAGACCCTGCGCCGTGCCATTTCCAAACGCAAAGCCCTAAGCGCGCGTTGTGCCATCCGTCACACCAAAGAAGTCGTGGCGATGGACGACAAACCCGGACACGTGATGCGCCACGGTAAAGAAACCAGCATGTGGGGCGCCATTGATTCGGTGCGCGAGGGCGAGGCGACGGTTGCCGTGTCCTGTGGCAACACCGGCGCGTTGATGGCGGTATCAATGTTTCGCCTGCGTAAGGCACCGGGCGTTTCGCGACCGGCGATTGCAATTTTGTGGCCCTCTGACAATCCGACAGGTTTCAACATTATGTTGGATGTGGGCGCCGACATTCGTGCCGAGGGCGAAGATTTGCTGAAATATGCCCTGATGGGTGCGTCTTACGCCCGCAACGGCCAGAATATCGCCCGCCCGCGGGTTGGATTGCTGAATGTCGGCACCGAAGAGCACAAGGGCCGCGCGGCGCTGAAAGACGCGACTGATCTGATCAGCGCGGCGGCAAATGACAACGGTATAGAATTTGTCGGCTTTGTTGAAGGCGGTGATATTCCGTCCAGCCGGGTGGACGTGATCGTAACAGACGGGTTTACCGGCAATGTGGCGCTGAAAACCGCCGAGGGCACGGCAACGCAGATCCGCATGTTGTTGAAAAATGCCTTTAAGCACACGCTGCTGTCGCGGATCGGGGCGCTTTTTGCCCTGACCTCGCTGCGCCGGTTCACCAACCGGATTGATCCGCGCCGGGTGAACGGCGGGGTGTTTTTGGGTTTGAACGGCACGGTTATAAAATCCCACGGCGATGCAGACACGATGGGGGTGTCAGCGGCCATCGGGCTGGCCTATCAGCTGGCGAAATCGGGTTTTTCAGAAAAACTTGCGGCCCGGGTTGCATCCGGCTCTGTGGCACATAATGATGAAGCCACTGGTTCTGAAAACATCAAAGACGCCTCATGACAACACGCCGCGCGGTCGCTATCGGTATCGGCCATTATTTGCCGGAACGCATTGTTCCCAATAAGGAATTTGAGGCAACACTGGACACCAGCGACGCTTGGATCAAGACCAGATCAGGCATCGAGAGGCGACATTTTGCAGCCGAAGGGCAGTTGACGTCTGATTTGGCGATCCAGGCGGCGCTGAACGCATTGCTGGATGCTGACATCACGCCCGAAGATCTGGACGCCATCATTGTTGCCACCTCCACGCCTGACCAGACATTTCCGTCAACCGCCACGAAAGTTCAATGCGCGCTTGGCATGACCAAGGGCTTTGCCTTTGATGTTCAGGCGGTCTGTGCCGGGTTTGTTTATGCACTGAGCAATGCCAACGCCTTGATTGTTTCGGGGCAGGCCAACCGCGTGCTGGTGATTGGTGCGGAAACATTTTCGCGTATTATGGATTGGACCGACAGGTCAACCTGCGTGTTGTTTGGCGATGGTGCCGGGGCATTGGTTCTTGAGGGACGCGACGGAACCGGCACATCCAGCGACCGTGGAATACTGGCCACTGATCTGCACTCTGACGGGCGGTTTAACAGTCTTTTGTATGTGGATGGTGGCGTATCCTCCACCCAAACCACCGGCGTTTTAAAAATGGAGGGCCGCGAGATTTTCAAACACGCGGTGGTGAAGCTGGCGCAAACGGCCGATGCTGCGCTGAACAAGGCCGGATTGACGGCGGATGATGTCGATTGGGTGGTGCCTCATCAGGCAAATCTGCGCATCATAAAATCCACCGCCCAGAAAATGGGCGTGCCGATAGAGCGCGTGGTGGTCACCGTGCAGGATCACGGCAACACCTCTGCGGCTTCGATTCCCCTTGCCCTGTCTGTGGCGAAAACCCGCGGCCAGATCAAAGAAAATGATGTTCTGGTGACAGAGGCAATCGGCGGCGGATTGGCCTGGGGGGCGGTGATATTGCGTCTGTAGGCGCATGCGAGGCAAAAAATCGCTTGTTTCCAAGCTGTTGATATTGACTCCTAAATCAGAACCTCCCTATTCTCTGAACAAACAACTTGGGGGGTCGTGAAATGGGAAACAGCACGTTGACAAGGATGGATCTAAGCGAAGCGGTTTTCCGCGAAGTCGGCCTGTCCAGAAACGAAAGTTCTGATCTGGTTGAAAGCGTTTTAAAGCATATGTCGGACGCTCTGGTATCCGGCCAAAGTGTCAAGATTTCTTCTTTTGGCACTTTCGGTGTGCGCGATAAATCTGCCCGGGTTGGCCGCAACCCAAAGACCGGCGAAGAAGTGCCCATTTTGCCGCGCCGGGTTTTGACCTTCCGCCCGTCGCATCTGATGAAAGACAAGGTTGCCGCTGGCAACAAGGCGTAAGATAACCGCTCATGGCTAAATCCCGTGACGCTTTTCGAACCATAAGCGAAGTCGCCGATTGGCTGGAAACACCGGCCCATGTACTGCGCTTTTGGGAAAGTCGTTTTTCCCAGATCAAACCTGTTAAACGCGCCGGCGGGCGACGGTATTACCGTCCCAACGACATGCTGCTTTTGGGCGGAATAAAACGCCTGTTGCATCATGATGGTATCACCATAAAAGGCGTACAGAAAATCCTGCGGGAAAAGGGCATAAAGCACGTGGCGGATATGTCAGGACCGCTGACCGCCGCGCCGGAACCGGCCAAGGCGCCGGAAGTGATCGTGCCGGAACAACGGGAAACCGAGGTCAACGTTGGACTGCGGATTGTCGCCGCGCCGTCACCTGAATTGCCGCCACAGGTGCTGCGCAGCCATCCGGATCGTCCACAGGCACCGGAACCGGCACCACCGGTTGATGACGAAAGCCGGATCGCCGCGCTTTACCAGCAATTGCTGAACCTGCGTAACCGCATGGACGCGGCCGGGCAGAGTGGGTGACGGGCGCGTTTGACGCTTGCTCCACTTCGCAAAAACAGTATAACTCGGGCCAATCGGGCTATGGCGCAGCTTGGTAGCGCGTTCGTCTGGGGGACGAAAGGTCGTGAG
>CAYZQS010000062.1:0-15047 GCA_964480735.1 uncultured Rhodobacterales bacterium
GAAGGTCAGGCCGCATTTGCTGAAAAACGTGATCCGGTCTGGAAAGGCAAATAGAGCGCCTGACGGATATTCAGCGCACCGGATTTTCCGGCCCGCGTCCGCGAAAAGCGTCGATAAAGGCCGCCGCCGCGGGCGCGTCAAACTGGTCCAGCCGCAGCGATTTGGTCCAGGCCGTCAGTACGATTGCGTCGCCCAGGCCCGGCGAAACTGTGGCAATAAATCCATCCCACGGTCCGTCATAAAGGGCAGCCCAGTCCTTTAACTGCTGGATTGTTGCCGCTTCCGGCGCGTCATAGTAAAAAACGATGTTGCCGTGCTCTAAAGAGTGAACCAACCCCGTGTCCGGCAGTTGTCTGGCATAAAACCCGGGGCTGATCGCTGTTGCGGCGTGATCACCGGACGTGGGAAAAGGACTGTCATATTCCTTTGTTTCGCCCAGTCCCAGATGATCATTGCCAAGATTGGGATGGGTCTGAACCTGCGCCAGAGCCGCCTGCCCCGCACCTGACAGGCTTGAAACTTCGGCTTCCTGTTGATTGGCGCTTTGTTGTGTAAACCACCAGAACGCCACAACGCCCAGCACGATAACCAGTGCGCCAAGCCCGGCAAGATTGTTTGTCCGTTGACTGGACCGGCCAATGTTTGCGCCATAGCGCGGCTTTTTGGCCGGGGATTTTGCGGTGGCTTTTCGGGACTTTGATTTTGGCACTTTTGATCTGACCTTGCATTTATCGGCGGGTTTTATGTTAATCGCACTTGCCCGCCCCACAAGAAACATTGCTGTGATGTCAACCGGTTCAGGACCAGTACAGCCGCACGGGGTTGTCCACAAGCAGTGCAGACTGTTTTTGTTTGGTGCCTGCAATCTGCGGTATGAAATCCACCAGTGCGCCGTCATCGGGCATATGGGATTTCATATTCGGATGCGGCCAGTCGGTTCCCCACAACACCCGGTCGGTAAACTGATCAACCAAAGCGCGGGCAAAGGGCACAACGTCCCCATAGGGCGGCCCCGTTTGGCTTAGCCGCTCCGGGCAGGATACTTTCGTCCAGAATTTTTCATCCTGCATCAGCCCGACAAACCGCTGAAAATCAGGGTGTTTCACACCTTTTGCAACATCCGGCCGCCCCATATGATCAATGACCACAACCGTTGGCAACCGGCGCAGAAAGGGGATCAACTCTTCCAGATCGGGCGCTTCAAAGTAAACCACGATGTGCCAGCCCAGCGCCGCGATCCGTTCCGCGATGCCTAAAAACACCTCTTTGGGTACCACATCCACCAACCGGCGGACAAAATTAAACCGCACCGCCCGCACCCCGGCCGCGTGCATGACCGAAAGGTCCGCGTCGGAAATATCGGGTGAAACGACCGCCACGCCGCGGGCCAAACCGTCCGCCCCGTTCAGTGCGTCCAGCAATGCGTCGTTGTTGCGTCCGTGACACGAGGCCTGCACAATCACATTACGCGAAAATCCAAGGTGGTCGCGCAACGCAAACAGTTTGTCCCTGCCCGCGTCACAGGGCGTGTATTTGCGCCCTTTGGCAAAGGGAAAGCGGTCTGATGGCCCAAACACATGACAATGGGCGTCAACCGCGCCCCTGGGAAGTATGAATTCCGGCACTTTGGGGTTGGGATGAAACGACAACCAGTCCGCGTCCATCACCTGCCGCGCACCGCTCATTTGGCAAACACTTCCCCGTCAAACAGCTTTCGCGCCGTCCGAAGGACCGCGGCGCCTGTAACGCTGCCGTTTTGATCCACATCCGCAACGATGGTGGTCTGACCGATCAGATGCTCAATTTTCATAATTTTGGGGCTTCCGGGCGGGATCCTTGCCAGATCATGCGCCACCGTGCCGTCCAGCAAACAGGCCGTGGCCACTGAAACCGCGCCCAGAACGCCGATCGAGGCGTGGCACCGGTGCGGAATAAACGTGCGGGTATCAATCACCCCGCCGTGACTCGGCGCAAAGACCAGGGTCATCTTTGGAACCGTCTTTTCAGTGACATCGCCAAGGTTCATCATCGGCCCGGCCTGCAGGCGGATGCTTTCCAGTTTACCCTTTAAAACAGCATCCGCCTCAAGTTCCCCCCGTTTCATCTTTGCAGAAATACTCAAATCCTTTGCCCGCAAAACCACGCAGGGCATGCCGTTGTCGATGCAGGTCACATCAACGCCGTCGATCACATCCAAACGGTTGCCCGTGGGCAGCAACGCACCACAGCTGGATCCGGCGGTATCCTGAAAAGTGATCGTCACCGGTGCCGCTGTACCCGGCACGCCGTCAATTTGCGCGTCCCCGCCGTAGCGGACAACGCCACCTGGCGTTGCAATCACCGCAGTGGCTGTCTGCCCGGTGTTTTCCATGTAAATGACAATCGATGTTTGCCGGTCGCCCGCATCAACCAACCCGCGCTCAACGGCAAACGGCCCCACGCCGGCCAAAAGGTTGCCACAGTTTTGCGCGTCACTCACCAGTGGCTGATCCACGCCCACCTGCAAAAACAGATAATCCACATCAACGCCGCTGCGTGACGATTTGCCAACAACCGCAACTTTTGACGTCAGCGGGTCCGCACCGCCCATGCCGTCTATTTGGCGTGGATCAGGAGAGCCCATCACGTCCAGCAAAAAAGCGTGCCGCGCAGCCGGATTTTGCGGCAGATCACCGGCCAGAAAATACCCGCCCTTTGAGGTGCCCCCCCGCATCCACATGCACGCGACGCCGCTACTCATATTTCAAGCCGTTTTCGGCCAGCCGCCCGCGCATGTCATAAATATCAAGCCCAAGTTCACCCTTGGCAAACCGCGCGCGATTTTCCGCCTCCCGGCGCAGGCGCGCCCGGGCATTTTGCAAAACATCGGCGGCGGTCGCGCGTGAAACAACACAGACGCCGTCGTCGTCGGCAACAATCACATCGCCGGGATTTACCAAAGCGCCGGCGCAGGTTACCGGGATATTCACGCTGCCCGGCACCTGTTTGACAGTTCCCTGCGCACTGACCGCTTTGGACCATACCGGAAACCCCATCGCTTCAAGTTCACGCACATCACGCACACCCGCATCGACAATCAATCCAACCCCGCCTCGGGCTTGCATTGATGTTGCCAGAAGATCGCCAAAATATCCGGCGTCATTTGGTTCTGTCACCGCCAGAACCAGAATATCGCCTGCCTGCACCTGTTCAAGCGCCACATGCACCATCCAGTTGTCACCGGGTGGTGCCAGAATGGTAACGGCAGAGGCCCCTATGGTGGCACCACGGTAGATCGGGCGCATGTATGATGCCAGCAAGCCGGTTTGCCCCTGCGCCTCGTGCACGGTGGCAACGCCACATTCACCAAGTGCCTGAACGACGTCCGGATCCGCCCGCTGGATATTCTGCACAACGATGCTCATGTCAGTTCGTCAACGGTTGAGGGATAAATCGCCTGAAAACCTTCGGCATAGCGCGCCGGTTTTCCGCCCGCCATACCGCCGGAGTTGCGCCGAAAGTGATTGCCGCGGTTCTCGGCAACATTGGTGTAATAATCCCACAGATGCTGCTGACCTTCCATACACTCAATCGCCGCGCGTTTTTTGTCCCACACATCGGTGATGTCTAAGAAAACATTGGGTTTCCAGCCCATCTGTTCTGTCTGGTGCGGCTCAAACAGATAAAGTTGCGGCGCGCCAAGCACCTTTTCGCCGGGATTATGACCCCAGGCCTGGGCGATCATCCGGCATTCCATTGCCACGTTGGTGGTGTACATGTGGTCGGTGTTATAGGGGTCATATTGCGCGTGGCTCATCATGAAATTTGGCTGAACGTCGCGGATCACGGCGACCAGCCGGTCTTTGTCATCCCTCTCCACAACCAGCGGATAATCCCCCAGATCAAAGAACTTGATATCGTGCACGTCCAAAGCTTTTGCCGCGTTTTCGGCTTCCTTGCGGCGGGCAGACTTGACCTTTTCAAGCGTCATTCCGGCCTGCTTCCACAACCGGGCACTTTCGCCGCGCTCGCCAAGACTGAGGCATACCACCGTAACCGCATATCCCTTGGCCTGATGCTGGGCGATTGCACCGCCCGCCCGCCAGACGAAATCGGCGGCGTGGGCGCTGATCACCAAGGCGGTTTTCCGGTCTGTCATATGGGGAAATTCCTTCGTTGATTCTGTTGATGGCACATCTATTTTCCGCCCCGCGTCATGGGCCGATTGTGTTGAATTGCCTGCTATTTTAGTGGATGTTGTTAAATTGTCGAATGAATGTAAACAATCGTTTCAAATCCACCGTCGCGATTATGTGACAAAACCATTTTGGCGGGCGAAATATGGCTTCAATGGCTTTTGACATTGATTCCGCTATCCATTATGGCGGTCGCGATAATCAAGGCCTGGAACCGGTTCGGACCGTACCCATTTCAGGCAGAGCAGAAAAATTCCGGGCCGGTCACCGCCGCGCTTTCGAAGTTAAGAAAACCAAGATAGGACAAACACATGCCCAGCACCTTTGAAGCCGTTGCAGAGATCATAGCCGACACCAGCGATATTCCGGTTGAAGAGATCACGCCTGAAAAGAACGCCTTTACCGATCTGGGCATCGACAGCCTTGATTTTCTCGATATCGCCTTTGCGATCGACAAAAATTTCGGCATCAAAATCCCGCTGGAAAAATGGACAGAAGAACTGAACGAGGGTCAGGGTTCGGTGGATGACTACTTTGTCCTGTCCAAGCTGTGTGACAAGATCGACGGTCTGATCGCCGCCAAGTCCGCCTAGGCCCGGCAACCCCCATGCGCCTTGAAAATTTCCTGATGATTGACGCCGTTGACGTGCTGGATCACGACGGCGGAAAAATCGTGGCGCGGGCTGATGTGCCGATGGAAAGCCCGGTGTTTGAAGGACATTTTCCCGGCTATCCACTGGTGCCGGGTGTGTTGCTGATCGAAACCATGGCCCAGGCGGCCGGGGTCCTGATTCTGCCGCGTCTTAAATTTGAACAAATGCCGTTTTTGGCCAGCATTACAGAGGCAAAGTTGCGGACCTTCGTAACCGCTGGTGAAACGCTGGATATTGAGGCAGAGGTCGAACTGGACGGTTCCGGCTATACGGCTGTTAAAGCGCGTATTAAACGGGACGGTAAAAAAGTGTGCAACTGTTCGATGCTGTTGCGCAGTCTGGACTGGCCAAACGAGACTTTTCGCACAATGGTTCTTGGACGTTACGATGAACTTATTAACGCAATGGCGGCGTAGCTGAATGAGTGACAATTCACCTGAAGTCTGGATTAGCGGCATCGGCATCATCAGCTCGCTTGGTGAAGGGGTCAAGGGGCACTGGGACGCGCTGACCGGCGTAAACATGCCCCAAGCGGTCGTTGACACAGACAGCATGGCACCCTTTCCGATCCATCCAACCATCAAATACGATATTGCTTCCCAAATCCCCAAACGCAGCGACCAGCGGCAGATGGGGCCGTGGCAGCATCTGGGCACCTATTCCGCCGGACTGGCGCTGGATGACGCAGGCATCGCCGGTGACGCCGATCTGCTGGCCAGAACAAATCTGATCGTGGCGGCCGGTGGCGGCAAACGGGATTACGAGGTGGACACCGCCATTCTGGAAAACCTGTCCGGCACCAATAATTACGGCCCAAAGCTGAACGGGGCCCTGTCTGACGAACTGCGCCCGACGTTGTTTCTGGCGCAACTGTCCAATCTTTTGGCTGGCAACATCTCTATTGTTCACGGGGTAACCGATAGTTCCCGGTCCTTTGTCGGTGAAAGCATGGCCGGCGTGTCGGCGGTTGATACGGCCAGCAAGCAAATTCAGGCGGGTCAGGGTGATATCTTTCTTGTCGGCGGCGCCTATATTTCAGAGCGCCCGGATATGATGCTGCAATTTGAACTGGGCGGTGATCTGTGGGCGGGCAAACATGGCCCCGTCTGGTCACGCCGCGGTACGGACGGCGGCATGATCATGGGCAGCGCAGGGGCGTTTTTGGTGCTGGAATCAAGCGTTCACGCAAAGGCCCGCGGTGCCAGGCCTTACGCAAAAATCAACAGGATCGCCGCTGACCGCTGTAACCGGAAACAAGGCGCTGCGCTGCAAAATGCCAAAGGCCTTTTGGCCGGTTTTGACGACCTTCAAACCGGTCAATTGCCGGTGCTGTCGGCAACCTGCGGGATTGAGCCGTATTTGAGCGAGGAACATGATTTTCTGACAGGCTTGGCCGATCAGGGCATGGCGCCCAGCATCAGGGGTTTCTCCACCTTGTTTGGCAACACGATGGAGGCTCAGTTCCCGCTTGCCGTTGCCTTGGCGGCAATGGCTGTCAGCAAAGCCACCTTTTATCCGCCGTTTGACACAACCGGCATCGAAACCGCCACTGAAGATGCGGTTGAGCGTGTGATGATCAGCAACTGGGGCCACTGGCGCGGCGAAAGCCTGACGCTGATTGATACCCCCGATACCGCGCTCAGGGAAGTGGAGTGAAATCATGACGACAGCTTTGAACGATCACAAAGGCCGCCCGGTTGTTGTTGTCACCGGGATTGGCATTGTCACCTCGCTTGGCGAGGGCAAAGACGACAACTGGGCCAAGCTGATCGCCGGTCAGTCCGGCATCCGCACGATTGACCGCTTTGACACCGAAGGCCTGCGCACCAAGATCGCCGGCACCATAAAATGGGAGGGCGAAGGCACATTTGTTGCCGCCGCCCACGCCCTGACCCACGCCAAAAAATCCGCGTCCGAAGCCATCGGGCAAGCCGATATCGGATCACCGGGGTCATTTCCGGGACCGTTGTTTTTGGCGGTGTCTCCGGCTGAACTAAACTGGCAACAGCGCATGGAAATTTTTGAGGCCGGTCAGAACAGCGGCACGTCAGGCTATGACCGGTTGATCGCGGGCACGGCAAACGGGCGCTTTAACCACTATTATTCCCTGTGCCAGTTTGGCGGCATTGCCGAACATCTGGCCGATGAATTTGGCACAAAGGGTCAGCCGGTATCGCTGACAACCGCCTGCGCGTCCGGTGCCTCTGCCATCCAACTGGGCACCGACGCAATCCGGCGCGGCGAAACGGACGCCGCACTTTGCATCGGCACCGATGGTTCGGTGTTTGAAGAAATGATGGTGCGCTTTACGCTGCTGTCTGCCATTTCCACCCAAAACGATCCGCCAGAGGGCGCGTCCAAACCGTTTTCCAAAAACCGCGACGGGTTTGTCATGGCCGAGGGCAGCGCCACATTGGTGCTTGAATCCTACGAAAGCGCCAAGGCACGCGGCGCCAAAATCCTGGGCGTGGTGCGCGGGGTGGGCGAACAGGCCGACACGTTCCACCGCACCCGCTCAAAACCAGACGGGTCTGCCATTATCGGTTCGCTGACGCGCACGTTGGCCGACGCGGCAATGACGTCCGCTGACATTGATTGCATCAACGCACATGGCACCAGCACGCCGGAAAATGACAAGATGGAACATTTTTCGCTGTCCGCCGTGCTGGGTGATGATCTGCCAAACATTCCCATCAGTTCCAATAAATCGATGGTGGGCCACACGCTGACAGCCGCCGGTGCGATCGAGGCGGCGGTCTCGTTAATGACAATTGACGCGGGAATAATACCGCCGACCATCAACTGTGAAATTCAGGACCCGGCCATTGACATGGACGTGGTGCCCAACGTTGCCCGCCATAAATCCGTAAACACGGTTTTGTCCAATTCTTTTGGGTTTGGCGGTCAGAACGTGTGTTTTGTGTTCGCCAGCGAACCGGCCTAAGGTCGCCTCATGGACAGTCCCGCATCATCAAAACATGTTTTTGTCATCGGCGGTGCCAACGGCATCGGCCGGGCAATCGTACAAGCGCTGGCGGCTGCGGGATATCAGATTACTTTTACGTTTCACGGCACTGATGACGCGGCCAAATCGCTGCTGGCGGAATGTCAAAAGTCCAACGACGCCGCAACAATACAGCGCCACAAAATTGATCTGCGCAACAAGGATGAAGTCGACCAGTTGGCCCAATTACTGGCAGACGCAGAAAATCTGTACGGTCTCGTTTATAACGCCGGTAACTCTTATGACAATCTGGCGGCCCTGGTGGATCAGGACCGCGCGGAATCTCTGTTTCAGCTGAACTTCTGGGCCATGACGCGCCTGTGCGCCGCCGCGTCCCGGCCAATGATGCGCGCCAAAACGGGCCGTATCATCGGCATGGGTTCTGTCACATCGCGCCACGGGGTGCAGGGCAATTCGATCTATGCCGCCTCTAAGGGAGCAATGTTAAGTTATATCCGAACTCTGTCCGTGGAACTGGCCCGCAAAGGCGTGACGGCAAATTATATATCACCGGGGTTTGTGGATACAAAATTGATGGCCGGTTATGGCGACAACCGCGACAAACTCGAAAAGCAGATCCCGCTAAGGCGGTTCGCCCAGCCACAGGAAATCGGCGAACTGGCACGGTTTTTGTTGTCACCCTCCGCCGGTTATATTACCGGCAGTGTGATACCGATTGACGGTGGTCTTGACGCAGCCCTTGCGGTTCAGCGCTAAGTCATCAAACAGACAGTGGACCGACCCATGCGAGCTTTGCGAAATTTTGCTGAACGCGATCTGAAGATTGTTGAGGTTGACGCGCCCCCGCCTCCGGGTGCTGACGAAGTGCAGGTGCGCATCCGCGCGATTGCCCTGAACCATATCGATGTGTGGGGCTGGCGCGGCATGGCTTTTGCCAAACGCGAACTGCCGATTACCGTGGGGGCCGAGGCCTCGGGCGAGATCATCGCGGTGGGCAAGAAAGTTACCAACCTGCAAACCGGCCAGCTGGGCGCGATTTACGGCGCCAACACCTGCGGCGTGTGTGATGCCTGCGTTGAGGGGCGGGACAATTTTTGTCAGGACACCGGCGGCATTTACGGCTTTCACGTGGATGGATTTGCCCAAGAGATGATGAACATTCCGGCGCGTTTGTTTATTGCCGCACCCGACGGGCTTGACCCCGTAGCCGCCGCCTGCACACCTGTGACCTTTGGCACCGTGGAACATATGCTGTTTGACAACGCCAAACTTTTGCCCGGCGAGACAATCCTGGTGCACGCCGGTGGCAGCGGCATCGGCTCTGCTGCTATTCAACTGGCAAAATCAATCGGCTGTCAGGTGATCACCACGGTTGGCGATGACGAAAAAGCGGAAAAAGCGCTGGCGCTTGGGGCGGATCACGCCATCAACTACCGCACGGACCGGTTTGAAGGCCGGGTTCGTAAAATCACCAAGAAACAAGGCGTTGACGTGGTTTTTGAACACGTGGGCGTTGACACATGGGAAGGCAGCACGTTCTCGTTAAAGATGGGCGGGCGGCTGGTCACCTGCGGCTCTACCACGGGGATAAAAGCTGAAATCAACCTGTTTCAACTATTTCAGCGCCAATTGCGCCTGCTGGGCAGCTTTGGCTGCAACATGGGAAATATCGCCACGTCGATGGACAAACTGGCCAGCGGCGCAGTCAAACCGATCATTGATCTGGAAATCCCGATGGAGAGGATCGCCGAAGGGCTGAAACGGTTGGAAGACCGGCAGGTTTTTGGCAAGATTATCGTAACGCTGTAAACGGACGAATTGTTTCGGATGCAATTGAAACGCCTTTACCCTTTGTTCATGGCGCTGATCGCCACGCGCGACTGGATCGTCGCGCAATTGGTATTCGTGCTGCTAAAATTCCTGCGGTTGTTTCCCATGCAAACCTCGGCCCGGTATATGGCCAATTTTGCCAGGTTCATCGGACCACTGACGCCAAGGCACCAATTGGGCCTGCGCAACCTGCGACTGGCTTTTCCGGAAAAACCAGAGGCGGAAATCAGACAGATCGCCAAGGAATGCTGGGCGCACAGCTTTCGCACAGTGTTTGAATACGCCCATCTGGACCAAATATTTGATCTTGAAACCGAGGGCGTCAGCACCGGTAAAATCGATGTTTTAAAGCCAGAAATGTTTTTAAAACTGCGCGATGACGGTCTGCCCGCCATCATTTTTACCGCCCATCTGGCAAATTTTGAACTGCTGCCCCTGTGCGCGGCAAAATTTGATCTGGATCTGCTGTCGCTGTTTCGCGCGCCCAATAATCCTCGTATCGCCAAACGCATGGCCGAGGCGCGCAACGTGGTGGTTGAAAACCTGTTGCCCTCGCAAAAGGGCGCGGCCTTGCACCTGATGGCCGCGCTGGGGCGTGGCACCCATGTGGGCCTGCTGGTGGACCAGAAATTTTCCCGCGGGATTTACGTGCCATTCTTTGGGCATCCGGCCAAAAGCAATCCGCTGCTGGCAAAACTTGCGCGGGCCTATGACTGCCCGGTGCACGGTGCCTGGGTGGTCCGGTTGCCCGACGGCCGGTTTCAGCTTGAAATGACCGACGAGCTGGACCTGCCCCGCGATGCCAAGGGCGATGTGGATATTGTTGGCACCACCGCGCTGGTCAACGATGTGATCGAAGGGTGGGTGCGCAAAAATCCAGCGCAATGGCTGTGGTTTCACCGGCGCTGGGATTAACGTGTTGCTCGCCAGGCCCGCCAATCCTCTGGCGTGTCCAGATCAACGGTCACACCGTGCCCTTGTGTTGGCACATTGACCAGATAATCCGCCCCGGTTTTCACAACGTCGCGCGCGCCCCGGTCCCCGGTAAGCCCGGCCAATGACTCAAAAAACCGGCGGCCAAACAACACCGGATGCCCTGCGTTACCGTCAGCATCCACAACCCGGCAAATTTCACGGTTCTGGCTTTGATCAAACGCCGCAATCAGCTGGTCAACGTGATTGCCTGACACCTCCGGCATGTCGGCAAGGGCAATGACAGCAGCGTCGCAATCTGCTGACAATGCCGCAACCCCCGCCCTTAGGGACGCCGCCATGCCTTCGTGACAATCCGGTGCCTTAACAGGCGAAATATCCAGCCCCTGCAACGCACGCCTGCGCTCCCGGTCGCCGGGCGGCACAATCACATGAACACGTTCCGCCTGAGAGCAAAGCATGGCTTTGGCACAGCGCCTGAGCAGCGCCTCGCCGTCGATGTCTTCCAACAGCTTGTCCGGCCCGCCCATGCGCCTTGATTGACCGGCGGCCAAAAGCAGGACTTCAACGCGGGGTCTGGTTGATTGTGCGGGGTTGGCGTCACGCTGTTGCGGCCGGGTGGGACTTTCTTTTGACAAACCGCCAACGCCCATCCGGGCAATATCACCAGCTGTCACTTTCAATCCGCACATCACCCGCTCAAGCACCCAATCGGCACCGTTTAAGGCGGGCGTACGGGCGGACCCCGGCAGACCGATCACCGTTTGGTCGTTACGATGCCCCAAAAACAGGCGTTCATAGGGATCAACCGGCTTTTCAAACCGGGTTTTGTTACCCAGCGCCGCCCGCACTGCCGCCGGTCCCACGTCATCAGTATCAGAAGTGGCACAGGCCGTCAGGTTCAGGGTAATGCCGCTGTCAGCACTGGTTAAACCCGCCGCCAACAGGGACTTGACGTCACCGGCGCGCCGAGTACCGCCTTTTTTAAGACGCAGCCCACCCTTTGTCAGCGCATGTGCCGGAATGGCACCAATTACCTCTTCAACGTAACATGCGCCAATTTTCATTGCCGGGTTTCCGGCCGGCGCAGGCGCTCTGTGACTTCTGCCATGATCGAAACCGCAATTTCCGCAGGCGTGCGGGCCCCGATGTCGGCCCCAACGGGCGCATGCACCCTGTCGATCTGGGTTTGGGTAAAGCCGCCGGCAAGCAGCCGCTCCACCCGCTTGGCATGGGTGCGGTTTGAGCCCAGACAACCCAAATAAAACACTTCTGCCGCCAAGGCCACACCAATGGCGGCATCATCCAGTTTTGCATCATGAGTCAGGGTGACAACAGCGGTTCGCTGATCCAAACCGGCCGCTTTCAGGGCTGCATCCGGCCAGTCGTGCACCAGCCGTTCACCCGGAAACCGCGCCTCAGAGGCAAAAGCCGTTCGCGGGTCAATCAACGTTGTATCGTATCCTGCCAGCCGCGCCATCTGCATCAGGGGCTGCGCAATATGAACCGCGCCTATGATCATCATGCGCAGCGGGGGATTGTGAACAGCGATAAACCAGTCACCATCAAACCCCGATTTGTCGGCGGCAAATTTATCCACCAGATCAAGGCCGTCCCACGCGCCGTCTATGCCCACAACCTGTCGTTCCCAATTGGTGATGTTAACCGCGTAAGCCACGGCTTGCCGTTGTTTGCGCCGCGCCACCAGCGCGTTAAGCACCGCCAGTCCCGGCCCCCGGCCACGCTCCACCGGTTCCACCAAAATCCGGATGGTCCCGCCACAGGCCAGCCCAACCGCGAAGGCCGCTTCGTCGCTGACGCCATATTCCAGCATCCGCGGCGTGCCATCGCCCAATGCGTCCAGCGCCTCTGCCACCACGGCGCTTTCAACGCATCCGCCTGAAACAGAGCCAAAAATCTCTGAGTCAGAGCTGACAGCCAGTTGTGATCCCACAGGGCGCGGTGCCGATCCCCACGTCTGCACCACGGTGGCCAGAACCGCGCCTTTTCCAGCGCTTATCCACGCAAGCGCCTGCTCTGGTATCTGGTCAAATTCCAGCATTCGCGTCCTTTTTCAACCGCATCAGGCGGCATTGATTGTGCGTATCGCTTGATCCGCGCAGCGCCGCCGCCGGATCCGACCGCGGTGCCACATTATGGCCCAGGCGAAAACTGTCAATACGGGCAGCACTTGGCAAATGCCCGACCGAGCCCATGCAGTTCCGGTCTGCCGCCTGTGTCTGATCGGTGGCCTTAACCTGCCGTTAACCACAAAAAACTTACCATAGCGGAATGCGACTGTGCTGTCTGATCATTCTGTTAACCTGCGCTGCCTGCGCCTCGCCCAGCCCGGCATTCAAAAACGCACGCTCTGGTGACATAAACATATCCGGTGACCGCATTACGGTGTTTTACACACCAACCCACGCTCAGGCGGTGCGCACCAATGCGCGCAACAAATCTCAGCGCGCGGGCGCGTTTGCCCGGCTGGTACAGGCGATTGTAACCGTCAGCGGCTGCGATGTCAGGCCGCGCAGCGTCAAGGGTGACGACGTGCTGATAACAGCGGCGTTGATCTGTCCAAAATCAGGCATCTGATCTGTGTGGTTCACGGTTGACTGCCGGGTCAAAATGCTGGACTGGACAGCGTCAATCCGTCAGACTCGCCAAACCACAAATCGACTTTCATCAAACCGGAGCTTTCAATGGCGCAGCCAACACAATATTCTTCCTGGCAAATCCGCCTGCATTGGATAATCGCGGTGCTGGTCATATTACTGCTGTCGGTTTTGGCCGAAACCATTGAAGACGGATGGAAACTGTTGGAAAAGTCAGGCGTGCGCAATTATTCCCTTGGCGTGTGGCTGCATCTTGGCCCCGGTATTCTGGTATTGGCTCTTACACTTTGGCGGGGCGTTCTGCGCCTTGTTCGCGGGGTTCCGGCGCTGCCCGAAAACGAACATCCGCTTGCCAAAAAACTGGCCCATCTGACCCATCTGACCCTGTACGGGCTTTTGATTGTTGTTTCTGTTTCCGGCCTGTTGGCGTGGTACGGGGCCAGCGACATGGCAGCGGGCCTGCATGACCTCACGCAGGCGCTGATGATTTTTGTCATCGTGCTGCACACACTGGCCGCATTGGTTCATCATTTCATTTTAAAAACGGACGTGATGCGGCGCATGCTCAGACGTGGGGCTGATTAAGAAAATCCCTAACCATGCTTTCAAGTTCCCGTGGTTTTTCAGCGTGCAACCAGTGGCCTGCGCCGGGAATAGGAGTTATGTCCACATTCGGGAAAAAACCTTTGATTACCGCGTGATGCGCGGCCTTAACATAATCTGAAGCACCGCCGGTCACAAACAACGCAGGCCCGGCAAAGCGACCCTGCACATCCGGAAACCCAATCGAATTATTCATTGTTGCCTTTAAAACACTCAGGTTCAGCTTCCACGCCTTTGGATCTGATTTCAAATCCAGACTTTGCAACAAAAACGCCCGCACGGCACTGTCTTTCACCGCCTCTGACATTTGCACGTCGGCGTCCCGACGGGACTGAACGGCCGCCAAATTGACGGCCTGCATTGCATCGATCAGGTGCACCTGCGACGTTGCGTTGCTGATGGGTGCAATATCGGCCACCACCAGTTTGCCCAGCAATTCCGGCCGGCGCAGCGCCAAAACCATCGCCGCCTTGCCACCCATAGAATGCCCCAAAACGTCAGCAATGCCGCCGCTTGCCTTTATCACTTCGGCCAGATCTTCAGACATGGCGAAATAATCATGCCGGTCAAACCACGGGCTGGCACCGTGGTTGCGCATGTCAACCGCGATCACCGGGCGCTGGTCAGACAGGCGTTTTGACAAAACACTCCAGTTGCGGGCAGACCCAAACAATCCATGTGCGACAATCAGGGGCCGGGCTTTGGTTTCGCCATAGTGAACGGTATTCAGCATCGTCGCCTACCCTTTATCCATACCCGTCTGGATACGCCTGTCCCGCCGGGGCGTAAACGCAAATCGACCGGGTGGTTTTGCCATAAAATCGCCGCGCTTGCTGTATAGAGGCCGACTTGAAAAGTCACCGGTCCGGCAGTACTGTGCCGCCGCAAAGGAGCCCCGATGTACGAAACCTCGCTCAGCAGTGTAACAGCCGAAGTCGAGGCATTGCTGGCTGAAAAGCTGTCAGCCAAGGGGTTGAATTTAAGTCAGAAATTTAAATCCGTCCGGCGCAAACTGCCCAAAAGCGTTCGGGCCCACGCCCGCTATCTGGTCGAGGCCGAAACCCGCTATCAAAACCCGAAGTTTGCCCATCAATATGACCCCAAACGACTTTTGACGGCCCATAAACATTGCGTTTCCTATTTGGAAAATATCGACCTTGGGCGGCAGAAAAGTTTTCGCCGCACAGCGATAGTGGCGGGGTCTTTGGTTAATACGCTGATCCTGATTGCTGTTATGGTTGCGGTCTATTTCTATTGGTTTTCCGTCTAG
>CAYZQS010000063.1:0-12735 GCA_964480735.1 uncultured Rhodobacterales bacterium
TATGAGGATATAACCGACAACGAGACTTTATCGCAGTTTTTGGTGTGAGGAAGAAATCGTCAACCTGCCTGTCTTTGATCCAGGAATTCCGATTTTGACGATTCATAGCTGGCAACAATTTGCGGTACGCTGACGTCGCATTCATTCCCCGCGGCCGCCTGTTTTTCCGCGCTTGAACACATCTCTCCAAAAACGTCAAAACCAAGGTTCAGGGCACTGCCTTTCAGAAAGTGCATATCCTGTTCCAGGGTGTTTTGCGAACTGTCGTTGCTTAAACCTTCAATAACGTTGTCGACTTCGCTTAGAAACAATTCGACAACATCGTCGATGTCGTCAGGGCCGATATCGTTTTCAAGCTCCTTCACCCGCTCCCAATTGATCATCACGCACCTCTATCATCTGAGTGGTGCCCCCAACATTGGTTGATCTATGCGCGTAATCTTAACGACTGCTTACCGGAATATTCGAAAAAACGATGCTTTTTAGGTTTCACCGAATCTTAAGCCGGTCCCTTCAGAACATCGTGGAACTGGCCAGCAAGGGGTATGATTTGGCATTTCCAGAGAATGCAATCGTCAACGAGGCGACGACGCCAAAAACAGAGGAAAAGCTGGTCATCCTGATTGTGGACGACAGTGATCTGCAACGAAAAATATTGGCGGTATCGCTAAAGAAATGGGGCTTTCAGGTTGTCGAGGCAAGATCGGGCCACGAGGCGCTGATCATCTGCAAATATAATCCGGTTGATATGGTGCTGTCTGACTGGATGATGCCGGGAATGGACGGGCTGGAGTTTTGTGCACGATTTCGGGCGCTGAAGCGGGACAGATACGGATATTTCGTTCTGTTAACGTCAAAAAGTGAAAAAGACGAGGTTGCGCATGGTCTGGAAATCGGCGCGGATGATTTTTTAACCAAACCGGTGAACTCTGGCGAATTGCGGGCGCGACTGCAGGCCGGGCGGCGGGTTCTTTCGATGGAAAACCAGCTGGTGGAGAAAAACCAGACGGTGACCGACGCGCTGGCGCAGTTGCAAGTGCTGTATGCGGCAATCGAGGGCGACCTGATCGAAGCGAAGAAATTGCAGCACTCGCTGGTGCCGGAAACCTTTCGCCGATTTCCCAACGCTCGGGTCAATCTGTTGTTGCAGTCTTGCGGCCATGTGGGCGGTGATATGGTTGGCATGTTCAACATCAGCGACAATCGGGTCGGGCTTTATGCAGCTGATGTTTCAGGACACGGCGTCAGTTCGGCACTGTTGACCGCCCGCATCGCAGGCTTTTTGGGCACGTCAAATCCCGCGCATAATATCGCAATGCAGCCCGGCGACGATGGCAGCTATCACATTCGTCCGGTGGAAGACGTGGCCGCGGAACTGAATCGCCGGATGCTGGATGATATGGAAACAGAGCTATATCTGACAATCGCCATTGCCGATGTCGATCTTGACAGTGGTCAGGTCAAGGTGGTTCAGGGCGGCCATCCGCACCCCTGCGTGTTGGCAGATGACGGCACCGTCACATACCTTGGCGAAGGCGGGCCGCCGATCGGCCTGATCGCGGATGTTCCCTTTGGCGCGTTTGAAGTGCAGTTAAAAAAGGGTGACAAATTCCTGCTTTATTCCGACGGGTTTACTGAGGCCAGCAACGACGACCGTGAATTGCTGGATGAAGATGGATTTGCCGAATTGCTTTGCAAACATGTGCACAGCAACGGTGAAGAGTTTTTGAAGGATGTCGTTTGGGATCTAACCGCGTTTTGTGGTGCCAAAGGGTTTGACGACGACCTGTCGGTGGTCCTGCTTGAATATGATGGTCCCCAGGCCGGACCGAACCCAAAACCCCCGCTATCCGCGTAGATTTCTGACGAAAAATCGATCACCGGTATTGGCCAGTATTTCCCCGGCCTCTGAAAAAGACACCCACAGCGCGCTGTGATGTGCTTCCAGCGGCATGCCAAGCCGCCTTGCCGGTCGGCACAGGTAAATATGGCAGATTTTATGCGCCCACATGTCGTATTCCGGCATATAGGTATACCGCTGAAACGCCCCAAGCCGACGGTTGACTGAAACGCTCCACCCGGTTTCTTCGCGAACCTCGCGGTGCAGCGCCGCCAGCACCGACTCGCCCGGATCAATTCCGCCACCGGGCAGTTGATATTCCGGTTGCGGTTGCGCCTGAAACGTAATCAGCAGTCGATTTTCCCGCACCAGCACCGCGTAAACCCCCGGGCGGGGCGTGTATTTCTGCTTTGGATCAATGGCTTCGTCAAATCTGCGGATCACGAAACTTACCTTGATATAGTTTAGGCCCGGTCGATTGAACTGGTTCGGCAAACTCTCTATGTGAATGCAACCCACGTCAAGAAAAGCCTCCGCAATGACCAACACCAGCAACTGTTCACTGAACGATACCATTTTGCCGTTTCAACTGGATCATTCTGACATTCGCGGCCGTGTGGCGCGGCTGGACGGTGTGTTGAACGAAATTCTTGCCCAGCACAATTATCCGGCGGTTGTAGAGGCAATGGTGGCAGAGGCCACGTTGCTTACCGCGCTGATCGGGCAAAGTATCGATTTGCGATGGAAGCTGTCGCTGCAAATTCGCGGCGACGGACCGTTGCGGATTATCGCGACAGATTATTTCAGCCCGCACCAAAAGGGCGATCCGGCAAAAATCCGGGCCTACGCCAGTTTTGAAGCCAAGCAGATCGGCAACGCTGTACCAAAGCCGTTTTCGCTGATCGGAAAGGGCTTTTTTGCGGTTTTGATCGATCAGGGAGGTGGCACGGAGCCTTATCAGGGGATCACGCCTTTGGCCGGAGGGTCGTTGGCGGCCTGTGCTGAAACCTATTTCGCCCAGTCAGAACAACTGCCAACCCGTTTTCAGCTGTCTATGGGACAGTCCGTTGAAGCGGGCGAAACTCCAAAATGGCGGGCGGGGGGCGTTTTGTTGCAGCATATGCCCAAAGCCTCGCCCCACGCGAAAGACAGCGAGCAGGACGCGCCTATGCTTGCCGCTGGCGATTTGTTGATGGGCGAAGAGGAAGAGAACTGGAACCGCGCAAATATACTGCTTGATTCTGTTGAACAGCTGGAACTGATCGGGCCGCATGTGTCGCTTGAAACCATGCTGTACCGTCTGTTTCACGAAGAAGCACCGCGGATTCATGCCTTCCAGCGTGTCAGGTTTGGCTGCACGTGCAGCGCGGACAAAGTGCGGCAAACCATGTCTATCTATTCCACCAAAGACATCGCCCATATGACAGATGAAAAAGGTCAGGTGACCGCCGACTGCCAGTTTTGCGGCGCGCATTATATGTTTGATCCGGCCACGCTGGGCATGGATGCCAAACCCGCCAAGCAACCCTAAGGAGACGTTTTGCCCAGTCTGGAGGATGTTCAAAAAGCGTTGCTAAACATGTCCGGGCAGGGGTCAACAGATTTTGATCTGAACCCGGATGTTCAGGCCCTTTTGCCCAAAGGGCGAAAGCTGCGGAGCGCTGCGGTTCTGGTGCCGTTGCTACAGCGCGAAAAGGGTCTTAACCTGATCCTGACAAAACGCGCGTCGCAAATGAAACATCACCCGGGGCAAATCGCATTTCCGGGCGGTAAAGTGGAAGCGGCAGACAAAGACAACCGCACCGCTGCACTGCGGGAGTCAGCCGAGGAAATCGGACTGCCAAAAGACAACGTTGCCGTGCTTTGCGATTTACCGCCGCATGAAACCATAACCGGTTTTCAGGTTACGCCGGTTGTCGGCCATGTCCTGCAGCCGTTTCAGTACCTGCCGGAGGCGGGCGAGGTTGATGAGGTGTTCGAAGTGCCGCTGGCGCATGTGCTGAACCTGAAGAATTTTCAGGTTCAGGGCCGCATTTTTCAGGGCCAGATGCGGTACTACTATGTTGTGCCCTACGGACCCTATTATATCTGGGGCGCCACCGCGCGGATGCTGCGCAGTTTTGCCGAGGGGATGCGGTGATGAGGCAGATCAATGCTGCGTGGTTGCGTTCAAAAGCCGCCCAAACGGTCATGACGATGCTGACGGGCAGCGGCCATCAGGCCTACTTCGTTGGCGGTTGTGTTCGCAATGAACTGCTGAACACACCGGTTGTTGATGTTGATATCGCCACAGATGCGGTTCCTGATCGGGTTGAGGAACTTGCTGAACTCAGCGGCTTAAAGTCTATTCCCACGGGCAAAGAGCACGGCACGATAACGGTGGTGTCACACGGCAAAGCTTATGAGATTACAACTTTTCGACGCGACGCAACAACCGACGGACGCCGGGCGGTTGTGGCATTTTCTTCCTTGATAATAGAAGACGCCAGCCGTCGTGATTTCACCATGAACGCGCTTTATGCTGACGCTGACGGTAAGGTATCGGACCCTTTGGAAGGTTTGCCGGACTTAACCGCTGGCAGAGTTCGGTTTATCGGCGATGCAGGTCAGCGCATCAAAGAGGATTATTTGCGCATCCTGCGGTTCTTCCGCTTTTATGCGCTGTACGGCGCAGAGGAAATTGGCATTGACGCCGACGGATTGGCCGCCTGCGCCCTGCACGCGGACGGCCTGGAAAATCTGGCAAAAGAGCGTATCGGCGCGGAAATGATCAAATTGCTTGACGCCCCAAACCCGGCCCCTGCTTGCGCATCGATGGAACGGGTTGGAATTTTGGCGCGGATTTTGCCCGGTGCGGCAAGTGCCGGACTTGCCGTACTGGTTCATGTGGAAATGCAAGCAGGTTTATCGCCGGATTGGCTGCGCAGACTGGCAATTCTGGGCGGCGAAGACGTCGCAAGGAGCCTGCGGCTTAGTCGTGCGCATGCGGACAGGCTGGATATTCTGACCAAGAATTTTGCCGGTTCTGTACATCTGCCGGAACTGGCATATCGGCAGGGTGCGGATGCCGCCACAAGCGTTGCGGTTTTGCGCGCAGCAACTTTTGGTTCAGAACTGGCCGTCGATCTTGCGGACAAAATCAACGCAGCGGCAAACAGTGTATTTCCGGTTAACGCCGCCGACCTGATGCCCAAATTGCAAGGCCCGCAGCTTGGCGCGCGGCTTAAACAAATAGAAGCCGATTGGATTGCCTCTGGCTTTACCGCAACCAAATCTGATCTGCTGGGTTGACAGTTCGCACCGTTCGCAGCTTAATAGGTCAGTATTTGCGACCTTTTATCTGAGCCTTCAATGCAACCTGAGACATTTCTGACCTTGTTGGGTCTGGCGTTTGTCGCCAGCTGGACGCCGGGGCCAAACAATTCGCTGTTGGCCAGCTCTGGCGCGACCTTTGGCATTCGCGCCACCTTGCCGATGATTTTGGGGATCATAACCGGATACCCCGTATTGATCACGCTTGTCGGATTGGGGCTGGCGGAAGCCTTTCACCAAAGCCCCTTGTTCGCGGCGGTCCTGCATTGGGTCGGTGCCGGGCTGCTGCTGTGGATCGCCTGGAAAATCGCCACGTCGGTTGCCCCTGATACCACCGGCAAACCGGGGCGACCAATTACCTATTTGCAGTCCGTCACATTTCAAACTGTGAACCCGAAAGGCTGGGCGGTGGCGATTGCGGTTACCTCACAATACGTGGTTGGCGACAACGCAAATATGATCGCCTTTATCATCGGAGGCGCATTCTTTTTTGCGGGTCTGACATCAACATTTGCCTGGACCCTGTTTGGCCGGGCCATCGGTAGGTTGCTGCAAACGCCGCAGCGGCTTATGTGGTTTAACCGCGCAATGGCCCTGTTGATCGTCGGATTTCTGATCGTCCTGTTGATGGATTCCTGACCTGACCTATGATCCCCTATACGCATTTGTTTTCGCCGGGATGTTTTCCCCCGGTCCGAACATTATCCTGCTGACGGCCTCTGGCGCCCGCTTTGGCTTTCGCCGTACGATTCCGCATCTGCTGGGTGTGGTGATTGGCGTTGGCATCATCGGCGGGGTGACCGGGCTGGGGCTGGGGGCGCTGCTGCTGGCCCAACCCCAACTAAGCCTGACGTTCAAAATAATCGCGGCAGTCTGGATCCTATATCTGGGCTGGCGGTTGTTTCAATCCACAAGAAACGTTGCAACAAGAAAATCCGAAAGGCCTTTCCGGTTTTATCAGGCCGTGCTGTTCCAATGGGTGAACCCGAAAATCTGGGCCGTGGCCTTTGCGGCCTCCGCCGGATACGGCATAGGCTTAAGGCCCGAACAAGAGGCCCTGCGGCTGGCCGTGACATTCATGTCCATCAACTTTTTCGTCTGCCTGTTCTGGTCATCCGCCGGGCATTTTTTACAACACTTATTGTCAAGCGAGCGCGCGTGGCGGATTTTTATGACTGGCATGGCCTTGCTTCTTGGCCTGTCTGCAATCATGGTCTTCCTATAGAGGACCGGACATTAAACCGATCCCGCATTGTTAACCTGACCATCGACGATACATATGTTTCGCTTCTTTGAATCTCTGGTTGATCCTTACGTAAGCTACGACGACAAAGACACGCCGCCGTCGCGCCTGTTGCCGTTCCTGCTCGATTATTTGCGCCCGTTCCGTAAGTTGTTGATTTTGATTGTTTGTTTTACAATTATCATCGGCACTGTAGAGATCGCGCTGATCTTTTATACCGGTCGCGTGGTTGACCTTTTGGCGGATACACCACCGGCGCAGGTTTTTGTTGAGAATGGACCGGAACTGCTGGTTCTGGCGGCATTCGTGTTGCTGTTCCGCCCTTTGATACAGGTGATCGACGCGGCGTTCTTGAACCAATCTCTGCTGCCCAATTTTGGCACACTGATCCGCTGGCGGTCGCACCGGCATGTGTTGCGCCAGTCCGTCGGCTGGTTTGAAAACGATTTCGCCGGGCGGATTGCCAACCGGATTATGCAGTCCGCCCCTGCCGCGGGCGAGGCGGTGTATCAGTTGTTTGACGCGGCGGTTTACGCGGTGATTTACATGATCGGTGCGGTTGTGCTGTTGGCGCAAATTGACCTGCGGCTGTCCATCCCGCTGCTGGTCTGGCTGGCGCTATATATCTGGCTGGTGATGTGGACCATTCCACGGGTCGGGCGTGCGTCCAAAGAATTTTCCGACGCGCGGTCCGATATCAACGGGCGGATCGTTGACAGCTACACCAATATCCAGTCGGTCAAATTGTTCGCCCACCACTCGACAGAAGAAAACTATGCGCTGGAAGCCATCGAAAACGCCCGGCAAAAATTTTCCAAACAGATGCGGTTGATAACCATTATGGAACTGGGGCTTTCCACCATAAACGGGTTTTTGATCGTCGCGGTTCTTGGCTGGGCGATCGTTTTGTGGCAGCAGGGTGTAACAACGCTGGGCACGATTGCGGCGGCCTCTGCCCTGACCCTGCGCCTGTCAGCCATGACCGGCTGGATCATGTGGTCTTTGTCTTCGCTGTTCCAGCATCTGGGCGTTGTGGCGGAGGGTATGGAAACCATTGCCCAACCGATAGACCTGCTGGACGCCAAAGACGCTCCCGAACTGCTGGTTGGCAAAGGCACAATAACAATTCGCGATCTTAGCCATCACTATGGGAAAACCACCGGCGGCCTTTCGCAGGTTACCGCAACAATCAAGGGCGGTGAAAAGGTCGGGTTGGTCGGGCGCTCCGGTGCCGGCAAATCCACGCTTGTAAACCTGCTGCTGCGGTTTCGCGATACCGAAGACGGCGAAATCCTGATTGACGAACAGAACATCAAATCGGTCACGCAGGATAGTTTGCGGCGGCATATTGGCATGGTCACGCAGGACAGCTCGCTTATGCACCGCTCTGTGCGCGACAATATTCTGTACGGTCGACCTGAGGCCAGCGAAGCCGACATGCTGACAGCGGCAAAGAATGCCGAGGCGCATGAGTTTATTCTGGAGCTGGAAGACCGGAATGGCCGTGCGGGCTATGACGCCCACGTGGGCGAACGCGGCGTGAAACTGTCAGGCGGGCAGCGCCAACGGGTAGCTCTGGCGCGGGTGATCCTGAAAGACGCGCCTATTCTGGTGCTGGACGAGGCCACATCAGCGCTGGACAGCGAGGTGGAAGCCGCCATTCAGGACACGCTTTACGGGGTGATGGAAGGCAAAACCGTGATCGCGATTGCGCACCGCCTGTCCACCATTGCCCATATGGACCGGATCATCGTGCTGGATGAGGGCCGCGTGGTTGAACAAGGTTCGCACCAGCAGTTGCTAAAGGCAAACGGCCTGTACGCGCGGTTTTGGCAGCGCCAATCAGGTGGTTTTATCGGCATTGAAGAGGCCGCTGAATGAATTGGATTGGCGGCCTGATAGACAGTTTTCAACCGGCGGACGGACCGCCGCCAAAGACGCTTTATGCGTTCCTGAAATGGTGCCTGCGCGGCAGTTTTGGCGTTGTCTTTGCCGGTAGCGCACTTTCTATGGTCACCGGTGCTTTGGAAATTTCATCAGCATTTTTGCTGGGGTTTCTGGTGGACGTCATGTTTGTGTCCGAAACCCGGAATATATTCACCGAAAACTGGCTGATTTTGGCCATGATCGCCGGGTTCTTTTTGTTTCTTCGGCCGATGTTTTTTGGCCTCAGCTCTGCCATGAATTCGATTGCCATCGCACCCAATATCAACCCGCTGGTTCTGCAACGCCTGAACCGGCACACGCTGGGGCAGGCAATCAGCTATTTTGACGATGATTTTGCCGGGCGAATTGCGCAAAAGCAGATGCAAACGGCGCGTGCGGTCACCGATGTTGTGGTTGAAACCGTTAATGTAATCGCGTTCGCGCTGGCATCGCTGGTTGGCGCGGTTTTGCTTTTGGCGACGATTGACCCGAAAGTGACGGTATTGCTGGCCCTGTGGCTGGTATCCTATTTTGCGGTCATCAGCTGGTTTTTGCCCCGCGTGCGTGCCCGTGCCACGGCGCGTGCCGGCACCCGCGCGATGGTGTCAGGGCAAATCGTTGACACGCTGACCAACATAAAAACGGTCAAGCTGTTTGCTCATTCCAAACACGAGGATCAGGCGACGCTGGACGCGCTGGGCGTGTTTCGCGAAAAATCGCTGTCTTACGGTTTCATGGCCACGGCCTTTCGCTTTTCTATGATGGCTATGGCCGGGATATTGCCGGTGCTGCTTCTGGGCTCTACTCTTTGGCTGTGGACCAACGGCAATGCGACGTCTGGCGATTTGGTGGCTGCCAGCACTGTTGCCATTCGCATTGCCCAGATGACCGGCTGGGTCAGTTTCACGTTGATGACGGTCTATTCCAATATCGGCGAGATCGAGGACGGAATGCGCACCCTGACACCGACCCACACCGTGACGGATGTGGGGGACGCGAATGACCTGCCACCGGCGCGGGGCGAGATTGTTTTTGACAACGTGGTTTACACCTACGGTCAGGGGCCGGGTGGTTTGCGTGGTGTTTCCCTGACCGTCAAACCGGGTGAAAAAATCGGCCTTGTCGGCGCGTCGGGTGCGGGCAAATCCACTTTTGTGGCCTTGATGATGCGGCTTTACGATCTGGAAGACGGTGTGATTTCGGTTGACGGCCATAATATCCAAAAGCTGTCTCAGGAAAGCCTGCGCCGACAGATCAGCATGGTCACGCAGGAAACCGCGATGTTTAACCGCTCGGCGCGGGACAATATCCTTTATGGCCAGCCGGACGCTTCCGAAGGGCAAATGCTGGCGGCGGCAAAGGGTGCCAAAGCGCATGAGTTCATTCTGGACCTGAAGGATCATGTTGGGCGACAGGGGTATGAGGCCTATCTTGGTGAACGCGGCGTCAAGCTGTCCGGTGGCCAGCGCCAGCGCATCGCCATTGCCCGGGCCATCCTGAAAGACGCGCCGGTCTTGGTGCTGGACGAGGCCACATCGGCGCTGGACAGCGAAGTGGAAGCCGCCATTCAGGACACGCTGTACAATCTTATGCAGGGCAAAACCGTCATCGCCATTGCCCATCGCCTGTCGACGATTTCCCATATGGACCGGATTATCGTGCTGGACGAGGGCCGGATCGTTGAACAGGGAACCCACAATCAACTGCTGGCCGCTGGCGGGCTGTACGCGCGGTTCTGGAACCGTCAGTCGGGCGGATTTATCGGGATCCAAAGCGTGGCCGAATAGAAAAGCGGCGGGACGTTAAGATTGCTGCGCGCATCAATGCGTCGGCTTTTGTGGCCTGCAGTCTTGCCAATCAGCTGGCAAATAACCCTCTTTTGCGGCGAAAGTGTTTGGAAAACACCAAAAAGCAGCAAAAACCGGCCGGATTGCGAACGTCCGGTCAAAACCGCTTTGGCCGCCGCAGTTTTCCGGTTAGCTTGCGCCAAATGATAATCCTGAGCAGGAAAAACACCGTGAAACAGACAATTGGCTTTGCCGGTTTAATTGCCGCCCTTTTGTTGTGGTCGGGGGCCACGCAGGCCGCCCTTGAAACCAGCATCCGCCCAACCGCCCGCCCCGCAACCGCAACACCAGAGGTGATCGTCGTGGCCCAGACCAACCCGCAGTTTTCGGCCTGGATCAAATCATTCCGCGCAAAGGCTTTGTCCAAAGGCATCTCTGCGTCCACCTATGACAAGGCGTTCCGGGGCGTCACCTATAACGCCTATGTCGTCGGGAAAGACCGCAACCAAAGCGAATTTACCAAACAGATATGGGATTATCTGGATACGGCCACATCTGATACGCGGGTCAAGAACGGCAGGGCGGCGCTGCGGCGGCACCGCAACCTTTTACGCCGGATCGAGGCCAAATACGGCGTGGATTCACAGATTGTGTTGTCGATCTGGGGGCTGGAAAGCGCTTATGGTGCCCATATGGGCGAGATCAATATTATCGAAGCTCTGGCAACGCTGGCATTTGACGGGCGTCGGCGAAAATTTTTCGAGGCGCAGTTGATTGCCGCCCTTGGCATCATTCAAAACGGTGACGTGCAGCCCCGCAACATGACCGGATCATGGGCCGGAGCAATGGGGCATACGCAGTTTATTCCCACGTCGTATGTGGCGTTTGCACAGGATTTTCGCGGCGACGGGCGGCGGGATATCTGGCAAACCGATCCCGCGGACGGGTTGGCATCGACCGCCAATTATCTGGCCCGGCACGGTTGGGTTAAAGGCCAGCCCTGGGGAATGGAAGTGAAACTGCCGCGCGGCTTTAACCACGCCATCGCCGGCGAGCGCACCAAAAAACCGGTGGCGGAATGGCGCAAACTTGGGGTGACAACCATCGACGGCAAACGCTTGCCGGATCACGGCAAATCCTCCATTTTGGAACCCGCCGGGGCCAACGGCGCGGCCTTCATCATCTTCAACAATTTTCATGTGATCGAGCGGTACAACACCGCGGACGCCTATGTCATTGCTGTCGGCCACCTTGGCGACCGTATTTTGGGTGGCGACGTTATCAAAACCAAATGGCCGCGCGGTGACAAAGCCCTGTCGTTCAAACAAAAGCAGGAAATGCAGAAACTGCTGACACGCAAAGGGTTTGACACAGACGGGGTGGACGGAATTATCGGCCCCAAAACCATTGCGGCGATCCGGGCGTTTCAACAGTCCATTGGCAAAAAGCCGGACGGCTATGCCTCGACCGACATCCTGAAATACCTGAAATAGTCACAGGCCCCATTCGGTAGAGCGCATTTCGCTTAGTCGAGAGGCCGTACGGGCAAATTCAAATCTGCCTTTGGTGTCTTTGAACAAGTCATCCGGCTGGGCCGCCGCGGAACAGATCAACCGCGTTTTTGCTTCATACAGCGTATCGACCAGGATGATAAATCGCTTGGCCGCATTGGCATTTTCACGGTTCATTGTCGGAATATTTTCCAAAACCAACATGCGGATGGTATCGGCAATCGCAAGATAATCCGCAGCACCCAACGGCCGTTCACACAAATCCGCAAATTCAGCCCGCGCAACACCGTTGTGAAACAGCGGCAACACAACGTCGCGGGATTTGACGTGCAAAGTGTGAGGTTGCGCCTCGTCCCCGGCAATGGCGTGCCAGATACGATCAATTTTTATGGCCGTCGCCGCATTCAGCGGCGTGAAATAGGTCTGCTGGCCACGAATTTTATCCTGCCTGTAATCAACCAGGCCTTCCAGATGGTGAACCGTCAATTGCGTATTCATCAGCTCGATAAACGGCAAAAAAATCTCTCGGTTCAGCCCGTGTTTATACAGGTCCCTTGGCGGGCGGTTGGACGTTGTGACCACAGTTACCCCGCCCTCGATCAATTTCTTGAACAACCGGCCCACAATCATTGCATCGGTAATGTCGCCGACCTGCATTTCGTCCAGACACAGCAGCCTGGTCTGGCGAATGATACCGTTTGCAACCACCGCAATCGGGTCTTCTGCGGGCAGTTGGCGGGTCACATATATCGTGCTGTGGACCTCCTGCATAAAGGCGTGAAAATGAACCCGGCGTTTCTGGTGTATATCTATTTTGTCATACAACAGATCCATCAGCATCGATTTGCCGCCGCCAACCCCGCCCCAAAGATACAACCCGGTTGCCGTTCTGCCGGTTGGAACCCGAAACAACCGCGCCAGCGCGCGCCCATGCGTGCCGCCCTCAAGCGCGGATTTAATGTCCTGCAGTATTTCAAGCGCCTTCACCTGCGCCGGATCAAGCCGCAGATCGCCTGATTTGGTCATGCTCTTATAGGCCGATGTCAGGCTCATTACCCCGGGTATTCCTGTGTTTTTGAAAACAATAGCGGTTTGTTCGGGTGAGTTCGATAAAAA
>CAYZQS010000063.1:12835-15043 GCA_964480735.1 uncultured Rhodobacterales bacterium
AAGCGAATTTGGCACCGGCATTGACGGGGCGCACAGCGCGCTTTACCTCTGTCTGCCTAACTTTAAGAGAGGTGATCGTGCCAAATCCCAGCTCTACAGCCTTGATTATGATCGATATTCAAAACGATTTCTGCCCGGGCGGCGCTTTGGCAGTAGCCGATGGTGACCAGATCATAGGGCAGGTGAACGCCATGCAGTCCGATTTTGGCGTGCGTGTTCTGACACAGGACTGGCACCCGGGGGATCACAGCTCGTTTGCGGCCAATCATGAAAGTGGCGAGCCGTTCTCTTTGATTGAAATGCCTTACGGGCCGCAGGTGCTGTGGCCAACCCATTGTGTTCAGGGCAGCGAGGGCGCAAAATTTCATGCTGATCTGGTGACCGACACCGCTGATTTGATCGTCCGCAAGGGGTTCCGCCGGGCCATCGACAGCTATTCCGCCTTCTTTGAAAATGACCACAAAACGCCCACAGGGCTTGAAGGTTATTTGCGCGAGCGCGGCGTGGACAGCCTGGTGATGGTGGGATTGGCCACGGATTTCTGCGTGCGGTTTTCAGCGGTGGATGCGGCCGGACTGGGGTTTTCGGTCAGCGTTCTTGAAGGCGCCTGTCGCGCCATTGACATGGACGGCTCGCTTGGCGCTGCCCGGCAGGATATGCGGGACAATGGCGTTGGCCTGATCTAGGAGCGGTTAGAGACGACAATGGACATTGCAAAACGTGTTTACGATCACCGCTGGAAGATTGATCCCGTTGTCCGGTCATTGATCGATACGGATTTTTACAAATTGCTGATGGCCCAGTCGGTGTTTCAAAACCGCCCTGATCCGGTTGTGACCTTCAGCGTTATCAACCGCAGCACCCATATCCGGCTGGCCGATCTGATTGACGAGGGCGAGCTGCGCGAACAGCTGGATCACGTGCGCACCTTGTCATTGTCGCGCGGCGAAAGCACGTGGCTGCGCGGCAACATGTTTTACGGCAAACGCGCCATGTTCCGGCCTGATTTTATGGAGTGGTTTGAGAACCTGCGCCTGCCTGACTATCAACTTGAAAAACGGGACGGCCAGTATGAGCTGAACTTTGAAGGCAGCTGGCCCGAGGTGATGCTGTGGGAAATTCCGGCGCTGTCCATCATGATGGAGCTTCGCGCGCGCAAGGTGCTGGAGCATCTTGGTCGCTTTGAACTGGAGGTGCTGTATTCCCGTGCGCTGACCAAGCTTTGGGAAAAGATTGAGCGACTGCGCCGGATCGACGGCCTTGGAGTTGCTGATTTTGGCACCCGCCGGCGGCACGGGTTTATGTGGCAGAACCGTTGTGTGGAGGCGATGATCGAAGGGCTGGGTGAAAAATTTTCCGGCACGTCAAATTGCCTGATCGCCATGCGCCGCGAGGTGGAGGCGATTGGAACCAACGCCCACGAGTTGCCGATGATTTACGCCGCTCTGGCTGAAAACGACGCCGAGTTGGCGCAAGCACCTTACAAAGTGTTGCAGGACTGGCAGCTGGAACACGACGGCAATCTGTTGATCATTTTGCCCGATACCTTTGGCACGCAGGGGTTTTTGGAAAATGCGCCGGACTGGCTGCGGAACTGGACCGGTATCAGAATTGACAGCGGTGATCCGGCGGAAGGCGCAGAGAACGCCATCCGTTGGTGGAAGAGCAAAGGCGAGGATCCGCGCACGAAGCGGATTATTTTCTCTGACGGGTTGGATGTGGAGACGATTGAGGCGCTGAGCACGCAATTTGCGGGCCGGGTGAACGTCAGCTTTGGCTGGGGCACGCTGCTGACCAATGATTTTCGCGGACTGGCCAAAGACGACGCACTGGCGCCGTTCTCGTTGGTGTGCAAGGCGACGTCTGTCAACGGGTTGCCGACGGTTAAGCTGTCAGACAACCCGCGTAAAGCAATGGGACCGATTGACGAGATTGAACGCTACAAAGCGGTTTTTGGCGTTGGTGATCAGGTGGCGCAGGACGTTTTGGTGTAAAACCACGCACGTTTTCGCGCTTGGCGGGTTTCACCCGAATTGCAGCAAATTCAGGTTGTGACGCATAACTGTGCCGGTTGGCGGGTTAATCTGCTATATATTAGCGAGGTTACCGGCCAAAATTGGCGGCCATGCGCCAATCCAAAGCCGGATGTGGTATCGCCCAAATTTAGCCTGCGTGGCGGGTCGGACATACTCTGCGGCTTGATATTCG
>CAYZQS010000064.1:0-11806 GCA_964480735.1 uncultured Rhodobacterales bacterium
GCGGTACAGGCTGGAGAGCCGATGGCCGTCAAAGGTGAAGTCGCCCCTGTTTGTGACAAAAAACGCAGGCAGGGGCGCACGATTTTCATCTTTGCCTAAATACTCTCGCCGAAGGCATCCGTTGATGGCTAAATGGGTTTTCATTGTGCCGGTAGGCTCCTTGTTGTTAGAGGTCCCGGCTCGGAGGCCGGGACGCACGGCTTACATGCCGCGCGCAATAAGTTCTTTCATGATCTCGTTGGTGCCGCCATAGATGCGCTGCACCCGCGCGTCGGTCCACATTTCACCGATGGCGTATTCCTGCATGAAGCCATAGCCGCCAAACAGTTGCAGGCAGGCGTCGATCACGTCACCTTGGGTGTCCGTCAGCCAGTATTTCGCCATCGCGGCAGTATCCCCGGCCAGTTCGCCGCGCAGATGCTGGGCTATACACGTGTCCAAAAAGGCCCGCGCCACTGTGGTTTTGGTTTTCACTTCCGCCAGCGTAAAGCGGGTGTTTTGCAGCTTGATCAACGGGGCGCCAAAGGCTTCGCGTTCCTTGCAATAGGCCACCGTGCGCTCAACCGCGCCTTCCATTGCCCCAACCGCGCCGCATGCGATCACCAGACGTTCCTGCGGAAGTTGCTGCATCATCTGGTAAAAGCCCTGACCTTCCTCTGTGCCCAGCAGATTTTCCGGCGGGATTTTAACGTTGTCAAAAAACAGTTCAGATGTGTCAGCGGCTTTCAATCCGACTTTTTCCAGATTGCGGCCGCGGGTAAAGCCTTCTGCCCCGTCGGTTTCCACCGCAATCAGCGACACGCCCTTAGAGCCTTCGCGCGGGTCGGTTTTGCAGGCCACCAGAATCAGGTTGGCGTGCTGGCCGTTTGAGATGAAAGTTTTGGAGCCCGTCATTTTGTAGACATTGCCGTCTTTGACCGCTTTGGTTTTTATGGCCTGCACGTCGGATCCCGCAGACGGTTCGGTCATCGCCAAAGCCGTGACCATTTCACCGGTGGCCATTTTCGGCAGCCAGCGTTTCTTTTGATCCTCGGTGCCGTAGGTGTTGATGTAATGGGCGACGATGCCGGAATGGATGGCGTTGCCCCAACTGGCCAGATTGGCGCGGCTGGTTTCCAGCAGGATCGCCGCCTCGTGGCCAAAATCACCGCCCGCACCGCCGTATTCTTCGGGCACAGAGGCGCACAGCAGGCCCAGTTCGCCGGCCTCGTTCCAACTGGCGCGGTCCATCTGGCCCTGCGCGCGCCATTCATCAAAGCGCGGTGCCCATTTTTCGGTGATGAACTGGCGCGTCATGTCGGCAAGCATTTCGTGCTCGTCGGTCATCCAGTCAGAGGGCAGGGGCATTTCCATGAATGGTCTTTCAGAATTGATCAGCTGCCAGCGCCATCACCGGATCCGCGCCCGATTGAATGCGGGCCAGATGCATGGCGGTGGCTGGCAGTTGGCGTGCCATATAGTACCGGCCCGTGGCCAGCTTTGTTTCATAAAACGTCGCGTCAGACGCGCCGTTTGCCAAAGCTTCGCCTGCGGTTTTACCCATGCGGGCCCACATCAGGCCCAGGCAGACATGGCCAAAAAGGTGCATGAAATCGGTGGAACCTGACAGGGCGGCGTTGGGGTTTTTCATGCCTTCGGCCATGAAGAACATGGCGGCGGCCTGCAGGTCCTTGGAGGCGGCTTTCAGGGGATCAAGGAAGTCCTTTTTCAGGGCTTCGTCGGCTTCGTTATCCTTGATGAAGGCTTTCACCATTTCAAAGAACGCCATCACGTGTTTGCCGCCGTCCTGCGCCAGCTTGCGGCCCACAAGGTCCAGCGCCTGCACGCCGTTGGCACCTTCATAGATCATCGCAATGCGGGCGTCGCGGGTGAACTGGCTCATGCCGTGTTCTTCGATATAGCCGTGGCCGCCGTAAATCTGCTGGGCCTGCACGGTCATGTCATAACCGCGGTCCGTCAGAAACCCCTTGATGACCGGGGTGAGCAGGGAAATCAGCCCGTCGGCGTCTTTGTCATCCTTCAGCCGCGCCTGATCCAGCACCATGGCACCCCAGTAAAGGAAGGCCCGTGCGCCCTCGACAAAGGATTTCTGGTCCATCAGGGCGCGGCGGATATCCGGATGCACAATCAACGGATCGGCGGGCCCGTCGGGGTTTTCAACGCCGGTGACGGCACGACCCTGCAGGCGGTCGCGGGCGTAAGCGGCGGCGTTTTGATATGCCACGTCGGCAGCGGCCAAGCCCTGCATGCCAACCCCCATGCGGGCGAAATTCATCATGGTGAACATGGCCCGCATGCCTTTGTGTTCGTCCCCCAGCAAGGTGCCGATGCTGTCGTCGTAATTCATCACGCAGGTGGAATTGCCGTGGATGCCCATTTTTTCCTCCAGGCTGCCCACGGAAACACCGTTGGCAGCACCGAGAGTGCCGTCGTCATTGACGAGTATTTTTGGAACAATGAAAAGCGACACACCCTTGATGCCCTCAGGTCCACCGGGGATTTTGGCCAGCACCAGATGGATGACGTTGGACGACATGTCGTGATCGCCTGCAGAGATGAAAATCTTCTGGCCGGTGATTTTATAGGTGCCGTCGCCCTGGGGCACAGCTTTGGTGCGCATCAGGCCCAGATCGGTGCCGCAGTGGGGTTCGGTCAGGTTCATGGTGCCGGTCCACTCGCAGGACACCATGTTGGGCAGGTATTTGGACTTTTGCGCGTCGCTGCCGTGGGTGTGGATCGAAGCGTAAGCCCCGTGGGTCAGGCCCTGATACATGGCAAAGGCCTGATTTGAGGCGGAAAACATCTCGCTGACCGCAGACCCAAGAATATAAGGCATGCCCTGACCGCCGTATGCAGGGTCGCTGTCAAGGCCGGTCCAGCCACCGGTGCGCACCTGCTCAAAAGCCTCTTTAAAACCGGTGGGCGTGTAGACAACGCCGTTTTCCAAGCGGCACCCTTCGCGGTCTCCAACCACGTTGAGCGGCGCCAGAACCTCGCTGGTGATTTTTCCGGCCTCTTCAAGCACGGCCTTGGTGAAATCCGCTTCCAGTTCGTCATACCCCGGCAGATCGCTTTGGCTGACATTCAAAAGATCATGCAGGATGAAGTTCATGTCTTTGGTTGGGGCGGTGTAGCTTGGCATCGGGTCTCTCCGGTAATATCAGGCGCGGCCTTTTTCGGCGGCATTTTTTTTGTCCAGCGCTGTTTGTAACACAACTTTGGCTTCGTCGATCTGGGTTTTCAGATCTTTGACGGCGGCGGTTAACTCGTCTCGGCGTGCCTGCAGATCGGCAAGACGATCGCCGGCCAAATCAATTGCTTGTGTGATTTGCGTAATCTGATAGGCGTCGGCTTTGTACAGTTGCAACAGCTGGCGAATTTCCTCCAGCGAAAAGCCAAACCGTTTGCCGCGCAAAATCAACGTCACGCGGGCCCGGTCGCGCTTGCTGAACAGCCGTTTTTGACCAACCCGTCGGGGAAACAGCAATTCTTTGGACTCGTAAAACCGCAGGGTGCGGGGTGTGACATCAAACAGGTCGCACATTTGCCGAATTGTCAGTTCTGTCTCGGTCATAAGATACTTCCATTGCGACGCTTCCTATCCACATGAGGGAGAGGGATGTGCAATTCAATACCCGTTTGACGTTTACGTTATTAAACGTTACGTCACTTGTTTAGCGCATCAACCGTTTGCTGACGCAATCGCTGCAATTCCTGAATTGTGTCTTCCAGTTCGGCCTTGCGGCTTAGCAATTCCCTGATCTGGCGACCGGAGACCTCTACCCAGGTTTCCATCTGCACGCGGTTGGAGTGATCGGCGTCATAAAGCAACAGCCATTGCCGGGCCTCTTCCAACGAAAAACCAAAACGTCTGCCGCGCAGGATCAGTTTAAGGCGGGCGATTTCCTTTGGGCCGTAAAAGCGCGTGCGTCCAACCTTTTCCGGCGCCAGCAGCTCGATATATTCGTAGTGGCGAAGGGTGCGGGGCGTCACGTCAAAGCGGGCGCACATTTCTTTAAGTGTCAGACGCTGATCAATCATCGCAACTCTTGTTTTACCACAAAACATTCGTCGCCCAAAACCGTGACAGGATCAAGGGCTTGCTGCGTTTGGGTGGGCAGGGGTTGTTGACATAACAGACGCAGCGGCATTTCGAATTTGCTTGCGCCCGAAAACCAATTCCAAATAACTAGCAGGGAACCAAACCGACAGTCCGGGCCGATGCCAAACCAAGTGCAAAACGCAAAAGAAAAGATGGCGCGGCAGTTTATGCAGGCGATCCCGCATGCGGCGGAACTTGGCATGGTGATGGAACGTCTGGAAAACGGCAAAGCCGAAGTATCCATGCCCTACGATGAAAAACTGGTGGGGGACCCAAAAACCGGTGTCATCCACGGCGGCGCGGTTTCAGCCCTGATGGACACCTGTTGCGGGGCAGCGGTGATGTCGCATCCGGCGGCACCGCTTAGTACGGCAACGCTTGATCTGCGCATTGATTACATGCGACCGGCAACGCCGGGACAGCGCATTGTTACCAAAGCCACGTGTTATCAGGTGACGCGCTCTGTGGCATTTGTGCGGGCGGTGGCAACGGATGATGACGCGACGCGGCCGGTGGCCACGGCAACCGGTGCATTCACCGTGGATCGCCCGGTTAAGAAGGCCGGATCATGAGCCGGGCCCGCCCTGATCCGGTTCAGGTGGTGAAACAGCGAAGGGATTCAGCACTAAACGCCCTTATCCAGGGCGTGCCGTTCATCCAGTTTTTGGGGATCACCTTTGACCGGCGCGGTGACGAGTTGACCGCGGTACTGCCGTTCGCCGAAAAGCTGGTGGGCAACCCGATGTTACCGGCCTTGCATGGCGGCGCGACAGCGGCGTTTTTGGAGGTAACGGCGTTGGTGGGGCTAAGCTGGTCGATGGCGTGGGAGCGCATGGAAAACGGCAATCGCGGCGTGGATGGTTGGGATGAAAAACACCTGCCGGCCATTCCCAAGACCATTGATTTCACAGTTGATTATCTGCGCACCGGCCTGCCGCGTGACGCCTATGCACGGGCGGTGATCAACCGGTCAGGAAGGCGCTATGCCTCTGTGCATGTGGAAGGCTGGCAAGACAACCGCAGCCGCATTTTTATTCAGGCCACCGGGCATTTTCTGATGCCGGGGCCGGATGAGTGATCCAAACCAATCGGCGGCTGCGCCCATCACCCACCGCCGCGTTCTGAAAATCGCGCTGCCAATTGTGCTGGCCAACGCCACAGTGCCGATCCTTGGGCTGGTTGATACCGGCGTTGTCGGGCAGCTGGGGCTGGCGGCCCCGATTGGCGCGGTTGGCATTGGCGCGGTGATCATATCCGCCGTTTACTGGATATTCGGCTTTTTGCGTATGGGCACCACCGGCCTGACCTCGCAGGCGGTTGGGGCAGGGGATCAGGCAGAAGTGCGGGCATTGCTGATGCGGGCATTGCTGATTGGTGGCACCGGCGGAGTGGTGCTGTTTGCCATCCAGCTGCCGATTATTTGGGCGGCTTTTGCGGTCTCTCCGGCCTCTGCCGAGGTCGAAGGCATGGCGCGGACCTATATTTCCATCCGCCTGTTTTCCGCGCCTGCCGCGATTGCCCTTTACGGGGTGACGGGGTGGCTGATCGCACAAGAGCGCACGCGCAGCGTTTTGGCGCTGCAACTGTGGATGAACGGTCTGAATGTGGCGCTTGATCTGTGGTTTGTGCTGGGGCTGGGGCTGGGCGTTGGCGGGGTGGCTTTTGCCACCGTGCTGGCAGAATGGAGCGGGCTGGCATTGGGCATCTGGCTGTGCCGGAACGGGTTTGCCGGGCAGGCCTTCAGGGATTGGAGCCGGATATTTGACGCGCAACGGTTGCGTAAGATGGCGCTGATCAACGTTGATATACTGATCCGGTCAGTCTTGTTGCAGGCCGCGTTCATGTCCTTTCTGTTTTTAGGGGCCAAGATCAACGATGTAACGCTGGCCGCCAATCAGGTGTTGATCCAGTTCATTCACATCACGGCTTATGCGCTTGACGGTTTTGCCTTTGCCGCCGAGGCGCTGGTGGGGCAGGCGCTGGGCGCAAAAGCCCGCAATGCGTTGCGCCGGTCAGCCATATTGACCAGCCTTTGGGGCATCGTGATCGTTGTTGGTCTTAGCTTGTTGATCGGGCTGTTTGGCAACCGCCTGGTCGAGGTTCTTAGCACCAATGAAGACGTACGCGAAACCGCGCGCCTTTATATTCCGTGGGTAACCGCCGCCCCAATCATCGGCATCGCCTCGTGGATGCTGGATGGTATTTTCATTGGTGCGACGCGCACGCGCGACATGCGCAATGGGATGATCCAGTCTGCATTGATATACGTGCTGGCGGTCTGGCAGTTGCAGATGTTTTTTGGAAATCACGGACTGTGGGCGGCGTTGATGGTGTTTTTGGTGGCCCGCGCGGTTACGTTGGCTCGGTACTATCCGGCGCTGGAGGCTTCGGCAGATGGGCGGCAACTCCGTATTCAAAAATAACAACCGCCGGGCGCATTGGTTTTGGCACGGCGAAAGACAGCCGGTTTCAACCGGGCAAATCTACGGCGCCCGACGGGATTTAATGTCTAAGGCAAAATGCGTTTTACCTGATTAAGCAGGCGGTCCTTGAAACACCGCTAACCCCATGGAGTTACCGGCGTTTTGCGAATTGTCTGTGGATCAGGCCAAACGCAAAACGCTTTGATACCGGGAAATTGTTCGGGGTTGATAACGCGGTGAATCCGCAGATTTCAAACCCCGTTTGAGTGGCAGCATGGCCACCAAAAATGTTGCCAAATAATTATTAATCGCCCCGTTTGGCCGGTTGGTCAGTGCACCGGTGGGCCGGTCGACCGGACGAACGGTGCATTGGTCCACCGGCCCACCGGTGCACCGGAAAATTGGACCTGTTTTATGGTTTTAATTCAGGCGTTTACAAGGTTATTTCTAGGCCCGTTGCAGCCTGTGTTGGCAGTGCGGCTGCTAAAGTATATCCAGCACCGCAGCCGTCGGTCGGCCAAGGGCAGCCCTGTCACCGGAAATCACAATCGGGCGCTCAATCAGGATCGGATGAGCGGCCATTGCGGCGATCAGGGTTTGGCTGTCGGTATTTGGGGTCAGGCCAAGTTGGGCGAAACGCGCCTCTCCTGTCCGGATGATGTCAACAGCACCAAGCCCCAGTTTTTTCAGCACCTGTTCGATCTGGTAAATCGTAGGCGCGTCATCGAGATATTCACGCACGTTGGGATCATAGCCTTTGTCCCGCAACATAAACAATGTTTCGCGGGACTTGGAACAGCTTGGGTTGTGCCAGATCGTTGGCTTGGTCATTTATAGTCTTCTTTTTCGATGCCCACGGCCTGGGCAACATTGTCAAAGCCGTCTTTCTCCAGCAATTCATCCAACCCCCGCGCGATTTTGGGAACCAGCGAAATTCCCTGATAGACCATCGCGGTATAAAGCTGAACCGCCGATGCACCGGCTTTGATTTTTGTGTAGGCCTGCGTGGCCGAGCCGACGCCGCCAACGCCGATCAGCGGGATCTGCCCGTTCAGATGCCGCGCCAACGCCGCCAGAACCGTGGTTGAGCGATCAAACAGCGGCTGGCCGGACAGCCCACCGGCCTGATTTTTGTTGGCGCTTTGCAGGCCCACGCGCGACAGGGTGGTGTTGGTGGCAATGATCGCGTCGATCTTTTGCGCCAGTGCCACATCGGCGACGTCGGCAAGTTCTGCGCCGGAAAGATCAGGCGCGATTTTCAAGAACACCGCGGGGGTGTTGGCGAGGCTGTCCCGTGCAGAGATAACCGCTTTCAACAGCTCAGAGAGTTCCGCCTTGCCCTGCAGGTCCCGCAGGTTTTCGGTATTGGGCGAAGACACGTTCACCGTAACAAAATCGACCTGCGGCCCGCATGTTTGCAGCACATTCACGAAATCGTGGCGCTTGTCGGCGCTGTCTTTGTTGGCGCCAAGGTTCAGGCCAAAAACGCCGGATTTTGGTCGGTGTGCCAGTCGCGCGGCAATCACGTCCGCGCCGTCATTGTTAAACCCAAACCGGTTGATGACCGCATGGTCTTTGGCCAGTCGAAACAGGCGCGGCTTTGGGTTTCCGGGCTGGGGTCTTGGGGTGGCCGCGCCGACTTCGACAAAGCCAAAACCGGCACGGCCAAGCGCTGCCAGCACAACCGCGTTTTTATCATATCCCGCGGCCAGACCGACGGGGTTGGGCAGGTCTATATTGGCGATAGTGGTTTTAAGGCGCGTGGTCGTCACCGGCCCGGACAAGGGCACAAGACCCATTCGCAGGGCCCGCAAGGAAAGGCCGTGGGCGGTTTCAGGGTCCACTTTATGCAGCGCCCAAAGGCCGATCTTTTCAAGCGTGCTCACATCTCGTCCCAGGGGAATTGGCGCCCGTTTTCCCCCGTTTCCAATGGTCTGCACCACAGAATGTCGCCCAACTTCAGTTTCCGGTACAGGTGCGGAAACAAGGCACCGCCGCGCGAAGTCTCCCACCTGAGATCGTTCTCCAGTGTTTCAGTTTCCAGCGTGGCCAAATACAACCCTTTTGCACCGTCAAAATGTTTGGCCGCCGTTTCGGCCACCTGTTCTTTGGTTGAAAAATGAATATACCCGTCGGCCACATCAATCGGTGCGCCCGCAGACGTGCCGTCGCGTTGCAAATCGTGCCATTCATCTTTGCGGAAAAGCTTGAAAATCAGCATGGCACGCTGTTGGTCCAACCCTTGGCAGAGGTCAAGCGTGATTATTCCGGTGATTCAAATATGGGCACGTTTCTTCCCTGCTGGTCGGTGGCGTTAATCCACGATCCCAAGGAGCTGGCGCCCCAGACATTTCCGTCTTTATCAACCTCACAGGCCGAGACCAGCATCAGCCCCGAAAAAAGCAGTACCAACCCGAAAACTTTGTTCATTGTTTGAACTCCCACAGCAGGTTCCACCGCGACGGTGGCATTATTTCTGAAAATTTTCAATTCGCTGTGCGAAAAAACTTTGCCGGCCAGAATATTATTTCCTTTACCAAATGGACAAAATGCGTGGTAAAATAACCTGTATCGGATTTGCGTTGGGGGACCAATTAACCGCAGACCGAAGGTATTAACCACTGTAATTATAGGAGATTATCTTATGTCACTTTCACGAATCACCCTTGGCGTTGCGGCGCTGGGCCTGTCTGCCGGTGCGGCTGCGGCGGATTATAAGTTAACCGTGTTGCACACCAATGATTTTCACGCGCGGTTTGAACCGATCAGCAAATATGACAGCGGTTGTTCCGCTGACAGCAATCTGGAAGGAAAATGTTTCGGCGGCTCGGCCCGTCTGGTGACCGCCGTGGCAGCGGCCCGGGCCCGTGGCGAAAACGTGGTTTTGGTTGATGGCGGAGATCAGTTTCAGGGCACGTTGTTTTACACCTATTACAAAGGTGCTCTGGCGGCTGAAATGATGAACAAAATGGGCTATGACGGCATGACCGTGGGCAACCACGAGTTTGACGATGGCCCCGAGGTGCTGCGCGGATTTATGGACGCGGTGAACTTTCCGGTTGTGATGTCGAACGCTGATGTGTCTGCCGAGGCGCTGCTGGCGGGGGCTTTGCCAAAGTCCGCGATCATCGAAAAAGGTGGCCAGAAAATCGGCCTTATTGGTCTGACGCCACAAGACACTGACGAACTGGCAAGCCCCGGTGATAACGTGACGTTCTCTGATCCGGTAGCGGCGGTTCAGGGTGAAGTGGATCGCCTGACGGCGGAGGGCGTGAATAAAATTATCGTGCTGTCGCACTCTGGTTATCTGGTCGATCAGAAGGTCGCAGCGGAAACCACCGGCGTTGATGTGATTGTGGGTGGGCACGATAACACCTATCTGTCCAACATATCTGATCGTGCAAAGGGCCCTTATCCAACGATGGTGGGATCCACGGCAATTGTTCAGGCCTACGCTTACGGTAAGTTTCTGGGTGAGTTGAACGTGGTTTTTGATGACGACGGAAATATCGTAACAGCCACAGGCGAGCCTATTTCCATGAACGCTGATGTGGCTGAAGACGCCGCAACCAAGGCGCGCATTGCCGAGGCCGCGATACCGCTTGAAGAAATACGTTCAAAAGTTGTTGCCAGTTCCGCTGCATTGATTGAGGGCGACCGGGCTGTTTGCCGCGTTCAGGAATGCCAGATGGGCAATCTGGTGGCCGATGCCATGCTGGACCGGGTGAAGGATCAGGGCGTAACCATTTCAATCGCAAACTCCGGCGGGCTGCGGGCCTCGATTGACGCGGGCGATGTGACAATGGGCGAAGTGCTGACGGTGCTGCCGTTCCAAAACACGCTGTCCACATTCCAGGTGTCCGGTCAAACGGTGATTGACGCGCTTGAAAACGGGGTTTCTCAGGTGGAAGAGGTCAAAGGCCGCTTTCCACAGGTTGCCGGGTTGCAGTTCACTTGGGACGCGGGGGTTGCCCCCAACGAAGGCCGCATTCAAAGCGTGATGGTCATGAAAGACGGCGCCTGGTCTGCGATTGATCCGGCAGCGACCTACAGTCTGGTGTCCAACAACTATGTGCGCGGCGGTGGTGATGGCTACAAGATGTTCCGCAGTGCTGCCAACGCCTACGACTATGGCCCTGATCTGGCTGATGTGGTTGCCGAATATATGGCCGCCAATGCCGGGTACAAACCTTATACAGACGGTCGCATTTCGCAGAAATAAGACGCTGTTTTAGGCTAAATCTAAACGCGGGCCGTGCGGTGGCATTGCCCGCGTTTTTTGTGAAGGGACCGGCAACATGCTTGATCAGGCGCGCCAGCGGACGGCGGTATTTCAATCCAATCTGAGGGACGCCGGCATTGATGTTGCGGTGTTGACCGACGAGGCCTCGATTGCCTATCTGGCCGGATTTTGGGGCTATCTGTCGGTTGAATTTGGCCGCCCGACCTTCCTGATCGTGCGACCGGACGAGGCACCCGTGGTGATTACACCGGCAATGGAAAGCGAAATGGTCAGCGCCATGACCTGGGTTGAGGGTATCGAGACATGGGAAGACAGCGGCAAAAACCGCTGGGAAAACGTGCTGGCGCGGGTTTTGGGGGAAAATCCGGGACGTATCGGCGTTGAGCGGCACGTGCTGCCTGCCATTGTGCGAAATTGGTTTGATGAAGCGTTTAACGGCACAATTCTGTTGGACGCGGCATCAGTTTTGGGCGCGCAAAGGATGATCAAATCAACCGAAGAAATTGCCGTTATGCGGCAGGCCGGGCAAATAGGCGGCGCGATGATGCAGGCGGCGCACGCGGCTTTGGTGGCGGGTGAACCGGAATATGAGGCGGCGCTGGCGGTGATCAACGCCGGAACCCGCAAGGCAGCCGGGTTTTTGACAGACAAGGGACGGGATGTTTTTATTTCGCCAATGATCCACAATTTGCAGGTGATGCAATCAGGCAGGGACACCTCTATGGTGCATCGCCGTGCCAGCGTTAAGCCGCTGCAAACGGGCGATCCCGTCTATTTCTGCTTTTGCAATATGGCGCAGTTCAAGCAATATAAACTGGGGTTTGACCGGTTGTTTTTCATTCGCCAGGTTTCAGACAGGGCGGCGGAGGTTCAACAGGCCGCTGTGGATGCACAGCAGGCTGCAATCGCGGCGATGCGGCCCGGCGTCACGGCACATTCTATCGCTGTTGCCGCTGATGAAATATATCACGCCCGCGGATTTCAGACCGGCTATCGCGTGGGGCGGTCAATTGGCATGTCAAATCTGGAAGCACCGGA
>CAYZQS010000064.1:11906-14455 GCA_964480735.1 uncultured Rhodobacterales bacterium
TTCATGTTTGGGTGAAAGCGGCAAAAATATGCATCATCCATGTCTGCCGTCACGTCGATTTCGCCGCTTTGCAGTGGTCCAAGCGTTTTGGTGTCCCAGGAATTATCTTTGGCGGTTGCCGTATGGGGTGCGCTGTCACGGTTTTCAAAAACGATGATGTCACCAACCGCAACGGACAGGTCTGCGGGGACAAATTTAAAGCCCCGGATCAACACCTTATGGGTGGTGGCAGCGGCGGCTTTTTGGGATGCAAACAACGGCAACGACGCGGCCGCAAAAGTGGCAAAAAGTGATTTAAGGGCTATCCGGCGGTTCATCTTGGGCTCCTGAAAAAATTTTGATACGCCACTATAGCGTCAATTTCAGCTGTGTGCCGCGCTTAACAAAAAAGTGACCAATGCGCGATTGCCCTTTGTCCCAAGGCCATAATTTTCGGGTTTGGGTTCTATGCAGGTGTTAACGAACTGAAAACATTGTCGCGGCAGGATGCAAAGCGCACAATCAACCGGCCCGCCGCCGCAAACAGCAAATTCAGGACCGCAAACAGGATGTTGTCGCTGACAAGACAGGTTTTGTCGAATTGTGCTATGATAACCGGCGATCCAGATAGGAAAACTAAAACAGACGTAAGGAAAGAGGTTCACGATGCGCGACGCAGCAACAACTGATCTCAGCAACACTCTGCAACCTGTTGAAACCGCTCTGGGACTGCCAAACGAGCATTACGTGAACAAAGACGTCTATCTTGAAGAGCGCCAGTCTGTGATGTTTGCCAATTGGGCCGGGATCGGCTTTGGGTTTGACTGCCCGAACCCCGGAGACGTCATGCCCGTTGATTTCATGGGAATGCCGCTGTTGGTGGTGCGCGATCAGGACGGCGAGATCGGGGTCTTTCAAAACACCTGCCGCCATCGCGGTATGATATTGGTTAAGGAAAAGGCCAATATTCGCGGCACAATCCGCTGCCCTTATCATTCCTGGTGTTACGGGTTGAAGGGCGAGCTGCGCTCTACCCCGCATGTGGGCGGCCCGGGACATAATCTGCACGACAATATTGACCGTAGGGAACTGGGCCTGACGCGCATCCGCAGCTTTATCTGGCGGGACATTATTTTGGTGAATGTGGACGGCAAGGCGGCGGATTTTGAAACCTATGCGGCCCCGCTGATGGAGCGTATGAAAGAACACACAGCACCGCTTTTTCACAGCAACGGGTTTTCGTTTGAAGTGGCCTGCAACTGGAAACTGGCGGTCGAGAATTATTGCGAAAGCTATCACCTGCCGTGGATTCACCCGGGCCTGAACACCTATTCGCGGCTTGAAGATCACTATCATATCGACAACGATGGCCCATTTGCAGGGCAGGGCACCACGGTTTACCGGCAGCTGGAAGGTGAACAGAACGAGGTTTTTCCGGACTTTGAAGGGCTGTCGGAATTTTGGGACAAGGGCGCGGAATATCCGGTGCTGTTTCCAAACGTCCTTTTGGCTTTTCAGCGCGATCACGTGTACGCGCTGTTGGTGCTGCCCCAGGCCGAAGACCGCAGCATCGAGCGGGTAGAGTTGTTTTACAGTTTTGACCCGAAGACCAGGCCCGATCTGGCAGCGCTGATCAAGAAAAACACCCGGCAATGGCATGCGGTGCTGCAAGAGGATCTGTTCGTTGTTGAGGGCATGCAAAAAGGCCGCCATGCGGTGCATTTTGACGGTGGAAAGTTTTCGCCGGTCATGGACAACCCAACCCATGATTTTCATCTGTGGGTGGCCGGTCAGGTTGAAAACGGACGTGGATAATCGGCAGATATGGATATCGCGGCGCTGGAATTAAAGTTGCTGGCCGCTGTTAAGGCTGATGACAAAGCTGAAATTGTCCGGCTTTACCGGTTGGCCGGTGAGGCGTTCATTGCGCAAAACGACATTAACGCCGGCTGTTTTAATCTGACCCATGCCTATGTTCACGCGCTGGAAACAAACGATCCGGCCGCAGCCGGGTTGCACAAAACGCTGGTCCTTTATGGGCGTGAGGAATAGCATTCGTTCAGCAGTAAACGCCCCGCTCAACCGCAGAACGGCAGAATTCAGTCAGACAAGTATTTCTGCAAAGATGAAATGCGGGTCAGGGTGTGTTGTTGTCACGGGGTGCAATGGTGCGGCGCCTATGCGCAATCCGAAAACCGGGTGCCGGTTTTGGGAATAAATTGCGTAAGATCAAAAGGATAGAGCCGCGTTGTTGATTGTGATGAAAGGGCGCGGCGCAGGCGTGGGGAACGGTGCATGGCGACGGTTTTGATTAAGAACGCCGATGTTTTGGTCACGATGGACGGGGCCCGGCGAGAGATTTCGCAAGGTGACGTGCTGCTGGATGACGGCGTGATCGCGGCGGTTGGCGCCGGTTTGGGCCCGGCCGAAGAAATCATTGACGCCAGCGGCTGTGTGGTCACGCCGGGCCTGATCAACACCCATCACCATCTTTTTCAATCTTTGACCAGGGCCGTGCCCGGCGGGCAGGATGCACTGTTGTTTGGCTGGCTGAAAACGCTGTATCCGAT
>CAYZQS010000065.1:0-14423 GCA_964480735.1 uncultured Rhodobacterales bacterium
TAAGGGAGTATACCGGGAACGGTATCGAGGGTTCGAATCCCTTCGTCTCCGCCACCTTGCTTTGGAAACCGATTCTCCGTTTGCGACCATCGCCGGATTTTCTTGTTGTTTTCAAAGGTTATAGCGGACAAGCTGTTGAGTGCGGTCCTGGCGGTTTAGGCGGAAATGGTTCTCTCGCCCCCTGTGTTCTCCAAAGGTGTTGACTAAAGGGGTTTTGGTTAAGTTTTGTAATGTATTGTAAATAAACGATATTCATGCGCGATCCATTTTTGCTGTTCGACTTTCCGCGCGCTGGGCTTGCGGGTCTGGGGGCGGAATAAAAAGCGAATTTCCGCTGCGGCTGGACCTCGAATTTTGAACTGTACTCCCGCGCCTGAATTGACCTAATTTTTATTTGATCATGTGTGGATGCCCCCGGTAATGCAAGCGTTTTCTGAACCATTTTGGACATGTGATCGGTTGCGTTCATGTGTCAGACCTCTGATGCGGCTTTCACACGCCGCGGGCCGGTATGGCGATGCGCGGGTCGGGTCCAAATCAGATGAGCGAGCTTGGTGCTCTCTGGTCCAAACTGGTTTTCCCGGGCCCGGATCTGGTCGATCATGTGTCCATACGGTTCATCTTCCTTCTCACATTCCCGACTGCCCGGCAGGGCGCAGCTGACAATTTGTCAGGCAGGCATTCCCGCCGGAACCTTGCAATCTTTCCGGTAATCTTCTTTGCGCACCAGCATGGCCCAGATCATCCGCGCCATTTTATTGGCAAGCGCGATCGCAACCAGCATGCGCGGTTTCCTGGCCAGCATGCGCATGAGCCACGAACCACCCACCGCGCCTTTACGGGCGGCGGCTTGGATCACCGACATGGCGCCAATGATGAGCAGTCGGCGGATATCGCGCTGGCCCATTTTCGAGACGTGGCCCAGTCTCGGTTTGCCGCCGGTGGAATGCTGGCGCGGCACCAGCCCCAGCCAGGCGGCAAAATCCCGCCCCCGCTTGAAAACCTCCATTGGCGGCGCGAACGTCTCGATGGCCATGGCCGTAATCGGGCCGATCCCCGGCATTGTCTGCAACCGCCTTGCGGCGTCACTATCTTCGCCCACCGCCCTGATCCTGAGTTTCAAGCTGTCAATGCGTTCCGATATGCGGGTGATTTCGTCGAGGTAAATTGCGCCCATCTGACGCACGAGCTCCGGCAGGTCATGCTCCTGACCATCAAGAATGGTCGCGAGGCGCTGAACGTTGCCGACCCCCCTGGCAACCACAAACCCGTGTTCGGCCAGATGCGCCCTGAGCGCATTAATCATTTTCGTGCGTTGCGTAACTAGGAGTTCCCGGGTCCGAAACAGCATCGCCCGGGATTGCTGCTCGGCGGTCTTGATTTCCACAAATCGCATGGTCGGACGCAGCGCGGCCTCGACAATTGCCTCGGCGTCGGCGGCGTCATTTTTCTGGCGTTTGACGAATGGTTTTACGTAAATGGGCGGGATGAGGCGCACCTCATGACCAAGGCGCGTCATCTCGCGGCCCCAGTAATGCGCGGTCGCGCAGGCCTCCATCGCCACGATGCACGCTGGAAGTTCCGACATGAATTTGGCAAACTGGGGCCGCGACAGCTTTTTGCGAAATATGACCGATCCGTCCGCCGCAGCGCCATGGGCCTGAAAAACATTCTTTGCAAGATCAACGCCGACAATGATAACTTCGTCCATGGATGTCTCCTCCGTATCCGGTGATTTATACGTCACCACTTTGGCACATTACGATGCCGCCGGGAGGGGGCATCCACCCCATCAGATGAGCTTGTATTCGTTATGTGAGATGATGCGGAAATTGTCGGTGACAGTGTCGCGGAACTCGCGCCATTTAACTGGCAGGGTTTTGCGGAAGAACTTCAGAATGGCGTCGGTGAACTGGTCGAACGTGGCGTAGTGGCGGTTATGCGTCACCCATTTGTGCATGACGCCCCAGAGGCGTTCTATCCGCTGCCCGGCAGGCGAATGCCTGCAATCGTCGAGAGGTGGGTTTAGATGGGGCGCGTAGTGCGGCTCGATCAACGCCGGCAACCGCAACCACGGCACCATCGCCTCCATCCAGGTCAGGAACTTGTTGCGCCGGGTCACCTTCTTCCTGGTGGCAGGCAAAGGTCATCTGCTTGGCCATCGGCGGGCTCTCTGGTCGCTTGATCCGAGCCTGTCAGATCAACACGTCATGCCGAGGGTTTTCAGATGTTCCTTCACTTTGCGTTGACGTCTGGCCTTGACCTTATCAATCCTCCAATCGCAAGGACAGTGTCGATGATCTTGTCCACTCCCTGGCCGGTTTTCAGGCAGGCAAACACGAAAGGGCGGGAATTGCGCATTCGCCCGGCGTCGCGTCTCATCACGTCAAGTGATGCCCCTACATAAGGGGCAAGATCCGTCTTGTTAATGATCAGAAGGTCCGACTTGGTGATCGCCGGCCCGCCCTTGCGGGGGATTTCCTCGCCAGCGGCCACGTCGATGACATAGAGCGTGATATCCGCCAGTTCAGGGCTGAAGGTGGCCGACAGATTGTCACCACCAGATTCGATCATGATGATGTCCAGATCGGGAAACCGGCCTTTCAGTTCGGCAATCGCTGCCAGATTGATCGAGGCGTCCTCGCGGATCGCCGTATGCGGGCAGCCGCCGGTTTCAACCCCTCTGATCCGCTCTTGCGGCAGGGCCTGCATACGCATCAGCGCCTCGGCATCCTCTTGAGTATAAATGTCGTTAGTGATGACGGCGACCGAGAAATCGTCGCGCAAGGCGCGACACAGTGCTGCCGTGAGGGTGGTTTTGCCGGCACCTACGGGGCCACCGATACCGATGCGCAGTGGGCCATTTACTGAGGTCATGATTGGAAAAGCCTTGAATACTGGGTTTCATGTTTCATTGATGCTATATCGGCCATGAACGCGCAGGCACCCAGATCATCTAGGGTTTGGGTTTGCGCCTGTGCCGCAAGATCCGAACACCGGGGGGCCATGGCCGCCAACGTGGCCTGACCCGCCGTCTGGCCCAGTGGGACAAGACGGATGGCGGCGGATGTCAGGTTGCTGGCAAGCCCGTGCAGGTACATGAGCAGGGTATCCGCCAGTAGCAGGTCCAGTGCGCGCGCGCCAACCCCCACAGCAACCGGATAGGTCAGATCGGAAAGGTGTAGCGGCCATATATCCGAAGCGGTGCGGGCAAAGGCCGCCCCTTGCAACGTGGTTTCCTTTAGTCGTTCGCGCGACGGGGCCAGCGCGCGGGCCAGCGTATCAATCTCCCGAACGGTCCTCTGATCCGGCGCACCGTAGGCCGAGACCAGCAAGATAGCGTCATTGCGCCCGGCCCCCTCTGTCAGAACGCAACCCAGCCAGTCCTGAAACCCCGGCACATCCGTTACATCGCCTGCCTCCACCGCCCTTTCTAGGCCGTGGCTATAGCTGAACGCGCCAACCGGGAAGGCGGGCGAAAGCCATTGCGCCAGGGTCAGCAGAGCAGCGGAATCAGTGGGCATGGGCGGGGGCGTCAATGTGCATGAGAATGGGTTCGGCCATGCCCATAGGCACCGCCTTCCGGGGTGAACGGTTCGGTGATTTCCCGTGCCGTCGCTCCGATCCTGTCGAGCATGTCGCGGATGACATGATCGCGCTGGATCACCAGACGCGTGGCTTCGATCTGGCAGGGCGTGTGGCGATTGCCGATATGCCAGGCGACGCGGGTCAGATCGGGGGCCGTGACCTCAAGCAGCGGTTCGGATGCGGCGATCACCTCAATCAGAGCCCCACCGGTCAGCTCGAAAGCGTCGCCATGGTTCAGCGAGGTGGTTTGAGGGAGATCGACAAGGAAGGTTTCGTCCCGCGCCGTGATCAGCCGCTTGCGGCGCAAGAAGCGGTCTTCATAGGTGAGGGTTACTTGATCCTGGGCTTCTTGCCAGCGGCCGGCGCGGACGAGGTTGTGGGCGGTGGGTGAAGTCATGGCCTGAACTTTTCCCACTCCGTGCCGAAATGCGCCTCGCGGTGGCAATTGGGCCAAATGGCGGCGGCGTTTTCTATGGTATCATCGCCACCTTCTGCCAATGGAATACGATGATGGACTTCTAGGAATGGCCGACCGGTTTTGGTCAGAAATGGTGCGGTTGCTTTGCACCACTCACAAATACAATCTGCCATCTCTAACCGTTCCGCAACGACATCCGGATTGCGACGGTATACGATACGAATCTCGGTATAGATACTGGGGTTTTTCTTCGCATCAGCCAAACGTGCCCGGCGGGCTGTAGCAGTATCAGCCCTGGCATTTCCGATTGCGGCCTGAAATTTTTTATTTTCTCGTTTTGCCGCGCTTGGAGCTAAAGCTTCAAGTTGGGAAAGAAGAACATTTTCCGCGATTTTCCCCACGTTATATTGCGGCCCTCCCGTATCAAGCAGGTTGTAATATTCCACATGTTCAAGGACCACTTGCGCCGCGACTCGTTGTGCATCCGCACCAAAATCCTTACGAATCCATTCCAGAACAAGTCCGGTTCCGAAAGGATTAATCGTCATGTTGTAATGGCCACCAGAACGCATTTGCTCAATGGTCTTATTATAGTGGCGAGCACTTCCGGTATTTATGCCGGTCAATCTGGCCACGGAACTGGCGCGCGTGTTCACACTCTTTCCTGAACTTTCAATTGCTTGCTCGTAGCAGGCTCGAATATGCTCTTGGCCAATAACGGTCATTTCCTTAACCCCTCAAAACAAAAAAAACCGCTGCGCCATGGGCAGCACTTCGGCAGGCGCGCAAGTCAGCAATTCGCCGTCTGCCCGCACCTCATAGGTTTCCGGGTGAACCTCCATATGCGGCAGGGCGTCGTTCAGGATCAGATCCGCCTTGCCGATATTTCGGGTGCCCTGCACCGCCACCGTCTGCTTGGCGAGCCCAAGGGTTTCGCGGATGCCTGCGGCTTGTGCTGCGGCGGAGACGAAAGTCACCGCCGAATGTTCCACCGCGCGCCCGAACGAGCCGAACATGGGGCGAGAATAGACCGGCTGCGGTGTCGGGATCGAAGCGTTGGGATCGCCCATCTGGGCGCAGACGATACTGCCCGCCATCAGAACCATTTCCGGTTTTACCCCGAAAAAAGCCGGGTGCCACAGCACAAGATCGGCGCGTTTGCCTGCCTTGATACTGCCGATCTCATGCGCGATGCCGTGAGCAATAGCCGGGTTGATGGTGTATTTGGCGATGTAGCGGCGAACGCGGAAATTGTCGTTCTCGCCGGTTTCCCCGGCCAGTCGTCCGCGTTGTTTCTTCATCTTGTCTGCTGTTTGCCAGGTGCGGATCAGCACCTCGCCCACGCGTCCCATGGCCTGACTGTCGCTGGCGATGATCGAAAACGCGCCCATGTCGTGCAGGATGTCCTCGGCGGCGATGGTTTCACGCCGGATCCGGCTTTCGGCGAAGGCGATGTCCTCGGGGATGGATTTGTCCAGATGATGGCAGACCATCAGCATGTCCAGATGCTCTTCCAGCGTGTTCACCGTGAAGGGGCGCGTCGGGTTGGTCGAGGAGGGCAGCACATGCGCCTCTCCGCAGATGCGGATGATGTCAGGGGCATGGCCGCCGCCGGCACCTTCGGTATGGAAAGCGTGGATGGTGCGGCCTTTCATCGCCTTCAGCGTATGTTCGACAAAGCCGGATTCGTTCAGCGTGTCGGTGTGGATCATAACCTGAACGTCCATTTGGTCGGCTACATCCAGACAGCAATCAATCGCCGCCGGAGTCGTCCCCCAATCCTCGTGCAGTTTCAGCGCGCAGGCCCCGGCCAGAACCTGTTCCTCCAGCGCCGCCGGAAGGCTGGCATTGCCCTTGCCTGCAAAGGCCAGGTTCATGGCAAAGGAATCGGCGGCCTGCAACATGCGCCCGATGTGCCAGGGGCCGGGGGTGCAGGTGGTGGCCAGCGTGCCATGCGCCGGGCCGGTGCCGCCGCCCAGCATGGTAGTGACGCCGGAATTCAACGCATCCTCGATCTGCCCTGGGCAGATGAAATGGATATGGCTGTCAAACCCGCCGGCGGTCAGGATTTTCCCCTCACCGGCAATGATTTCAGTGCCGGGGCCGATGATGATATCGACATTCGGCTGGGTGTCGGGGTTGCCCGCCTTGCCGATCTTGGCGATGCGCCCGTCGCGCAGACCGACATCCGCCTTGTAGATACCGGAATGATCGACGATCAGCGCGTTGGTGATGACCGTATCCACGGCTCCCTCGGCACGGGTGATCTGCGACTGCCCCATGCCGTCGCGGATAACCTTGCCGCCGCCGAATTTCACCTCTTCGCCGTAAGTTGTCAGGTCGCGCTCGACTTCGATGATCAGATCGGTATCGGCAAGGCGCACACGGTCACCGGTGGTGGGGCCAAACATGGCGGCATAGTCGGCGCGTTTGATATTTGTTGGCATCAGAGTTTTCCCATCACTTGCTGGTTAAACCCAAATACCTTCCGTGCGCCGCCGAGGGGAATCAGACAAACTTCGCGTCTCTGCCCCGGTTCAAACCGCACCGCCGTGCCAGATGCGATGTCCAGCCGCATACCGCGTGCCGCGTTCCGGTCAAAATCAAGTGCCGGGTTTACCTCACCGAAATGATAGTGGCTGCCCACCTGAACCGGCCGGTCGCCGGTATTGGCAACCATGCAGGTTATCGCCTCCTGCCCCTCGTTCAGGGTCAGATGGCCGTCGGCTGGGGAAATCTCTCCGGGGATCATGGCGTCACCTCAGCGGATCGGGTTGTGGACGGTGACCAGCTTGGTTCCGTCGGGAAAGGTGGCTTCGACCTGTACTTCGGGGATCATCTCTGAAATGCCTTCCATACACTGGTCGCGGTTGATGATTTCGCCACCCACCTGCATCATTTTGGCCACGCTGCGCCCGTCGCGCGCGCCTTCGAGCACCGCATCGGTGATCAGCGCGATGGCCTCGGGGTGATTTAGCAGAACACCGCGTGCCAGCCGCTTGCGCGCGACTTCGGCGGCCATTGCGATCAACAGCTTGTCTCTCTCGCGGGGGGTCAGTTGCATGTCAGGTCATCCATGTTTTGGGAGGCGGGGCAGCGCTGAGCAATTCGATCAGCGGCACAAGAGTTTGTCGCAGAGCATATCCGTCCCCTGCCAGCAGGCGGGTAAACAGCAGGCCGTCACGGATCAGGCTGACACCTCCGGTTGGCGGCATCAGTTCGCGGACGGGATCAAGATATTGTTCGGCGTCAGGGCTTGCCAGAAGAATACCCGCCATGGCCCCGCAACCGGCACCTATGGCCGTTTGGCGCAACTGCGCCGAGGCATCTCCGGTCAGGCGGATCCGGTCCGCGAACACCAACTGGCCGTCGCGCCAGACATCCAGGCGATCATGGAAAGCAATGTGATTCAGCACCTCGCCCATTTCCGCACGGCCAAATATTACCGGTTCCACGATCAGCAAGCGGGCGTCAGCGGACATTTCAACACTCAGTGACCGGCAAAGCGCCGACCGGTCATATATCAGCATTTCCTGCGGCAGCCAGTCCATCCGGGCCTGCCGGCCAACCGATATTCTGTTGTTGATTTGTGCGGCTTCACCCGGTTGCGACCGATAGGCCCGTTCGGCCGCCTGGGTAGTCAGGGACATCCGGCAGCCGTGCGCGACACTCGCCGACAAATCGAAATGATCGCCTCCGGTTATGCCCCCCGCAGTATTGAGAATCACACCGCAAAGCGCCGCGTCGGTCGCGCGGGGAAACAGTATTTTCATGGATCCCTGCAGATGCAGCCGGTCCAGAACCGTGCACCCGTCGCGCAATTTGCAAGACACCGAGGCATGGCCCACAGCGCGCGGCTGCGTCTGTGTTTCTCGGCAAAGGGGTAGGGCTACAGAAATGATGGCCTCCAGGGCAAGCAGTTGGATCGCCGTTCCATTTGCCGGAAAATTCCCGTGCATACCAGTGGTTGAGTTGGATTCGAGCGAATTTACTGTATCAAGTGCCTAATTATTGATCTAATAGCGTGGTTTAGCCTAATTATTATGCAGCCATCCAGTTCTGGTGATAATTAAAGTGACGCGGCGGTTGTGCCGATACTGCAATGCAGTATTGATGCGTTTGCTCGACTTTTCATGCGAATTGCTTGCATAGGGAATCGGGTGTGTGACGACCCTAGACGTGGAAATCAAATGGTCGCCACACTTTTGCAACACATTTGTTGCGGGGCCAACTTAGACCTGCCATTCGCACTGTGCAAGGTGAGGATATGCTTGGCTCCGCGTGGAGAAAAACTATGACCCTGAGAAAAACTGCTCTGGCCGCGACCGTTGCCTTTGGCGCAATAGCTACAACAGTGCAAGCCGAAGAGCCGATCAAAATCGGCGTGCTGCATTCATTGTCCGGTACAATGGCCATTTCCGAAACCACCCTGAAAGACACAATGCTAATGCTGATCGAGGATCAGAACGCCAAGGGCGGCATTCTGGGCCATCCGATCGAGGCTGTGGTGGTTGATCCCGCCTCGGACTGGCCGCTGTTCGCCGAAAAGGCCCGCGAATTGCTGACCGTCGAAAATGTCGACGTGATCTTTGGTTCCTGGACCAGCGTCAGCCGCAAATCCGCGCTGCCGGTCCTGGAAGAACTGAACGGGTTGATGTTCTACCCGGTGCAGTACGAGGGCGAGGAAAGCTCCAGGAACGTGTTCTACACAGGTGCTGCCCCGAACCAGCAGGCAATTCCGGCCACCGATTATTTCCTTGAAGAACTGGGCGTCGAGAAGTTCGCGTTGCTGGGCACCGACTATGTCTATCCCCGCACCACCAACAACATTCTGGCCAGCTATCTCAAGGGTAAAGGCATTGCGGAATCCGACATCTTTGTGAACTACACGCCGTTCGGACATTCGGACTGGTCCAAGATTGTCGCCGATGTGGTGGCACTTGGTGCCGATGGCAAGAAGGTCGGTGTCATCAGCACGATCAACGGCGATGCCAATATAGGCTTTTACAAGGAACTGGCCGCTGCGGGCGTGTCGGCGGATGACATTCCGGTCATTGCCTTCTCGGTCGGCGAGGAAGAGCTTTCCGGTCTCGACACCAGCAATCTGGTTGGGCATCTGGCGGCCTGGAACTATTTTCAATCGGCGGAATCCGATCTGAACGAGGAATTCATCGCCAAATGGAAGGCATTTGCCGGTGAAGACCGTGTGACCAACGATCCGATGGAGGCCCATGTGATCGGCTTCAACATGTATGTGCAGGCGGTCGAGAAGGCTGGCACCACCGATGTCGATGCGGTGCGTACGGCCATGTACGGCCTTGAGGTTCCCAACCTGACCGGCGGCACCGCCGTGATGCTGCCCAACCACCATCTGGCCAAGCCGGTGCTGATCGGTGAAATCCAGGCCGACGGCCAGTTCGACATCATCAGTCAGACAACCGAAGTGCCGGGTGACGCATGGACCGACTTCCTGCCTGAATCGGCCGCTTTGATGTCCGATTGGAAAGACCTTGGCTGCGGTATGTACAACACCGAAACCAAGACCTGCGTACAGATCCTGTCGAACTACTAACTTCAGCACAGCGACAAGAGAGGGGGCCACAACCCCCTCTCCATTAGGGGAAAATCCCAATGCGTCATCTCTTTTCGGCTCTTGCGGTCTTTCTGTTGCTTGCGTCCGCGATGGCGGCCCAGACCGGGTCTGAAACAGGCCCCGCTACCGGCTTCGAAACCGACCCGGTTCAGGCGCTGCTTCAGGCCAATCGAGCGATGATCGAGAAAAGCTCGCGCAAGACCATTCAACCGACCATTGATGCCCTGGCCGAAAGCAGCTTGCCGCAGGTGCAACTGGTTCTTCAGAAATGGCGGGCGCGTGAGATATGGCAGCGCAAGGAAGACGGGCTGTTCTTTTTCGCTGAAGAGATTGAAAAGAACACCTATCGTCTGTTTGATTTCGATACCTCGGAGGCGGCTGGCGACTATGCCAAAAACGAGCTGAAACAGATCAAACCCAACAGCGGCGTGCGCGCATTGATCGCCACGGCGCTAGTGCGGTTCCAGTTGAACGACCCCGATCCCGCCTTGCGCAATGCGGCGCTGACTTCGATCGAACGCGATCCCGCTCCGGAACTGATGGCCCCTTTACGGGCGTCGTTGGAGGGCGAGCAGGACGCCGATCTTCTGGCCCGCAAACAGCGTCTGGCCACCTTGCTGACCATCCGGTTCGATGCCGATACGGCCACCCGCATCGCGGCCATCAATGATGTGGCAGGTGATCTGGGGATCGATGTGCGGGTGGCGTTGAACCCGCTGCTGCGCACAAAGCTTAAATTTGCCGCTGGCGCGGTTGCCGATGGTGAAAACATCGCGGCGCGGCGCATCGTCGGCGAAGATATTTCCGCCGATACCGCCTATGCGTTGCTGGTGGATGCCGGGCAGGCAGCGCCCGAAACCACTGGGAGCGACATCCGCGCTGCCCTTGCGGACCATATTGTCGGCGGGCGCGTCGGCGGGGTTCCCGTCGCAATGCTTGGCGATCCGCAGGCACGGATACGCGCCTATGACGCATTGGCCGGGGCCGTGGCACCCCGCATCACCGCGACCGAGCGCGACGCGACCCTTGCTGGTTTCGTGTTCTACGAGGTTTATGGCGAACCCTCTTCCGAGGTGACGGACGCTGCCGGCGCGGTGCTGGCGGCGATTGAAACCCGTGTTGGCGTCAATCAGGCGCTGGATCTTGGCCTTGATGCCCTGTCGCTGGCTTCGATCTATTTTCTGGCCGCCATCGGTCTGACCATCACCTTTGGTGTCATGGGGGTGATCAACATGGCGCATGGTGAATTCATTATGATGGGGGCCTATACCGGTTACGTGGTGCAGCAGATCATTCCCGACTACACGATTTCAATCCTTGTCGCCCTGCCCGCCGCCTTTGCCGTGACCTTTCTGGCCGGCGTGGCGATGGAGCGTCTGGTGATCCGCTGGCTGTATCACCGGCCACTGGAAACTCTGCTGGCGACATTCGGGATTTCGATTGCTCTGCAACAGCTTGCTAAGAACATTTTCGGCACCCAAGCCCGGCCATTAACCTCTCCGGGTTGGCTGGACGGGGCCTGGGCGCTGAATGATGTGGTGTCGATCAGCTATATCCGCATCGCCATATTTGTACTGGCGCTGCTGTTTCTGGGTCTGTTCCTGTACATCATGAAGCGGACACGTTTCGGCCTTGAAACCCGCGCGGTGACGCAGAACCCGCGTATGGCCGGCGGCATGGGGATCAATCCTGATCGTGTGAACATGCTGACCTTCGGTCTTGGGTCGGGCATTGCCGGCGTGGCCGGTGTGGCCATCGGGCTTTATGCCAAGGTCACGTCCGAAATGGGCAGCGACTATATAGTGCAATCCTTCATGACCGTGGTGGTCGGCGGTGTCGGCAACATCTGGGGCGCTCTTCTGGGGGCGACGATGATCGGTTTCCTGCAAAAGGGCATCGAATGGTTCAACCCGTCCAACACCCTTGCGGCGCAGACCTATATGATCATCTTCATAATCATTTTCATTCAGTTCCGGCCAAGGGGCATCATTGCCCTCAAAGGCCGGGCAGCGGGGGACTAGGGCGATGAACCGCAGCTTTATGCTACGCAATCCTTCGGTGCTGATCTTCATCGGCATTCTGGCCTTGTTCACACTGGCGGTCACGGTGCTGTCCGAGGGGTTTGGCATCGGTGTTATCTCGACCGCATTTGTCAAAACGCTGGGCAAGACGCTGGCCCTGTGTCTGGTGGCCATCGCCATGGATCTGGTCTGGGGCTATTGCGGCATTCTCAGCCTCGGGCATTTCGCGTTCTTCGGGCTGGGCGGTTACATGATCGGCATGTGGCTGATGTATGAGCGCACCCGCGATGTGGTTGTCACCTCGCTGGCGGGGGGCGAGATACCGGCGACGGCGCAGGAAATCAGCCAAGGGGTCGGCAACCAGATATTCGGTGTAGTCGGGGCTTCGGAAATTCCGGTGATCTGGACCTTTGCCGCAAGCCTGCCAGCGCAACTGGCACTGGTGGTTCTGGTGCCCGGGCTGCTGGCGCTGGTGTTCGGCTGGCTGGCGTTCCGCAGCCGGGTGACCGGCGTTTACCTGTCGATCCTGACCCAGGCGATGACCCTGGCCCTGTCGCTTTATCTGTTCCAGAACGACAGTGGCTTACGTGGCAACAACGGCCTTTCGGGCCTGCAAAACCTGCCGGGGGCCTACGGAATTTCACAGGCCGTCATATCGATCTGGTTCCTTTGGGGCGCGGCACTGGCGCTGGGACTGGGTTATTTGCTGGTGTCATGGGTGGTGTCGGGCAAGTTCGGCAGCGTGATCCGAGGCATCCGCGACGACGAGGCGCGTGTGCGGTTCCTGGGCTATTCGGTCGAGAGTTACAAGCTGTTCGTGTTTGTCCTCAGCGCTGTCATCGCCGGCATTGCCGGGGCACTGTATTATCCGCAGGCGGGCATCATCAATCCGGCGGAAATGGCCCCCATTGCCTCGATCTATCTGGCGGTCTGGGTCGCCATCGGCGGGCGTGGCCGGTTCTACGGCGCGGTGATCGGCGCTGCGTTCGTGTCGCTGCTATCAACCTGGTTCACCTCGGGGCGGGTGCCTTCGGTTGATCTGTTGTTCTATGTCATCGACTGGGTCGACTGGTGGCAGGTCGTGCTGGGGCTGAGCTTTGTTCTGGTCACTCTGTTTGCCCCCAAGGGAATCGGCGGCCTGTTCGACCTGTTGTCCGGTCGCATGGCACCGCGCCGCCATGGGGCGGATTTGGGACCGGGCGCCGGATCCTTGCGAGAACGGGAGGCACAGGAATGAGTTCGCTTCTTGAGGTATCCGGCGTTTCCGTGTCGTTCGATGGGTTCAAGGCCGTCAATAACCTGACGTTTCACATTGGCCCGGCGGAATTGCGCGCGGTGATCGGCCCGAACGGTGCCGGCAAGACCACGTTCATGGACATCGTCACCGGCAAGACGCGCCTCGACGAAGGGAGGGTTATTTTCGGCGACAAATCCATCTCGTTGTTGTCGCTCAGCGAGGCTGAGATTGCCCGCGCCGGGATCGGGCGCAAGTTCCAGCGCCCGACGGTTCTTGAGGATCAAAGCGTGGTCGACAATTTGCTGCTGGCCCTGCGCAAGGATCGCGGACCGTTATCGGTGCTGTTCTACCGCCCAAGCCGGGCCGACGTCGACAAGGTGCATGATCTGGCTGCGGAAATCGGCCTGAAGGGCCAGTTGAGGCGCAAGTCGGGCGAACTCAGCCACGGCCAGAAACAATGGCTCGAGATAGGCATGTTGCTGGCGCAGGATCCGAAATTGCTGCTGGTGGATGAACCCGCCGCCGGCATGACACCAGAGGAACGCGAGCACACCACCGGCCTGCTGGTCAAGGCCGCCCGCACTCGCGCCGTGGTGGTGGTGGAGCATGACATGGAATTTGTGCGCCGTCTGAACTGCAAGGTGACGGTGCTGCACGAAGGATCGGTTCTTGCCGAGGGCAATCTGGATCACGTGACGCAGAACCAGGAGGTGATCGATGTCTATCTGGGGCGCTAGGACATGCTGAAAACCACCGATCTCACACTGCACTATGGCAGTTCGCAAATCCTGTATGACGTGTCGGTCACGGCCGAGGTGGGACAGGTGACATGTATCATGGGCACCAATGGCGTGGGGAAGACCAGCCTGATGAAGGCCATAGCCGGGGCGCATCCACGTTCGGGTGGGCGGCTTTCGCTGGCTGGGCAGGAATTGCGCGTAATGCCGGGCCACGCCATGGCGCGCCTGGGGGTTGGCTATGTGCCGCAGGGGCGGGATATCTTTCAGTTACTGAGTGTGCGCGAGAACCTGGAAACAGGCTTTGCCTGCTTGCCGCCGGACCAGCATTTCATCCCGGACGAGATTTACGACTTGTTTCCGGTACTAAAAGAGATGACCAGCCGCCGGGGCGGCGACCTGTCCGGCGGGCAGCAGCAGCAACTGGCCATCGCCCGCACGCTGATAACCAAACCCAAATTGTTTCTGCTGGATGAACCAACCGAAGGAATTCAGCCCAACATCATCCAACAGATTGGGCGGGTCATCGCCTATCTGCGGAACCGGGGCGACATGGCGATCGTACTGGTCGAACAGTATTTCGATTTCGCCTATGATCTGGGCGACCGTTTCTACGCGATCAGGGGTGGTGCCGTGACGCTGGAGGGGGCAAAGAACGAGGTGACAAGACCAGAACTTCTGGCGATGGTTTCGGTGTGAATGAGTTGCTGTGGAGTGAATAATCCTTGTCCAATGCTTCCAAGCTGCAACAGTTAAGAGTCAGAATGGCGAGACTAGGGGCTGTTGACGTTCGGGATTCCCAAATGGATTGATTTGTGATTCAAGGTTG
>CAYZQS010000066.1:0-3370 GCA_964480735.1 uncultured Rhodobacterales bacterium
ACCGCGTGGGTGGTGTTCATGGCCCCCAGCTTGAACCGCGCGCTTTCAATATAAACCCGCAGCGTATGTTCCGAAATAGACAGGTGATCGGCCGCCCTGGCCCGGCTTTGCCCCAACCCCAAAAGGGTCAGCGCGTCAAGTTCCCGCGGCGAAAGCGACCGCCCCGGCAACCGGTCCGTGCCGCGCTCTATCTCCAGTGCTTTTTGGTTCATATAATGGGCTATCAGAATCAGGTCCTGCACATGGGTTTGTGTAAACCTGGCCCATTCTTCGTCGCTGCAGCGGTGGTTGACCGTAAACAGCGCAAACTGTCCGCTTGGCCCGCGGATGGGAACTGAAAACCCCTGATTGCCAACACCCGCATCCGAGGCCTCGAACATGAATTTCTTGGTCACCTTGCCGGACCAGTCAAGCTGTTTCCAGTCCACGGGATGAAACCGCTGATAACATCCCAGAACCACCGGATCGATTCGGCCGTAATCCTCAGCCAGATACTGATCAACCCAGTCCAGCGAATAGGTCAGCGCGGCATAAGGCTCGCCCGCGCTGTTTACCGAGTGATAGATAAAATGCTCAACCTGATACAGATCCTGCAGAACCCCGGTAAGGGATTGAAGATCATCAAATGTTTTTACCGATGCCAGGCGTTCGATGAACGCCTCCAGTCTGCCTTGCATGTTGTTCAGCCTTGTCCGAAATCTGAGACAACGTCTTCATCTCGGTCGCAGCAGTCATGATTGAATCGTCCAGTTGTTCCGCCAGACCCAAAAGCCCGTTTTGCTGGGCAAAACTTCGCAAATCGGTCAATACGTCAATCATCCATTTCTGTGACATGGCAACTCTCTATAAGATTGGTTAATGAATCGTTAATACAATCTTAGCATGATCAGCCAAGCACATCTATTCGCTGATTTCCATTCCCCAGAAATGGCGAGGCTGCTTAAAATAACCGATTGATATTTAACAGTTTTGATTCAAACCACTGCCCATTAACGCAATATTACCGGTCACATCCACAAATATCCACCAAACAAAAATGTCACGGCAAGAAAACTATCATCGCGCCTGACTCGCCTCAAGCGTGTCTTCAAAAGTCCGCAATCCGGTTTTCGTCGCACTGACCAGAACGGCCATATTGCCCGGTTTATGTTCATTTTTTCGCATCTTCACATGGGCATCGGGAATTTGTTCCCACGGGAAAACTTCGGACATGCAAGGATCAAGACGCCGCTCCAGCATCAGTTGGTTGGCAGAGCTCGCCTGCTTTAGATTGGCAAAATGGCTGCCCTGCACCCGTTTTTGGTGCATCCACAAATACCGGGCGTCCATTGTAAGGTTATAGCCGGTCGTGCCGGCACAAATCACCACAATGCCGCCCTTTTTGCAAACAAACACAGACGCCGGGAATGTGGCTTCTCCGGGGTGTTCAAACACCATGTCCACATTGTTGCCTTTGCCGGTTATATCCCAGATCGCCTTGCCAAATTTGCGGACCTCGCCAAACCACGCCTTATATTCGTCGGTGTTCACAATCGGCATTTGGCCCCAACAATTAAAGTCTTTGCGGTTGATGACCCCCTTGGCCCCAAGCGACAATACAAAATCGCGTTTGCTTTCGTCCGAAATCACGCCGATTGCATTGGCACCGGCTGTGTTGATCAATTGAATGGCAAACGAGCCCAAACCGCCTGATGCGCCCCAAACCAAAACATTCTGTCCCGGTTTTAACGTGTGCGGACGATGCCCAAACAACATGCGATACGCGGTGGCCAGCGTCAGCGTATAGCACGCGCTGTCTTCCCAGCTTAGATGCCGCGGGCGACGCATCAGCTGCTGCGCCTGCACCCGCGCAAACTGGGCAAAAGACCCATCCGGGGTTTCGTAACCCCAGATGCGCTGGCTGTTGGAAAACATCGGATCGCCGCCGTTGCATTCCTCGTCATCGCCATCGTCCTGATTGCAATGCACCACAACCTCGTCGCCAACTTTCCACAGCTTCACTTTATCGCCGACCGCCCAGACAATGCCGGACGCATCAGAACCCGCGATGTGATAGTCCGCCTTGTGAATATCGAACGGGGAAACCGGCGTGCCCAATCCGGCCCAGATACCGTTGTAATTCACCCCGGCGGCCATCACAAATACCAGAACCTCGTGGCTGTCAATTGTTGGCGTGTCCACCACTTCCAGCAGCATCGCCTCATCTGGCTCGCCGTGGCGCTCGCGTCGGATGGCCCAGGCGTGCATTTGTCTTGGAACATATCCCAGCGGCGGAATTTCCCCGATTTCATACAGGTCTTTTTCCGGCGCGTCGTAAGCTGCAATCCCAGCGGGTTCGTCAAGCGGTGCCATTTGTCTCTCCGTCGTGCGGTTTGTGTCGGCGCAAAATGCTGCGTCGCAGCAACACCGTCAAGCGGGGAATCTCACCCTGACCCGAATTGTCGGTAAGATGTGACGGTAATATGCGCGACAAATCGCAGCAACCACTGAAATTATCCGTTAATATACGCTAACTCTCAGAAATTTTCTTGCGGATCGGCTTTGCGGCAGTGGATTTACGCAAATGCGCAATAGAGTTGGCATAATAGGTCACCAGTGCCTTTTCCCCAGCGTTAAGACCAAACAAACCGTCTTCGTCCTCAACCACCAGATGGCGCAAAACCAAAGTCCGCAACCCGGTCTCTATTGCGTAATCCTCATCTTCGCGCGGCATGTGAACATAGGCACCCGATTTGGCAAATTTTTCCAGCAAATCATGGCAGCGCGCTTTTATCTCCAACCGGCTTAGGGTTTTTTTTGCGGCGCAAAAAACCGTGGCCACCAGCGGCACCGGCAACACCGGTATCACCTCTGTCACTTTGTCCATCAGCCGCTCGCCCAGGTCTTCGATCACATCGGTAACAGCTGCCCCGTCCTTTTCACGCAGAAAATCCTTCAGCGAAACCGGCCGCCCGAAACTGACGCAGGCATAGCCAAAGCGATAGAATTTTTTGGTCAGCCGCAGCCAGGTTTGCTTGAACACAAACGACATAAACACATCGCCCTGAAACTTGAATGTGCGCTTGCCGTTTGGATCAACCCGCGTCAGAACCCGGTCTTCCAGCACCCGGTCATAGTTCAGGCCGACCGGGATAAACACCACGTCCCGCGCCGCCTCAAGATCAAAACCGTCCAGAATATAGCTCAGCAATCCCAGCTTCGCCGGCTTTGGCTTGCCGTCCAAACTCAGGCCTCCCTCTGGGAATATCGCTTGGCTCACCCCGCCCTCGGTTGCCATCTGCACATAGCGTGCCAGCACCCGGCGATACATCTGGTTGCGCGACCGCCGCCTGATAAAATACCCCCCCATCGAGCGGATAATCTGTTGCAG
>CAYZQS010000066.1:3470-6063 GCA_964480735.1 uncultured Rhodobacterales bacterium
ACGATTTCCGTGGCGTATGTCCTGGCCAGCGCCGTTGCCACATCCAGCGGAATATCTTCCTCCGCTGCATGCGCATTCACCGCCTCCACCACCTTGGGGTCGTGCAACAGGCGGTCAATCATCACCCGACGCCGGGTCAGCTTGAACGGCTGGATGCGCAGCTGCAGCCGATCATTCAGCTTTTCAATCGCCCGGTTGAACCGCCGCCGCATATACCAGCGGGCCGAGGGCATCAGCATCCGGTCTAGTATCGCCACCAGCGACAGCAACACCCCGATCAAGACCAGCCAATACGGGATTTCCACGGCTTCAAACATCTGGCCAGCCTACAGCAAACAACCCGCGCGTAAAGCCTGCCCCGTGGTCAGGACCTGCCGCAGTTTGCCCCCTTGCTTAAATTGCTGCGGTGCGGCATAAGCGTGAACGACACAAAATTGCCGATCCTGCTGTCTGAACGACACAATATTACGGCCTAAGCCTGGGACTGAAATGACAAAATCCAATCAAAACCGCCCCTGGCTGTTTCGCACCTACGCCGGTCATTCCACCGCCACCGCCTCTAACGCGCTTTACCGCAGCAATCTGGCCAAGGGGCAAACCGGCCTGTCGGTGGCTTTTGATCTGCCCACCCAAACCGGATATGACAGCGATCACATTCTTGCCAAAGGCGAGGTTGGCAAAGTCGGCGTGCCGCTGTCCCATCTGGGCGACATGCGTGCACTGTTCAAAGACATCCCGCTGGATCAGATGAACACGTCAATGACCATAAACGCGACCGCACCCTGGCTGCTGGCGCTTTACATTGCCGCAGCCGAAGAACAGGGCGTCGATACCACCACCCTGCAAGGCACGGTGCAAAACGATATCATCAAGGAATACCTGTCCCGCGGCACCTATATGTGCCCGCCCAAACCGTCTTTGCGCCTGATCACCGATGTGGCCGCCTATTGCTATGACAATGTGCCCAAATGGAACCCGATGAACGTCTGTTCCTATCATCTGCAGGAGGCGGGCGCGACGCCGGAGCAGGAACTCGCCTATGCGCTGGCCACCGCAACCGCTGTGCTGGACGATGTGCGACCCAAAGTCTCTGCCGAGGATTTCCCGCGCCTTGTGGGCCGCATCTCTTTCTTTGTGAACGCGGGTATCCGCTTTGTCACCGAGATGTGCAAAATGCGCGCCTTTGTCGATCTGTGGGACGAGATATGCGAACACCGCTATGGTGTGGCTGATGCCAAAATGCGCCGCTTTCGCTATGGCGTGCAGGTAAACTCGCTGGGCCTGACCGAACAACAGCCGGAAAACAACGTCTACCGCATATTGCTGGAAATGCTGGCCGTCACCCTGTCCAAAAACGCCCGTGCCCGTGCCGTGCAACTGCCCGCCTGGAACGAGGCGTTGGGCCTGCCGCGCCCGTGGGATCAACAGTGGTCTTTGCGGATGCAGCAAATTCTGGCCTTTGAAACCGACCTTTTGGAATACGACGATCTGTTTGACGGCAACCCGGCGGTGGATCGCAAGGTCGAAGAACTGAAATCCGGCGCCCGCGAAGAATTGGCCACCATCGACGCGATGGGCGGGGCGGTTGCGGCGATTGAATATATGAAATCCCGTTTGGTTGACAGCAACGCCGCGCGTATTGCCCGGGTGGAAAGCGGTGAAACCACGGTGATCGGTGTCAACCGCTTTACCGAAGGTGCTGACAGCCCGCTGACCGGCGGTGACGGCAGCATCATGGTGTCAGACCCCAAAGCCGAAGCAGACCAGATCTCCCGCCTTGATCAATGGCGCGAAACCCGCGACGAGGACGCGGTCAAATCCGCGCTTGCAGACCTTGAAGAGGCTGCAAATTCCGGCGCCAATATCATGCCACCCTCTATCAAAGCCGCCCGCGCCGGTGTCACCACCGGCGAATGGGGCCAACTGATGCGCAACATCTTTGGCGAGTACCGCGCCCCCACCGGCGTCGGCACCGCAATTTCCAATCAAACCGAAGGGCTGGACGACATCCGCGAAGCGGTCGACGCCGTGTCCACAAAACTGGGCCGCCGCCTGAAATTTCTGGTTGGCAAACCCGGCCTTGACGGTCATTCCAACGGGGCCGAACAAATCGCCACCCGCGCGCGCGATTGTGGAATGGACATCACCTATGATGGCATTCGCCTGACACCAGAGGCGATCGTGAATGCCGCCCTTGAAGAACAACCCCATGTGATCGGCCTGTCGATTTTGTCTGGTTCTCACCTGCCGCTGATTAAGGACGTGATGCAGCGGCTGTCGGACAACAATCTTTCTGAAACACCCGTCATAGTCGGCGGAATTATCCCGGAAGACGATGCAAAAACATTGCGCGGTTATGGGGTATCCGCTGTCTATACCCCCAAAGATTTTGAACTGAACAAAATAATGATGGATATCGTCAGCATTTTGGAAGAGCCAACCAAGGCCGCATAGCACGGTCGGGCGGCAATTTACCCTTGCACCATTACAAACTTTTTCCATAGTTTCGGCGCGTAGCGTCAAACAAGGGTATGGAAATGTTTCTAAAAAACGCATGGTACGTGGCCGCGTGGGCAAATGAAATCACCCGCGA
>CAYZQS010000066.1:6163-10318 GCA_964480735.1 uncultured Rhodobacterales bacterium
GTGCATGAAAAATTCGGCTTGGTGTGGATATGGATGGGGAACGCCGCGCTTGCTGACACCGACGAGATTTTTGAGATCGAACATTTTGACGATCCCGCGTGGGGGATCAACAAGGGCGCGGCGATGGATCTGCCCTGTAACTATCTATTGATGACAGACAACCTGCTGGACCCAACCCATGTGGCCTGGGTGCATGACGGCTCGTTCGCGCAGGACGCCACCAAAGACACCCCGCTGCGCATCACCAAAACCGACGACGGCATAATCGTCCACCGCTGGATGACGGATGTGGAGCCTGCGCCGTTTTACAAGAAAGTCATTGGTTTTACGGGCAATTGCGACCGCAAACAGCATTACGAGGTCCGCTATCCCAGCCACGCCCTGATCCGTGCCATATTCACCCCTGCGGGCACCGGCGGCGATGACGGTGCGCTGCACGAAGACACGTTCATCATGGACAGCTATAATTTTATGACGCCGGCCAGCGAAACCACCACGCGCTACTATTGGTTCCAGCTGCGCAATATTCGACCCGACGATCAGGCGCTTTCAAAAATGATGAGCGCGGACGTTCAACATGCCTTTGAAGAAGACCGCGCGGTGTTAACCGCGGTTCAAATCGGACTGGCAGAGAAAACCAGCCCCCATATCGACCTGCCGATAGACGGTGGACAGTTGAGGTTTCGGCGCAAGCTGGAAGCCATGATCGCGGAAGAAACGGCGGTTGATGCGGCGTTGATGTAGTGATCTAACAGGGATAGACCCGCCAAAGGAGACAACGCCCATGACCATCCACATCGGTGCCAAATCAGGCGATGTTGCCAAAACCGTCCTGATGCCGGGCGATCCCTACCGCGCCAAATGGGCGGCAGAGAAATTCCTGTCAGACATCACCTGCACCAATCAGGTGCGCGGCATGCTGGGCTACACCGGCACATGGCAGGGCAACCACGTCACCATTCAGGGCTCCGGCATGGGCATGCCGTCCCTTTCCATCTATGTGAACGAACTGATCAAAGATTTCGGCGCCAAAACCATCATCCGCATCGGCTCTTGCGGTGGCATGCAGCCCCATGTGGGCATGCGCGACGTCATCATCGCCATGACCGCATCATCCCTGTCCACCCCGTCGCGCGGCATTTTCAAAGAACTGAATTTCGCCCCCGCCGCTGATTGGTCCCTTCTCAAAGCCGCCGTTGCCGCTTCGGAAAACACCGGCGCCAAAACCCACGTGGGCGGCATTTACTCCAGCGACGTTTTTTACGATGAACGCCCGGATCTGAACGAACAAATGGTCCGCCACGGCATCCTTGGCGTGGAAATGGAAGCCGCCGAACTTTACAACCTCGCCGCCCGCCATTCAATCCGCGCGCTGGCCGTCCTGACCGTCAGCGACCATCTGCAAACCGGCGAGGCGCTGCCACCCGAAGACCGTGAAACCAGTTTCGCGGATATGGTCGACATCGCGCTACACGCCGCATTTGCCTAGAGTCTTTGCAAGCTGAGTGTTTGGGAAGCTTTGTCAAGATGCTCAAATGGCTGAGAAAAACCGGTATCAGTTTTGGCAGAAAACTTCTGAGCGGAAATTCCTCGATCTTCCGCGGATTTTGACAGAAGCGCCCGGTTAATCCTGCTGTGCAAGCCGCAGCAATTTAACAACGCTGGGCCCAATTGCCGTTACAATCTCCAATACGCCTGTCGCGTTGGGATGGATATTATCCGCCTGCATGTGCTGTCGCACCACCACGCCGGGCGTCGTTCGATCCACCACAACACCCAGAAAATTCTCAAAATATAACGTGCCGTATTGTGCTGCCAGTTCAGGATATATGGCGTCAAACTCCGCTTTGTAATCCGCGCCATAATTGCCCGGTGCTTTCATACCAACTAGCAGCACCGGCAGGCCGCGCTCTGCCGTAATTTCCAAAATACCCGAAAGATTTTTCCGGGCTGCCGCAGGATCGATCCCGCGCAGCAGGTCATTGCCGCCAAGCGCCACGATCACCCCGTCAACATCCGGCGTCAGTGTCCAGCGCAGCCGCGCCAGACCGCCCGCCGTTGTGTCACCTGACACACCGGCATTCAGCACCTTAACCTGCTCGCCACGCGCCACCAGCCAGCTTTGCAATTGCGGCACAAACCCGTCTTTTTGCGGCAGGCCATACCCGGCCGTCAGGCTGTCACCCAAAGCAACAACCGATACCGTCTGCGCCATCGCACACAGCGGCAGCCACGCAGTCGCCAAAACCAGCATCATCAACTTGAAGGACCACTTTGCAACCCCATATAAGAGGGCAACCTGCGCTGGCAGGAATAGGGCTGGAGAATGCCGGATGGCGGAAACGATCATATCTCTGAAAGACGTCAGCCTGACCCTGTCAGGCAACGCCGGACCGGTGGACATTCTGCATAACATATCGCTTAAGATTTCGCGCGGCGAAACATTGGGGCTGGTGGGGCCGTCAGGATCTGGCAAGTCGTCGCTCCTGATGTTGATGGGTGGTCTGGAAGCCGCCACCGGTGGTTCTGTTATCGCAGGCGGGCAGGACCTGACCCGCATGAACGAAGACGCCCTCGCGCGGTTCAGGCGCAAACATCTGGCGGTGGTGTTTCAATCGTTTCATCTGATCCCCACAATGACTGCTCTTGAAAATGTTGCAACCCCGCTTGAGCTGACCGGGTCGCCGGACGCTTTTGCGCGTGCCTCCGCTGAACTTGACGCGGTTGGGCTTGGTGCGCGGCAGGATCACTATCCTGCACAGCTTTCCGGCGGCGAGCAACAGCGCGTGGCGCTGGCCCGCGCGGCCGCACCCCGGCCCGATATTTTGCTGGCCGATGAACCAACCGGCAATCTGGACGAGTCCACCGGCCAAGGCATCATGGATTTGCTTTTTGAACTGCGCGACAACCACGGCACCACCATCATCCTTGTCACCCATGCACCGGAACTGGCGGCCAAATGTGACCGGGTGATCAATCTGCGCGACGGTCGCATTGATCCTGACCGCCACGCCAGAGCCGCTGAATGAGCCTGACCGCCGCCGCCCGAATTGCCCGGCGCGAACTGCGTGGCGGTCTTCGCGGCTTCAAAATATTTCTGGCCTGTCTGACCCTTGGCGTCGGTGCGATTGCCGCTGTCGGTTCGGTCCGCGTTTCCATTCAGGACGGCCTCAGCCGCGAGGGCGCGGTGCTTTTGGGTGGTGACGCCGAGATGCACTTCACCTACCGCTACGCGCTGCCTCGGGAACGCGCGTGGATGGCGGATAACGCAACGCAGGTTTCCGAAATGGTCGATTTCCGCTCGATGGCGGTTGTCACCAGAGACGGCAACGCGGAACGCGGATTGGCGCAGGTTAAAGCGGTAGACAATTTTTATCCACTTTACGGCAGCGTTGGCCTGACGCCTGAAATGCCACTGGAAACCGCATTGGCACAATCGGGTGATATATATGGCGCCGTGATGCAACAGGTGCTGATTGACCGGCTGGACCTGTCTGTCGGTGACATATTTTCCCTTGGCAGTGTAAAGTTTCGCCTGACCGCCGCCCTGAGCCGCGAACCTGACAACGGCGGCACGGGTTTTTCACTGGGACCGAAAATAATTGTGCTGGCAAAAGCACTGGCGGGCTCGGGTCTGCTGGAACCGGGGTCGTTGTTTGATACCCATTACCGTTTGCAACTGGCCGATGGCGCGGACCTGCAGCAACTGGAAGACCGCGCCACCGAACTGTTTCGCGACACCGGCCTGCGTTGGCGTGACAAACGAAACGGCGCACCCGGGGTGGAACGGTTTGTAGAGCGTATTGGTTCGTTTTTGGTGCTGGTTGGGCTTGCCGGTCTGGCAGTTGGCGGCATTGGCGTGTCCGCCGCCGTTCGTGCCTATCTGGACAGCAAAACCACGGTGATTGCTACGCTGAAATCACTTGGGGCGGACGGGCGCACGATCTTTCAGACATATTTTCTGCAGATTGGCGTTCTGACGCTGGTGGGCGTCGCGCTGGGCATGGCCCTTGGCGCTGTGGCCCCGCTGGCGCTTGCCCCGGTCATTCAGGCGCAATTGCCTGTGCCCGCCGCCATCAGCCTGCAACCGGCGCCGCTGCTGGAGGCCGGGCTTTACGGCATCCTGACCGCGCTGTTGTTTACCCTTTGGCCGCT
>CAYZQS010000066.1:10418-14226 GCA_964480735.1 uncultured Rhodobacterales bacterium
GTTGGCCAGATTGACGCCAACCTGCGCGGTGCGATCGAACGTGACCTGCCCGAAGTGGCCCCGGCCTATTTCTTTATCGACATTCAGAATGATCAGTTGCCGGGGTTTTTGGACCGTGTGAACGCCGACACCAGAGTAAGTCGCGTGGACACGGCACCCATGCTGCGCGGTGTCTTGACCCGGATCAACAGCCGTCCCGCCCGCGAGGTTGCCGGTGATCACTGGGTCATCACCGGGGACCGGGGCATCACCTATTCAGATGAGCCGCCAAAAAACTCCAGTGTCACGCAGGGTGACTGGTGGCCAAAGGATTATACCGGCCCGCCGCTTGTCAGTTTTGCTGAAGAAGAGGCGCTGGAACTGGGACTTAAGATCGGTGACGACATCACCCTTAATATCCTTGGCCGTGACATCACCGCAAAAATCGTAAATTTCCGCGTGGTGGATTTTTCCGACGCCAGCATCAATTTTGTGCTGACCCTAAATCCCGGCGCATTGGCTGGTGCACCGCACACCCTCATCGCCACGGTATACGCCACCAAAGAGGCCGAGGCCCCCTTGTTGCGCGACGTCGCAACGGCCTTTCCAAACATCACCGCCATTCGGGTGCGCGACGCGATTGCGCGGGTGTCAACAGCGCTGAAAGGCATCGCGGCGGCCACCTCTTACGGTGCTGCGGCTACCCTGTTGACGGGTTTTGTGGTGTTGATCGGTGCCGCCGCCGCGGGCGAACCGGCGCGGGTGTTTGAAGCGGCGGTCCTGAAAACCGTGGGTGCCGAGCGCCGACGCATCCTTGCCAGTTTTGCGCTGCGGTCTGCCATTCTTGGCGGGTCCGCCGGGTTGGTGGCCATCGGGGCAGGTGCGCTGGCCGGTTGGGCGGTGATGACCTTTGTGATGGACGCGGCCTATAGATTTGAACCGGTCACGGCTGTTGCCATCGTTATTGGCGGTGCGTCCGCCACATTGATATCCGGCCTGATTTTCGCCTGGCGTCCGCTGGCAACCCGCCCGGCGCAGGTGCTGCGCAGCAGCGAATAACGGGCTGCTTGACATTCGGTAAGTGATAACTTACCGTAAGTCATGACTTACGCAGAAATATTGACAGCACTGGCGGACCCAACCCGCCGCGCGATTTTAGAGGATCTTCGCGCCTGCCCTCTGCCGGTCGCCCGTCTTGCGGAAAATCGCCCGGTCAGCCGTCCCGCCGTTTCACAACACCTGAAAGTGCTGGAAAGCGCGGGGCTGGTTCAAGCCACCGCAAAAGGCACATCGCGGCTGTACCGGGTAACACCCGACGGGCTTGGACCGTTAAAAACCTATCTTGAAGACGTCTGGGGCGACATTCTGAATTCCTTTGCCAACGAAATTAAAAACCAAATGGAGACTGAAAATGGTTGATGCCGTCGTTAAGACAATAGACGTGCCCTGCACCCCCAAAACCGCATTCGAAATCTTCACCCGCGACATGGGCAAATGGTGGCCACGGGACAAGCATTCCGTGTCGGCCATGTCCGGTGAAACAGCAAAATCAGTTACAATGGAGCCCCACGTTGGCGGCGCGGTAACTGAAATCGGCTACGACGGCACCAATCACAATTGGGGCTCGGTCAAAGATTTCGATCCGCACAGCCATCTGGCATTGCTGTGGCACATCAACAAACCGGCGGACCAGGCCACGCTGGTTGACGTCAATTTTGACGCTGCCGACAGCGGAACGCGCGTGACGCTAAAACACCACGGCTGGGAAGTGCTTGGCGAAGAGGCCCAGGGCCAGCGCGATGGGTACAACGCCGGCTGGGTGTTTGTGTTTGAAACCAAGTTCGCACAGGCCTGCGAGACGGTCAACGCCTGATCCGGTCCGCTATCCCAAAAGCGCGTGATAGAAAATCGCCGGAATTTTCAGGAAGCTCGGACGATGCTGAAATCTGGTCAGCACCCTGCCAATCTGCGTTTGCCGTTTGTTGGTGATGAACCACGGCGGACGTGGCAACAGGGTGATCCCGCCGCTTAACAAATTGCGCGGGAATGGCCGGAAGGGTGCTGTAACCACCGTGCGCTCGGGCCGGTCAAACATAAATGAATTATGCACAAATCCGATGCCACTGCCCACGTCCTTGGGCGTATGCCCGGGGAATGCGCCCCACGGAACTTGCGCGGAAAGAAATCCAAGACCTGTCCAGGCGTTGACCGCAATCGTGCCAAACTCCAGCGCCAGCAGTATCTCGTCAAACTTCTTTTTGCCAATTTTGCGCCTGGTGGACGGATGGATCAGGATATTGGCCCCCAAGGTGCCATAAAGCTGATCATTGGCGTATTTGACCGCCGCGCGCAGATAGGCTTCGGCGTCGGCTGCATCGATCTTGTAGGTGCTCATGGCCGGTGCAAAAACTTCGGTGGTCTCAAAGTACCGGTCAGGCGCATCCGCCATCGGTGCAATCACACAAGCCTCGGACGCGGGGCGCTTAAAATTGACAATATTTTTTGCGTGCTGCGCAAAATCTTGCATGCGATTTTCTGCACCGGGATAATACAGCCCGCGACCGGGTGCCGCGCTCATCACACTTTGGATACGGTCCACCAAAACATCCGATTTGTCCCAGCTTTCGGGCAGGATCAGCATCTGGCAGGCGATGCAGTTAAACCCGGAATTATGCAGTTTCTGGGTGGCGATCTGTTCCGCCTGAAAAGTAATGTCGGCATTGCTCCACGGCCCCGGCACCACAATGACCGGCCCGACGCCGCCCAGTTCTGACGTTATGCGCCGGGTGTTTACGGGCGTGTTGGCCTTCTTGTTCTTTGCCCCCACAGCCCCGGCACCCCAGACAATGGCGTCGTGAGACGTGGCGGCCCCGGTAATGTGAATTTCCTCGACATCCGCGTGGTTACACAGATACGCACCCTCCGCTACGCCACCGGTGACAAACCGTACCGCACCGCGTTTGATCAGCGATCTGAACGTGGCTTCAAAAAATCCGATCAGATATTCATTGACCGGATTCATCTTGACGATCACCACTTGATTTTCTTGAAATAGCTTTTGAAAACAATCCAGTATAGGAATTGACGCAATATTGCCCGCGCCCAAAATCAGGGCGATTTTGCCCTTTCTTTCACCGGCTGGCAGGTCGTATCCGCCGGCGGTGTGTTTGGCCAGATTGCCAACGTTCACACCCTTTTGCATCCACACTTCGGCTGACACTCCCGACAGCAACAATCGGTCCCAAATGGAATGGGGCACCACGCGAACCGCGGTCTGCCCGCTGGACAACTGCCGCTTGGGCAAGCCGTTCAAAAACGTCTTTCCGTCCATTTTAGAGATCGTTTCGATCAAACCGTTGCAGGCCGACATCACCGCGTAAGGTCCAGACAGCCACTCTTCGCCAACCAAAGAGGAATTGTCAGGTATCTGCTTTTGTCTTGCAGCTTCGCTTACCCAATCCTGTGATACCGCCATCAGATCGTTTTTGATTTCAGACAGGATCGCAACACGTTCCAAATTGCCGGTCTGCGCCCAGTCATCCCGGGCGGCGCGCAACTCTGCAAGTGCACTGTCCAACTGTGAAAATACCGGTGCGGTTTTTGATTTTGCCTGGGCCATCGAATGCTTTCCTTCCACTTGCGCAGGTTGAACCATCGTCAAAACACTGCCCGCTGCAGGCAGAAAGACACTTCAACCAGATAATTGCAAGTCACAGCGGCGTTGGAGTGAACTGACGCCTCGGAATCGCGTTGAAATGGGTGGTGGTAAAATATTCGAATTTTGGTTGCGGGGGTAGGATTTGAACCTACGACCTTCAGGTTATGAGCC
>CAYZQS010000067.1:0-10159 GCA_964480735.1 uncultured Rhodobacterales bacterium
GCGCCGGACAGATCGCCTCGCACAGCTTGCAGGCGATGCAGCGTTCCTCGCCGTTCGGATAGCGCCTGAGCGCGTGCTCACCGCGAAAACGCGGGCTTAACGGCCCTTTTTCGTGCGGGTAGTTCAGCGTGGCTTTGGGGGCAAAGAAATATTTCAGCCCCAGACGAAAGCCACCAAGAACGTCCAGCATGAAGAAATATTTGGTCGCCCGGGTCCAGTCCATCGCCATAGCCTCAGCCCCCCACAGCCCAGCGGGCGTAAGCCCCGCCAAACAATCCGTATTGTGCGGCAAATGCCACCAGAACCACCCATCCCAAAGACATCGGCAAAAATACCTTCCAGCCAATGCGCATCAATTGGTCATAGCGATACCGTGGGGTGATCGCCTTGACCATTGAAAAGATGAAAAAGAAGAAACTCATCTTCGCGACCATCCAGAATATGCCGTCCGGCAGGCCCGGAATGGGCGACAGCCAGCCACCGAAAAACAGCAGCGAGACCAGCGCGCACATAAACACCACTTCCATCAGCTCGCCGATCATGAACAACAGGAAAGGCGTCGAGGAATATTCCACCTGATAGCCCGCCACCAGTTCGCTTTCCGCCTCCGGCAGGTCAAACGGCGGGCGGTTGGTTTCAGCAAGGGCTGACACAAAAAACAGCACCAGCATCGGCAGATGCGGCAGCCAGTACCAGTTGAAAAACCCGTAGTTGCCATCCTGCGCGTGCACAATGGCCGAAAGGTTCAGCGAACCGGTGGACAGGATCACGCCAATAATGATGAAGCCGATTGAAACCTCATAGGAAATCATCTGCGCGGCAGAGCGCAGCGCACCAAGAAACGCGTATTTTGAATTGGACGCCCAGCCGCCCATGATCACACCGTAAACCACCAGCGACGACGCGGCAAAAACGTATAAAACACCGACGTTCAGATCGGCGATCACCCAACCATCGTTAAAGGGGATAACCGCCCATGAGATCACCGGCAAAACAAAGGCGATCATCGGCGCGATAAAGTAAACCGGCTTGTCCGCGCCTGCGGGCACCACGATTTCCTTGACGATATATTTCAGAAAATCGGCAAAGCTTTGCAGCAGGCCAAAAACCCCCACCACATTGGGACCCTTTCGCATCTGCACCGCCGCCCAGATTTTGCGGTCCGCGTACATCAAAAACGCCAGTGACACCAGCAACAGCACCGTCACCAGCAGGCACTGGCCAAGGATAAACAGAAATATCCCAAAGGTGTTTTCAAAGAAGAATTCTGCCATCGCCCCCAAGCGCCCTTAAACCGTTGGTATCTTATCGTCTTTACAGTTGCTGACCACAACCTCTGCATCCAGCGTCAATCGCCCGCGCGGCAAGGCCGCTGACACCGTATAAACCGCATCGCCGCGCCACAGTCCATCGCTTTCACCAACAGTTGTGCGCACGTGTCGCGCAAACCCAAACCCCCGGATCAACGCATATTGCGCCGCCGCGCATTTGGCGTAATCCGCCACGTCTGCCTTGGTACGCGCCCCGCGCATTGCCACCAAAAAGTTCACCAAATCATCGTCCAGCAGACGTGTTTCAATGCTGATGTATTCAGGCCGAAATCCGCTGTCTTGTTTTGCCGCTAGATTAAGGGTGCCGTCACAGGCAGTCAGCCCAACCGCAAGCAGTGCGATCACGGTGGTGAATGGCAACAGCCGCATGAATTATTCCGCCGCCATTTTTGCCGGTTGACCGGCGGCGTTGGCAGAAACCTCGGCCATGATCTGGCTGGCCCGCGCGATCGGGTTTGTCATGAAGTAATCGCCGCCTTTGGTGGCGAAGTTACCTTTTTTCATGGCTTTTACTTTTTCCGCCTGCCAGATGTTTTCCGCAACTTCGTCAATTTTGCAAAGATGTGGATGGGCGGCATAGATTTCGCTGCGCAAGGCCGCCAAAGAATCATAGGGCAATGTTGCGTCCAATCTGGCCGACAGTGCCCGGACAATCGCCCAGTTCTCGCGCGCATCACCGGGTGCAAACCCGGCCCGCATGGCCATTTGCGGACGGCCCTCGGTGTTCACGAACAGGCCGTTTTCCTCGGTATAGGCGGCCCCCGGCAGGATTACGTCGGCGCGGTGCGCACCACGATCCCCGTGGCTGCCCTGATAGATCACAAACGCATCTTCTGGCATGTCGCGCTCGTCCGCGCCCAGATTGTAGATCACTTCGGCACCGTCAATGGCGGCGTCAATTCCGCCCTCACAGGTGAACCCGACGTCCATACCGCCCACCCGCGCGGCAGCGTCGTGCAGCACCATGAATTTGGATTTGGTGTTGTCCACCAGCTTCATCGCGTGGGCCAAAACGGCAGCACCATCTGCACCTGTCAAAGCACCCATGCCGATGATGACCAGCGTGTTCATGTCCTTGGCCGGACCAATATCGCGCTGTGCCAGTTCTTTCAGCGCCGCCTTATCGCTGCCCACATGGACATAATGATAGGTCAGATCAACCGCTTCGCCCACAAGGCCGATGTTGGCCCCGTTCATCCACGCCTTGCGAATGCGGGCGTTCAGAACCGGAGATTCAGTTCGCGGATTGGTGCCGATCAACTGGATCATCTGCGCCGCGTCAATATCTTCAATGCTAGCCGTGCCCACATAGCCCGAGCGGTTGGCGCTTGGCAGTTTGGCCCCGTCCACACGGCACTCGACAGCCCCGCCCAAACCCTCAACCAATTGCTTAAGCGCGAACATCGCCTCAACCGGGGGCAGATCACCGGCCAGGGCCGCAATCTTTTTGCCTTTCATGGCAGCCGCTGCCGCATCAAGCGCCTGATCCCAGGTCGCCGGCGTTAGCTTACCATCAACACGCACGTAAGGCTGATCCAGCCGTTGCCGCCGCAGCCCGTCCCAGACAAAGCGGGTTTTGTCGGAAATCCATTCCTCGTTCACCCCGTCGTGGTTGCGCGGCAAAATCCGCATCACTTCGCGCCCCTTAGTGTCAACGCGAATGTTTGATCCCAGCGCGTCCATCACATCGATGGTTTCGGTCTTCTTCAACTCCCACGACCGTGCCGTGAATGCGTAAGGTTTGGACGTCAGCGCCCCAACCGGGCACAGATCAATGATATTGCCCTGCAGATTGCTGTTTAAGGTCTGGTTCAGATAACTGGTGATCTCGGCATCTTCCCCCCGCCCGGTCTGGCCCATCTGCGATATTCCGGCGACTTCCGACGTGAACCGAACGCAGCGCGTGCAGGAAATGCAGCGGGTCATCTGGGTGGCCACAAGCGGGCCAAGGTCCAGATCATCCACGGCCCGCTTTGGCTCGCGAAAGCGGCTAAAATCAACGCCATACGCCATCGCCTGATCCTGCAGATCACATTCGCCGCCCTGATCACAGATCGGACAGTCCAGGGGGTGGTTGATCAGCAAAAACTCCATCACGCCCTCGCGGGCTTTTTTCACCATTGCAGAGTTGGTTTTCACAACCGGCGGCTGACCCTCAGGACCGGGGCGCAGATCGCGCACCTGCATGGCGCAGGACGCGGTGGGTTTTGGTGGCCCGCCCACCACTTCCACCAGACACATGCGGCAGTTTCCGGCGATACTCAGACGCTCGTGGTAACAAAATCGCGGGATTTCAATTCCGGCAACTTCGGCTGCCTGAATAAGGGTCATGGCACCGTCAACCTCGACCTCGTGGTTGTCGATGATGATGGTTTTGAGATCAGACATCGGCAGGGTTCTCTTTCATCGCGCGATACGCCGCAAACAGCATTTGCACATCTACACCGTCGATGGTCATGTCCGCAAGATTTGCATCAGTTATTTTGACGCCTGACAGGTTAACATCCGAAAATACCGCTTCCTGCAAATTCACATCCTCAAACCGCGTGCCGGACAGGCTGACGTCAACAAAATCCGAGCCATTCAGATCGGCGTTCCGGGCATCGATATGCTGCGCCGCTTTCTGAATTTTCATTTATTAGCGGCTCCTCAACAGCGCACCGATCGGCGTTTTTTTATTGATTTCAGCGACGCCCAACGGGCAGTAGGACGCGGGCACCTCGCGGTCAACACCGTTGCTGTCCAAATAGTCGTAAACCGCCACCCGCAGGCGTTCCTGCTGCACCTTATCCTTGCCAAGTTTTTCCATTTCCGCGTCCGTATACCCCAGATCATTGGCGTATTTTTTCAGCGCATAAAGGTAGTTGATCGCCCGGAACATGCGGGCCGAAATGGTATCGCAGTTTTCCCGAATTTCATTGGCAACCGCCACGTAAAACAGGCGAACGCCGACTTCATAGTTGTCCTCAAGGCCGGACTTTGCCGACACGGCGGTTGCAAACATTGACCCGGCCAAAAGGCCTGCCGTGATTTTATTTCCCAATTTCATGATCTATCTCCACGCAAAAAAGCGGCTTCCCGCTGTCTGTGGAATCGCAAGATTGCGGTTGATATGCAATAACTTGCCCCAAATTCGCGCTGAAACGGCGAAAATCCGCTTTGGCCCGAAGATAAAAGTGCGCCTGATTTTATAATTCCCGCAGCCACGCCACCCCGCTATTGCGCCGCTGCCGTATCGCACTTGGCGTTCCGCCAAAGTTTCGCCTGTTCCAAATACGCCCAGCCAAACGCCAACTCGCTGTCACCATTCTGCCGCAACAAATCCAGCCGCGCCGTCGCCTCGGCCAGTGTTGGCTGATAGCCAACCGGCACCCACCACATAACAAAATCCATTTCCCGCATCAGTTCAAACCACTCTGCCCGGCGCTGGTAAAACTGCCGATGCACGGTATTCCAGACAAATTCTTCAAGGCTTTTGACGTCCTCCCAAACCGTCAGATTGGCCACCAACTGCGGATCGTCGCCGATGTTGTTTTCGGTGTTGCCCGTTCCCGGCTCGCCCGAACCCTCCATCATCCAGACAAACCCCGGCATCCGCTTGCCCAGCCCGTTGATCTTGTCCAATGCCTCCATAAACTCTGCCACGCGAGGATCACCCGTTGGCGCAACCAGACGGCCGATGTTCAGTTCGGCGAGGTGGTTGCCGTCAGGGGTCATCCGTTACACCACTTCATGCGCACATCCGTGTGTCTTCCACATACGTGCCTCTTTCAAATGTCGCCAATCAAAGGCGTAATCTTCATTGCCGTGCTTTTCAAAATGCCGCAGTCGCTGAACCGCTTCTTTAATCGTCGGAATATACCCTACAGGCACCCACCACATCACAAACCGCACGCCTTGTTTTGACAGGTCATACCATTCCTCGCGGCGTTCATAAAAGCTGCGGTGAACGGTGTTCCAAACAAAGTTCTCCAGCGCTTTCACAGTTTTCCAAACAGATAATGTAGACGCCACACGCGGATTTCCCCCCAACGCCCCGTTTGGATCTAGCTGCTCGCGTTCCATTTCCGCATCAGACATCCGCCAAACAAACCCCTCCGCCCGCGCTGCCAGCGCCATGACCGGCGCGATGCCGTTGGCAAAATCCGCAACGCGTGGATCGGCCCAATCGTGGCGCAATATCCCAAGATTCAGTTCGGCGATATAGGTGTTTGGTGGCTGCATGTCTTATTTCCACAACACAGTTTCAGCGGATCAATGGCATTCTTAAATGCCTTACAGAAAATTGTTCCAAACAACGAACCCAGCGATCAGTGCAGCAACAAAAATGCCGTAGATCAACCCTACCACAATGCTCCGCCACGGGGCTGACTTTTCTCGTTGTTCTGTCTCAACTTTTTCAACCATGACTGTGCACTCATCAATGTGGGGCTCATCTTGCAAAAGATATTTACCGCAACCACCGCACCATACCGGCAAGTCTTTCCGCGTGGGTTGATCCCCCCCAAGACGAATCACTCCGCCGCCACAGCACTCACCCGCCCGCTTTGCGTCGCCTTGATCCGGTCCTCGATCTCACCGCGAAAATGCCGGATCAGCCCCTGTATCGGCCAGGCTGCCGCATCCCCCAGCGCACAGATCGTGTGGCCCTCAACCTGCTTGGTCACATCCAGCAGCATGTCGATCTCCTCAACCGCCGCCTGTCCCTTCACCAGCCTGTCCATCACCCGCATCATCCAGCCTGTGCCCTCGCGGCAGGGCGTGCACTGGCCACAGCTTTCGTGTTTGTAAAACGCACTCAGCCGCCAGATGGCTTTGATCACGTCAACGCTTTGATCCATCACAATCACCGCCGCCGTACCAAGCCCGGACCGCTGATCCTTCAGCCAGTCAAAATCCATGATCGCATCTTCGCAAACATCCGCGGGCAACAGCGGCACCGACGCCCCACCGGGAATAACCGCCTTCAGATTGTCCCAGCCGCCGCGCACGCCGCCGCAGTGTTTGTCAATCAGCTCCTTAAGCGGAATAGACATGGCCTCTTCCACCACGCAAGGGGTATTCACATGGCCCGAAATGGCAAACACCTTGGTGCCCGCGTTGTTTTGGCGACCAAAAGACGTAAACCACTCCGGCCCGCGCCTAAGGATCGTCGGTACAACGGCGATGCTTTCCACGTTGTTGACCGTGGTTGGACACCCGTACAGTCCCGCGCCCGCCGGAAACGGCGGTTTCATCCGCGGCATGCCCTTTTTGCCCTCAAGGCTTTCCAGCAACGCCGTTTCCTCGCCGCAGATATAGGCCCCCGCCCCGTGGGACAGATACAAATCAAAATCCCAACCGGATTTGGCGGCATTCTTGCCCAGCAGTCCGGCCGCGTAACATTCATCAATCGCCGCCTGCAGCGCCTCGCGTTCCCGGATGAACTCGCCGCGAATATAAATGTAACAGGCATGCGCCCCCATACCGAAAGAGGCGATCAGCGCCCCCTCAATCAGCGTGTGCGGATCATGCCGCATGATCTCGCGGTCTTTGCAGGTGCCCGGTTCTGACTCGTCTGCATTGATCACCAGATAGGCGGGCCGCCCGTCGCTTTCTTTGGGCATGAACGACCATTTCAACCCCGTGGGAAATCCCGCGCCGCCGCGTCCGCGCAGACCGGAGGCCTTGACCTGCTCAACGACCCAGTCGCGCCCCTGTTTGATCAGCTTGCCCGTACCATCCCAATGGCCGCGCTTTTTGGCGCCCTTAAGCGAACGGTCGTGCATCCCGTAAAGATTGCTAAAAATGCGATCCTGATCTTTCAGCATCTAAGTATCCCTTTTCTTCCGGTCGTCGCGCCAGACCAAAAACAGCACAACCAACGCCCAGACCAGAGCCGCCAGCGTAGCAAAATCAATCAGAAAAGCATAGCGCACCGGCCAGTTCATTTGCCCGCCCATCCAGCCAAGAAACATCCAGCCGACCATCGCCACAAGAATGACGGCAGCGGCTATTTTCGCCTGTCGGCGGTTTGGATCGATTTTTGTCATCAGGTCAGGTACGTTTTCCCAGTTTTTTGGCTTGCGCAACCCAATTGTCCCGCGACGCCCGGCCTTTGAAGCGCAGCAGATTTTCATCAATCCAGTTTACGTTTTCTGCCCGCCAGGCGGCGATTTGATCAAAATGAAATATGCCCAACTCGTTCAGCGAACCTTCAAGTCCCGGCCCAACGCCGTTGATCCGCTTCAAATCATCGGCCTGACCACCGCGCGCCTTATCCAGTTTTTCCGGTCTTTGCTGCGTGGCATCACCAATGCCTTCCGCTTTGACCGGCGTTTGCCTTTTTGCCGCCAACTGTGGTGCAACGTTCTGTGCTTCTGAAGCTTTTGAATCAAATCTTAGGCAAAAGACCCGATCCAGCAGCAATCCGGCCACCACAGTACAAAGGATGCCGCCGATCACCGCGATGGTGTTTCCAGCGCCGATCCACACAGCGAAAACCGCCCCGGCAAACAAACCAAAGGCCGGTGCCACGGCCCAGCTGGTCCAGCGGCACGGCATATTGCGCCAGCCTGTGCTCCCCGATTGCGTCATGTCCCTCCCGTTCAGGTGTTCGTCAGTATACTTTTCCGGCCTTTACCCGCGACGAAAACCGGGTGTCACCGCCCTCGGCCAGCACTTTGGCCTGCTTTTTCCATTTACCACGGGTTGCATCACCAACCGCGCCGGGCATGTTCTGGTCCAGATACGCCATCTCGCGCGTGTGCAATTTGGCAATCTGAAAGAAGTGGAAAATGCCGATCTCGTTCAAAGCCTTCTGGGTTTCCGGCCCGATACCCTTGATCAGCCGAAGATCATCCGGCGTGCCGTCTTGTGGTGCGTCAAGGCTATTTGGTTTTCTGGGTATAACTTCGGCTTCCGGCGCATCATTGGCGGGTTCGTCCATTGCGCCGTCCCCGGCATCTGTTTGTTCAGGCTCTATGGCGGGCATTTCTTCGGGTGCCGTTTCCGCAACCGGCGCGGCTGCTTCCTCTTCAACAACCTCTGCCGCTTCAAGTGTCAGCGTTTCCGCTTCACGTGCCACAGCCGCTTCGACCGGTGCGTCGGCCTCTGTTATGTCTGCGGCCACAGCACCCGCATCGCTGGCGGCCCGGCTTACGGACAAGGATTCGTCCGTGCGCACCCGCTGGGTTCTTGACGGCAGCGTTACCGCCTCATCGTCAGGGCCGGACCGTCGTTCTGCGGCCTCGCGCATGCGCTCCTGCAATTTGCCGGCATTGCCACGGCAGAAAATCCGTCGCAAAAGCAATCCGACAACCAGCAGCGTGACGATGCCCAAAACGGCGGACTGCAGAATATCCTGATTAAAATCAATGACCAGTATATAGCTTAAGTAGCCACCGATCATCATGCCTGCCGCCCAGCAAAGTGCTTTGCAGGTTCCGCCCGCGTTTGTTGCTTGTGTGCTCATATTATCCTCTTTCCTTGTCAGCAAAGATCAAGATGTTGCGTCTTTGCCATTCCGCCCTAATTGAGAATTCTTCATTATTGCCTAACCGGATTTTCCCTTTGCTTTGGCTTTCGCCGATTTTGGCGTTGATTTCTTGCGCGCAGGCTTTTCGTTACCCTGTATTTTTGCCACAGTATCACCCAGCGCGACCGCCAAAGCTGCCGACGCATTATATTGATCGCGTCCGCTTTCAAATTCTTTCAAGGTTGTCAAACCTGAAACAGGTTCGGCCGCGTAGCGCCCGTTTTGCGGGCCCGGCGTTGGGGTTTTGCCTTTTGCGAACTGGTTCAGGATATCGCGAAAACTGTCCGCCGTCAGGTCTTCGTAAAAATCCTTGCCGATCTGTACCATCGGGGCGTTGGTGCAGGCACCCAGACATTCGACCTCTTCCCAGCTGAACATGCCATCTGCCGAAATTTCATGCGCATTGGACGCGATCATTTCCCTGCAGACGCCGATCAAATCCTCGGCACCGCAGATCATACAGGTGGTGGTGCCGCAAACCTGCACATGGGCAATCGCGCCTACCGGTTTAAGCTGGAACATGAAGTAAAACGAGGCGACTTCCAGAACGCGGATGTAATCCATGCCCAGCATGTCGGCAACAGCTTCCAGCGCCGGTTTGGAAATCCACCCCTCCTGCTCCTGTGCCCGCCACAAAATCGGGATCACCGCAGAGGCCTGCCGCCCTTCGGGGAATTTGGCAATCTGCGTGTCACACCACGCGCGGTTGGCCTTGGTGAAGGCGAATGTGTCGGGTTGTGTGGGGTGCAGGCGGCGCAGCATCAGACAATTTCTCCAAATTCCAGGCGAAGATGGGCGATCGCATCCCCCTCGGTCCCACTCCGAACCGGAGGGGGAGGTGATGGTTTTGGCATCGGCACGCTTTCCCTGCCTCCGCCTCGGGGGGGGGTCAGGGGGAAGGCATTTCCCAAAGCTTCAATCACCGCCGTAATTGACATCAATACCCCATCCATATTCACCAGCACTTCGTTATTCCAAAACCGCAAAACACTGACGCCGCGTTTCACCAGATACCCGGTTCTTAGCGCGTCCTTTCCCGCGTCAACCGCGTGCTGGCCACCGTCAACTTCAATTGCCAATTTCAATGACGGCGCGTAAAAATCAAGGATAAACCTTTGATCAAACACCAGTTGACGCCGAAACCTGACGCCAAGCCTGTCCCGTCGCAACTGCGCCCACAGCGCGTTTTCCGCCCGCGTCATGTCATTGCGTAACGCCCGCGCCCGTTTGGTCATTCCGGGGCCACGAGAGAACGCCTCCCCCTCGGTCCCACTCCGAACCGGAGGGGGAGGCGATGGTTTTGGCATCGGCA
>CAYZQS010000067.1:10259-14118 GCA_964480735.1 uncultured Rhodobacterales bacterium
TCCCCCTCGGTCCCACTCCGAACCGGAGGGGGAGGCGATGGTTTTGGCATCGGCACGCTTTCCCTGCCTCCGCCTCGGAGGGGGGTCAGGGGGGAGGAACTCACCTGTCAATCTCCCCAAAAACCACATCCAGAGACCCGATGATCGCCGCCACATCGGCCAGCTGGTGCCCTTTGCAAAGATGATCCATCGCCGCCAGATGCAAAAACCCCGGCGCGCGGATTTTGGCTTTGTAGGGTTTGTTGGTGCCGTCAGCCACCAGATAAACCCCAAACTCGCCTTTGGGCGCTTCCACGGCCGCGTAGACTTCACCCTCGGGTACATGAAATCCCTCGGTATAAAGCTTGAAATGATGGATCAGCGCTTCCATCGAGGTTTTCATCTCGCCGCGTTTGGGCGGTGTCAGCTTGCCCCGCGCCATCACGTCGCCTGTGGCACTCTCCAGTTTCTCAATCGCCTGTTGCATGATTTTCACGCTCTCGCGCATTTCGGCCATGCGGCACAGATAACGGTCATAGCAATCGCCGTTTTTACCCACCGGAATTTGAAACTCAAACTCGCTGTAACATTCATAAGGCTGCGCCCGCCGCAAATCCCACGCCATCCCAGAGCCCCGGACCATCACCCCGGAAAACCCCCAATCCAGCGCCTCCCGCTCGGTCACCACGGCAATGTCCACGTTACGCTGCTTGAAAATCCGGTTCTCGGTGATCAGCCCGTCAATGTCATCCAGCACCTTGGGAAATTCAAATGTCCACTGCATGATGTCATCCAGCAGCTCCGGTGGCAGGTCCTGATGCACGCCACCGGGGCGGAAATAGGCGGCGTGAAGGCGCGCACCACAGGCGCGTTCATAAAACACCATCAGCTTCTCGCGCTCTTCAAAGCCCCACAGCGGTGGCGTCAGCGCCCCCACATCCATCGCCTGCGTTGTGACATTCAGCAGATGGTTCAATATCCGGCCGATTTCGGAATACAAAACCCGGATGAGGCTGGCCCGCCGCGGGATTTCGGTTTCCGTCAGTTTTTCAATCGCCAGACACCATGCGTGTTCCTGGTTCATCGGCGCCACGTAATCCAGCCGGTCAAAATACGGCAGGTTTTGCAGATACGTGCGGCTTTCCATCAACTTTTCGGTGCCCCGGTGCAACAGGCCGATGTGCGGGTCACACCGCTCTACGATTTCACCGTCAAGCTCCAATACCAGCCGCAAAACACCATGCGCCGCCGGATGCTGCGGGCCGAAGTTGATGTTGAAATTGCGAACGCTTTGTTCGCCGGTCTGAACGTCGCTGTGATCACCGTCCATGATTTACACCTTAACCAATTGCGATTGATACAGCCGGTCCTGCCAGTTTTGCGGCATATTGCCGTCAAAGAATTTCTGCACGAACTCGTATTGTGGTTGAAGTTTTTTCAGCAGAGCATTTTCAAGCCCGGCATCCATTTCGGCGGCCCTGCCACCGTGCAGCTTGCTGTCCACCCGACCCGGCATTGCTGCAATTCCTAAAAATCCGGCCAAACTTGTTATGGCCTGTTCGCTGAATATTCGCTCAAAAAACTCAAAATGGATGTGGTTTTTTGGTACCGCCTGCGTCAGCCGCGTGCAGGTTCCGGCATAATCGGACCGGGCGGCAAGGCTGTGGTTTTTGTCGTCAAGATACTGATCCGCCTGCCGCCGCAGATGGTTGCCAAATGTCCCGGACTGCTCTGCTGCCCGCTGTGCATTCATGCGGATATTTGACCACAAACGGTCAAGCGGGTCACGCAACAAAAACAAAAACCGGGTTTGCTTTGTCAGCCCGTACATGTTTTCAAAACTGCCCCGGTTTAACATGGCATAAGACGGCGTAATGTCACCGATCAGTTTCGCACCGGACGGCCGGCCGCCGGACAGGAAATCAAGATATGAAGTGTTGTTCGCGGTATTGCCGTCAAAAATCGCCAACCATTCCTTGAGATCCAGAATTTTCTGCTGCAGCACCTGCTGTTCGTCATCGTTAACACGTTTTGCCCGCGCCAAATAGGCCCGCAGCTTGTTCATCAGCGCCTGTGATCTCCACTGGCTCCATTTGCCGCCGTTGTCTTCAAGCACATCAAAATAATGCAGCTCTTTTAATGTGCGGAAATGACAATCCGGGTGGTTCGCCAAATAATCGTGCAGCCACGAGGTTCCGGCCTTTGGCGCCCCAATCCCATATAACAGCGTCGGCTCGGGCATCGGTTTCTCAGCCCTCTTTCTTCTCACCGGGAAGGATGTATTCAGCACCCTCCCAGGGGGACATGAAGTCAAACTGCCGGTACTCCTGTACCAGCGACACCGGCTCGTAAATCACCCGTTTTTCTTTTTCGTCATAGCGCACTTCCGCGTATCCGGTTGTTGGAAAATCCTTGCGCAGCGGGTGCCCGGTAAAGCCATAGTCCGTCAGAATACGCCGCAGGTCCGGATGATCTGCAAACATGATGCCGTACATGTCAAATACTTCCCGCTCAAACCAGATGGCAGAAGGGTGGCAGCCGCTGATGGACGCAATCAAATCCCCTTCGCGCAGGCTGACCTTTAGGCGAATGCGGTGGTTTTGGTACATGGACAGAAAATGATAAACCACGTCAAAGCGCTTGGTGCGGCCCGGATAATCCACTGCCGTGATATCAATCAGCGTGGAAAACAGGCAGGCGCGGTCTGACTTCAGAAACTCCACAAACCCGGCGATTTCGTTCAGTGAAACGCCAACCACCAACTCGCCGCCAACGATGTTGGCAGAAACCACAGCGTCAGGTTTTTTGTTTTCAAAAACCTCGATCAGTTCCTGCAGCGCGTCACTCATTAAATGCCCCTCATCAAACCAGTCAATTCAGCGCGCAATCGTGCCCGTGCGGCGGATCTTGCGCTGCAATTGCAACAGGCCGTACAGCAATGCCTCGGCTGTCGGCGGACAGCCCGGCACATATACATCCACCGGAACAATCCGGTCACACCCGCGCACCACGGAATAGGAATAGTGGTAATACCCGCCACCATTGGCACAGGACCCCATCGAGATCACATAGCGCGGTTCCGGCATCTGGTCATAAACCTTGCGCAGGGCCGGCGCCATTTTGTTGGTTAAGGTACCGGCAACGATCATCAGGTCAGACTGGCGCGGGCTGGCCCGCGGTGCGGTGCCAAAGCGCTCAAGATCATAGCGCGGCATGGATGTGTGCATCATTTCAACCGCACAGCAGGCCAAGCCAAACGTCATCCAGTGCAGGCTTCCGGTGCGGGCCCAATTGATTGCCGCTTCGGTGGAGGTTAGCAAAAAACCCTTATCCGCCAACTGGTTGGACAGTTCGCGCGTGACAACGCCGCGATCAGAACCAGAAATTTCCGCCGTCGTCAAACCGTCGTCTACGCCCATTCCAGCGCACCTTTTTTCCATTCATAGGCAAAGCCCACGGTCAATACTGCCAGAAATACGATCATCGACCAAAATCCCAGCAGACCAACGTGCTGAAAGCTGGCCGCCCAGGGAAACAAAAACGCGACTTCCAGATCAAAAATGATGAACAGGATCGCCACCAGATAAAACCGCACGTCAAATTTCATCCGCGCGTCGTCAAAGGCGTTAAAGCCGCATTCATAGGCACTGACCTTTTCGGCATCAGGGTGGCGCACGGCGACAACCACCGCAGCAAGGATCAAAACCAGCCCCAGACCAATGGCCAACCCCAGAAAAACAAGGATCGGCAGATACTCCCGCAGCAACTCGTCCACAGCCTGTAACTCCTGAAATTTGCGCCTTTTGGTGCCTTGCCCAAGGTTTACGCGTGACGCCAGATGACGTCAACCAAGCCAGGGACGTTTCGGGTCAATAATATG
>CAYZQS010000068.1:0-13882 GCA_964480735.1 uncultured Rhodobacterales bacterium
GTGACCTCTGCACCGCTGGAGCTGACTTCCCACGCCGCATGGGCCATTTCCGCCGCCTTGTCCGGTGACAGCAATTGCCCAACCGCGGCTGCCAGTTCCGCCGCTGTTTTAACTTCAACTGTTGCACCGGCGGCTGACAGTTTGTCATATATATCGGCCATCTTGTGAACGTGCGGGCCATGAATTATGGCAGAGCCAAGCGCTGCCGGTTCAAACGGATTGTGGCCACCGATACGCACCATTGACCCGCCCAAAAAACTGACCGGCGCAAGACGAAACCACAGGCCCATCTCGCCCAAAGTATCGGCCAGATAGATCTGCGTGTCACTGTCAGGCGCTTCGCCCTTGGAACGTCGCTTTATGTCCCAGCCCTGCGTTTGCAATGTCTGTGCAATAGCCGAGCCCCGTTCGGGATGCCTTGGCGCGATGATCAACAACAGCCGCTGTGCAGAACGGGCGGCGACGGCGTGGGCGGCGGCGGCCAGTTCTTCTTCGCCCTCGTGGGTCGAGGCGGCCAGCCACACCGGGCGCACTGCCAGATGTTGCGCCAGTCGCGAACGTTCGTCTTCGTCATAGGGCAAGGCGGCAGAGCCTTCTTTCAGGGTGCCGGAAACTTCCAGTTTATTTTTGGGCAAACCCAGCCTGCGCAGGTAACGCGCGGTGTTATCGTCCTGTGCCAGCACATACTCAAACCGTCTGAGCAATGATCTGGCCGCCCCCGGCAACCAGCGCCAGCGCGCATTGGCGGCGTGCGAAAGGCGGGCGTTGATCAGCAGCATCGGAATGCCGCGCTTGTGGGTTTCGTGCATCAAAGCCGGCCACAGTTCGCTTTCCGTCCAGACCGCCAAATCCGGCTGCCAATGGTCCAGATACTTTCGCACGTAGTCCAGAATGTCCAAAGGCACAAACTGGTGCAGGCTGCGCTCTGGCAGACGGTCAGCCATCACCGCGGCAGAGGTAACCGTACCGGTTGTAACCAGGAAACTGATGTCCGGCCTGTCGTCGCCCAGCCGTTTGACCAGTTCCAGAATGGACAGGGATTCACCAACGCTGGCGGCGTGAAACCAAACCAGCGGGCCGTTCGGACGCGGATGTTCTGATTTACCCTTGCGCTCGTCTATACGCTCGGGGACTTCCTTGCCTTCCTGCAGCCGCAGGTCAAGTTTGCGCGCTGCCAGGTTTTGGGCGCGTGCCGAAAAGGCCAGATATGCGGCAAGACCGATTGAGTGACCCAACCGACCTAGCCCAGCTCTTCGGTGGCGCCTGCCGGTGCTTCCTCGTCGCGCAAACGGTGAAGATGGGCGATAAAATAGCGCATGTGGGCGTTATCGACAGATTTCTGCGCGGCGTCCTTCCACGCGTTGTAAGCGGCCTGATAATTTGGAAACATACCAACGATATCAATGTCATCCACATCGCGAAATACTTTTCTGGCCGGGTCGGTCAGCTCTCCGCCAAAAACCAGATGTAAACGCTGTACCATGATCACCTCCGCCATTTCGCTGGCGTTTTCATAAGGCAGTTACACGGTGTCAGGCAAGGGCTGCAAATGCTTCATCAATCCGGTATGCACGACCGGACCAGCGGCCAATACACCTGCGGTTTGCGGATGCGGGTTGTTAAACTTAAGCGGCTTGTTGTTGCGGTCAGTCGAGATCAAGCCTGCTTCGCGGCAAATCAGATCACCGGCGGCAATGTCCCATTCCCAAGCGTCACGCAGGGTGATCATACCGTCAAATTCCCTGTTTGCAGCAAGGCACATGCGATACGCCAGAGACGATCGAAAGTGGCGCGTTACGTTGGGAACACCGCCGGGCCAAAGATCAGGGTCCATTTGCGGTTTGGCGGCCAGAATGCGTGCATCACGCAATGTTTGACGGTCGATGCGCTGAATTTTCAGCCCGTTCAAAAAGGCGCCTTGTGCCTTGGCCGCATGAAACAACAGCTTGTGGACCGGCAAATAAACAACGGCAGCAATGACAATCCCGTCTTCGGCGATTGCCAATGAATGTGCAAAAGTACCATCACCGTTTACAAAAGATCGCGTCCCGTCGATTGGATCAGCGATGAACACGTTGCGTTTGCCAAGGCGGTCCGATGTGTCTGTGCTTTCTTCTGACAGCCAACCATAATCCGGTCGCGCGGCCAGTAAATCGCCATGCAACATCCGGTCGATTTCAAGATCAGCCTCGGTAACCGGCCCCTGTCCACCGCCTTTGTCCCAGGTCTTTGGTGCGTTTTTGAAATGTTTGAGTGCTATTTTTCCGGCAGCGTCAGCACCACGCAGCAAAATTTGAAGATCAGTCTCCGGCAATTGTCAGACCTTCCACCAAAAGGCTGGGAACCACCCGCGAAAGATGCTCTTTTGCGTCATCTGCGGGCACCAGAGAATTCAGCATATCCCGCAGATTTCCGGCGACCGTACATTCGTTGACCGGCCCGGTGATTTCGCCGTTTTCCACCCAGAAACCACTGGCCCCACGCGAATAATCGCCGGTTGTCGGGCTGATGGTTGCGCCAATCATCGACGTGATGATCAGGCCGGTGCCCATGTCGCGGATCAGATCATCACGGGACTGTTTACCTTGCGTAAGTTGCAGGTTGCCCGTTGTCGGGCTGGGTGGTGCCGAGGTGCCGCGCGATGCGCTGGCGGTGCTTTGCATGTTCAGTTGCCGGGCGCTGCCAAGATCAAGTGTCCAGCCGGTAAGTATACCGTTTTGGACAATCTTGCGCGGTCGGGGCGCCAGCCCTTCCGCGTCAAACGGGCGGGAACCGGATATCCGGACGCGGGTCGGGTCTTCAGTCAGCGACAGGGATGTCGGCAATATCTGCGTGCCCAGCCCGTCCAACAGCCAACTTGATCCGCGAACGATCGATGTGCCGTTAATCGCGGCCACCAAATGCCCGATTAAAGATTCGGCAATACGTTCGTCAAACAAAACCGGATAGGCACCGGTTGGCGGTCGGCTTGGGTTTGCCCGTTCCACCGCCCGTTCGCCGGCCAATTTTCCGATGGCCGCCGCCGGTGGTAAATCGGCCTGAAACGTCCGGGATTCAACACAATAATCCCGTTCCATTGCGGCACCCTCGCCACTGATGGCAACGCAGCTGGTAAAGCGCGACGTGCGGCCGTATCCGGCGGAAAATCCGTTGGTTGCGGCCAGATGAATGGTGCGGTGGGAATATCCTGCTGATGAACCCTGCACCTGCGCAACCCCGGCAACGCCAAGCGCTGCCGCCTCTGCTGCCAGCGCGTCGTTTTCCAGTTCCTGTGGTGAAGGCTCTGCGCTAGGGTCGATCAACTGCAATGCAGAAGCGTCTGCATTTTCAACCAGTTGCGACGGTTCGGCCAACCCCAAAGAAGGGTCCGCGGGCGCTTCCCGCGCCATTGCAACCGCACGCTCTGCCATTGTGGCGATGGTTTCGGTACGGATATCAGAGGATGAAACGCAGGCCTGTTGCTGGCCGATCAACACCCGCAATCCGATGTCTGTACCTTCAGACCTTTCCGCGTGTTCCAGCTTACCGGACAAAACGTCGATGGATTGCGACCGTCCGTCAATCGCAATTGCATCCGCGTTGTCCGCGCCGGCACGTGTTGCAGCCTGCAAAAGCCGGGTGGTCAGGTCTGCCAATCTATCTGTCACGGATATTGGTCCTTAATGGCCTTGTTCCAGCAGAACTAAAGCATCAAAAACACCGGCCGCAAGCTTTGCGATGTCGCGTCCAGTTCAGAATAAACCGGGGCGGAGCAAAACATCTGCTCCGCCCCGCAAACAAAACAACTTATCTGATGCGCTGGCCGTTGGCCATGACCGCACCGTCCGGTGTCAACTCGATGGTTGATACAAAATGGTCCGCGTCATCGCCGGGCGACGCAAATGCGCCCAGCATGGCGCGAATGCCAAAAGATGCGTCCGTGGGAACCAGACCAAGGGCTGTCAAGCTGTCCAGCAGGCCAAAACCGCCCCGAAGGCTTAGATCAACTTTGCCGATGGGCTGGGGTATACCGTCAAAAGTTTCCAGATTGTCAGGATTGAAGGTGAACGCCCCTTCGCCGGTGATTTCGGCGCCGCCAAAAGAAACCAGCAATTCGTTAAGACTAAGGGATTCCGGCATGGCAGGCGGTCCGTCCAAGGTTGCAACCTCTCCGATATTCATCAGATTGGCCAGCATGTTGACCGTACCGGTAACATCCACAGCAGCGGTGGCAGGGTCGCGGGGCAGCGTTTCGCCGGGATCAAAGATATTCCAGATCATATCGCTGATGGCGATGTCGCGCAGGGCGACCTTAACGGCGAAATCCTGTGGTTCCTCGGTGCCACCAAGGGGAACGGCCAGATCAAGACCCACTTCGCCATATTCCATCTCGACAAAGGGAAAGGGAATTTCAGATGAAATCACGTTGATCAAACCACCCATGCGGGCAAAGTGATAACTAAGCGCAAGCGGGGAAATCGACATGCCAAATTCGCTGGAATCCTCTGATCCCTTGACGGCGAATTTGGTGCCGCCGTCGGCAAACTGGCCGTCGTATTGCAGATTGTTGGTCTGCACTTCAAACTCCAGATTGATGCCGCTGCCGCTGGTCATGATTTGCTCGATATTTTCGACAGAAATCAGATCGCCGGTGTAGGTGGCGCTTAGGTCAGACGCGCTGAGGTTACCAACGGCAAACCCGTCGCCCACCGGTGGTCTGGCAGAAAATGAAACATCAAAACCACCAAGATCGTATTGACCGCTAAGAACGCCATAGGTGCCTTCAGAGCTGTTAACCGCGTAATCCCCCTGCATTTCTGAAATATTAAACTGCAGGTTTGCATCAATATCGCGACCGCGCACCGTCAATTTGTCCAGTTGCAATGAATAACTGCCAAGCACAAAATCAAGCGCAATATTCCCCGTCTCGCCGGAAACGATAAAATTCAGATTTTCTTGTTCCGTATGCCCCATGACAACGACATTTCCACCGTCGATATCGCCCAGCAGATTTGAAACAGGCGCCATCGTCACCTCGACTGCCCCATTGCCCATTTCGCGCAGGTTTATCCAGTCTGTGGAAACCGTAATCTGAAATTCGGGCAGCGAGATGACGGACGAAAAATCTGAAAGAACCAGCGTGTCGCCGTCCATAGACTCTGATCCAACAATAAGTTGCTGCCCGGACTTGGCGGCGATGGCCCGCCATTCTTCCAATACCTGACTGGCGGTGATGTCGGCCCAAACGGGCGATGCAACGGCAACAATTCCACTTACCAGCGCTGATGTGCAAAATAATTTCATTCGATTTCTCCCTAAATTAATTCCTTGCCACTTTCCCTTGCACGGGCGATTCCGTCAAGCCGATACCTTTAAACAGCGGCAATTTGCTTGCATTCAACTGGTGGTTCGGATTTTGTCCGGCGGAATCAACTGGGGGAACGGCGATGGGCTGGTCAGCAGATAAAACCGAAGTCAAAAGCTGGAACGAGTGGGACACCCTGCGCCACGTGATCGTGGGCCGCGCCGACGACTGCCACATCCCGCCAAACGAACCGGCGCTTGAGGCCAAAGTGCCCGAAGACAGCGACATGCGCGGAACCTGGGGCAGGCGACCGCAGGACACGATCGACCGCGCGAATGAATTGCTTGATGATTTCGCCGATCTTTTGCGTGCGCGAGGATTGCGCGTGGACCGGCCAACCTCGATTGACCACGCGGTCGCCGCCACCACACCGGATTTTCATACCGACAGCCAGTTTGGCTGTATGCCGCCGCGCGATGTGTTGCTGACGGTGGGCCGCGAGATGCTGGAAGCCACCATGAGCTATCGCTGCCGCTGGTTTGAATATCTGAATTACCGCCCGTTGATGCAGCAGTATTTCAACGAAGACCCGCGTTTTCGCCACGAGGCGGCGCCAAAACCCCGCCTGACCGATGCGGATTATCACAAGGATTACCTGTCAGACAAAATCGGTGTGGAAAAGCGCCTGCAGTGGGCTGCCGAAAAGTTCTTTGTGACAACCGATGAAGAGCCACTGTTTGACGCCGCTGACGTTTTGCGCTTTGGCCGCGATCTGGTGGTGCAGCACGGGTTTACCACCAATCAAAAGGGCATAGAGTGGCTGGCGCGTCACTTCCCCGATCACCGCGTGCATGCTGTCAACTTTCCGGGTGATCCCTATCCGATCCACATCGACGCCACGTTTACGCCCCTGCGCCCCGGCCTGATTGTGAACAACCCGCAGCGCCGTCTGCCGGAAGATCAGCGCGAAATGTTCACCCGCAACGGTTGGGAAATCGTTGACGCCGCGCAGCCCGCGCATAATTCCCCGCCGCCGCTGTGCTATTCCTCCACATGGCTGTCGATGAACGTGCTGGTGCTGGACCCCAAAACCGTCTGCGTGGAAGCGTCAGAAGTTTATCAGATGGAGCAGATGGACAAGCTGGGCATGAACGTTATCCCCGTCGAGTTGCGCGACGCCTACGCCTTTGGCGGCGGCTTGCACTGCTGCACGGCAGATGTTTACCGTGACGGGGAGTGCGAGGATTATTTTCCGGTGCAATAGAGGTGCCATATGACCGATCTATCGGGAAAAACTGCCATCATTACCGGCGCCAGTCGCGGCATTGGCGAGGCAGCGGCGCGGGCGTTTTCCGCAGCGGGGGCCAATGTGGTGCTGACGGCGCGGTCAGCCGGTGACATCGGCCAAATCGCAGAAGAAATAACCGCAGCAGGCGGCAAGGCGCTGGCTGTTGCGGGCGATGTCAGCCGGTATGATGACATAAATGCTGTTGTTACAAAGGCTCTTGGCAGTTTTGGGTCGCTTGACATTCTGATCAACAACGCCGGCATGATCGATCCCATCTCGCATCTGATTGATGCTGATCCGCAAGACTGGGGCCGGATTATCGACATCAACGTCAAAGGCGTGTTTCACGGAATGCGCGCAGCGCTGCCCCATATGAAACCCGGCGGCACGGTTATCACCATCAGTTCCGGTGCCGCCCATAACGCGCTGGAAGGGTGGAGTGCTTATTGCACCTCAAAAGCCGGAGCCGCGATGCTGACAATGGCCGCGCATAAAGAAAACGGCGCGAATGGAATTCGCATTATGGGCCTGTCGCCGGGATTGGTGGCCACGGACATGCAGGTGAAAATCCGACAGTCCGGACTGAACCCCGTCAGCCAAATTGACCCAAACAGCCATCGGCCACCACTGGCCATCGCCAAGGTGTTGCTGTGGATGTGTACACCGGAAGCGGATGAGTTTTTGGGCCAGGAAATTTCAATCCAAAGCGCTGCGGTGCGCAAAAAAATTGGCATCCGGTAATGATTGAGCTGGAAAAATCACCCGGGCGGTGGACGATAACGCTGAACCGGCCGCACAAGGCCAATGCGTTGTCACTTGGCATGCTTGAAACCCTGAACACGATGGTCGCAGATGCCGCCAAAACCGCGGACCTGAAAGCGCTAGTTTTTACCGGTGCCGGAAACCGCGTGTTCAGCGCCGGTGCGGATTTGACCCAGGCGGGCGCAGGCGTCGACATTACAACAAACCCTGTTTGGGAGGATCTTTCCGGCCGGATCGCCGCGCTCGATTGTCTGACCATTGCCGCTTTGAACGGCACGCTGGCGGGTGGTGCCTTTGGCATGGCGCTGGCCTGTGATCTGCGACTTGCTGTGCCATCGGCCAAGTTCTTTTATCCGGTCTTGAAAAACGGATTTTTGCCGCAACCTTCCGATGTCAAACGCATGATTGATCTGATCGGCCCGGCCAGAACCAAGCTGATCCTGCTGGCCGGTCAAAAGCTGACGGCGGATCAGGCGCTGGATTTTGGCCTGATCGATGTGATCGCACCTGACAATAAAATCACGTCAACACTGAACGATCTCATCGCAGATGCGGCAGGCGCCGCCCCGGCTGTTTTAAGCGCTATCAAACGGTCCTGCACCATCTGACCACCTTCTTTATGGACCAAATATCCCCGCCGGAGGCTCCGTTAAAACCCGACTGACCCACCGGTCAGATCACATCCACCGCACCGGGTTTCGCCGCCTTGTCAAGAATCAGGCGGTCACCGGCGGCGATTACCTTCTCAATCTCGCGGTTGGCGTCTTCGCTCAAGTATCCGCCTTCCGGCGCGTCGGCGATCAAAGCCTGCGCTTTTTCCCGGGCCATTTCAAATGCCGTTCGCCGGCCTGATTTTTCGTAATCGTCCCGTCCAACCCGCAAAAACACATCCGGTTGGTGCTGCGTGCGGCAACGGTCCAGCGTGTGGCTGCTGTCCAGAAAATGCCCGCCCGTGCGAATATCGGAAACTTCTTTCCAGTTCAGCGTTTCCTCAGTCACCTCTGGCGGCTCGACAAATTTGCGCAGCATCGCGCCGATCTCGTTGTCCAGCACCGCCTGCACCGGTGAAAAAACCGTGGCGCATTCCAGCTGCCCTATGCCGCCCAGAATATCCGCCCCGGACAACACGATGGTCTGGGACAGCATCGCCCGTTCGGCCATTGATTGCAGGTCTAAATCGGGCGTGTCAGAGCCGGAACCATAGGTATGGGTCGGCAGCCCGAAACCATGTTTCATCAACTGAACCGCCATGCTGGCCGACTGCAAAGATTCCGGGCAGGACTGCAGGGCCGAACCCGTTCGCATGTCCAGCGTGAACATCAGCGGCGTGGCAATGACCGGCGTGTCGGGGGCCAAAACATGGGCAATGGTCAGCATGGCCAGCACTTCTGCTGATGCCATCAATACCATCCCCGCCGATGTCAGCGGTGCGGTGCCGCCCGCCGAGGGTAACGAACAGGCGTGGATCGGCATGCCGTAACGCCCGGCCTGAATGATCACTTCGGTGTCCATAAATTTGAACTCCAGCGGTGAAAACGAACAGGTGATCACACTGGCCGTGGGTGCCGCCCGCATGACGTCTTCGCCACCTGCCGCAATCGCTGCAATCTCCATCAAAAACTGCACATTGTCCTTGCCGTAGGGCTGCATCCAGTTGTGCTTGTCCGTGCTGTTCACCATCGTGCCAAAGGAATGCAGGTCAGCGGTGATTTCCGGCACCCCGGCCACAAACGGGTGCGCAACAAACCCGATCTGATCAAGACCGGACCCAATCGCACCCATCTCTGCCACCGCTTTTAGATCAAGATTGCGATAATCCGTCGACACCGGGTCCACATACCCATGCGCACCGGTGCCGGTGCGCATGATAAATCCGCCATCCCGTCGAGGTATGTGCACGGTTTTACCCGGCACTTTGCCATGCAGGGACACCTCTTTGGGCGCCTGCGCCAACGCCTGTTTAACCAGTTCGCGCGGCAACAACAGCCGATCCGATTTTGTTCCGGGCTTAGCCCCGGCTTTTTTCAGCGCCGCGATGGCCTTTTCATGGATGACCACAACGCCGTAATCCGCCAGCAAATCAAATGTGCGCTTTTTCAGTTCTTCTATTGCGGCATCGTCAAGAAACCCGAACCGGGGTCTGATATGCTTTTCGTTCAGCAGGCGAAAAACGTCCGCGCTGGCCAAAGTTTTTCGCGGCGCCCCACGGCCCCGGCGTTTTGCTGATGCAGATTTATGCCTTGTCTCCACAACATCCTCCTATTTGAATTGCTTCAGGGATATTATGGCACACACCAATTTTGCTCACTGCCTGCCGACTTGAGCGATTGAAATCTACCCAAATAGCACCATCAGGTCAATTCCCGCGGGGGGCTGGCAGCCAAAAATCCGTGCACATCGCGCCAGCCCCGGCGGACACTCTGCCCAAAGCTGTTGGAATCATCTCTGTCGGTCCTTGTCATTCGTCGCGTGGCCTGCATAGTCTTGGCCAAATTTTAGGGGGATAACATGACCAGTATTCACATGACGATGGAACAGGGGCGGCAACTTGCAATCGATTGTCTGCTGAAAAATGGCTGCGACGCGGAAAACGCCGCCGCCGTTGCCGACCGGATGATGCAGGCAGAGGGTGATCTGTGCCATTCGCACGGGTTGTTCCGCTTGCCCTGGTATTGCACCGGCGTCAAATCGGGCAGGGCCAACGGCCAGGCCAAACCCGGCGTTGAACAATTGGCCCCGGCGGTTATTCGGGTGAACGGCGATAACGGCTATGCCCCGATGGGCCAGCGGGTGGCACATCCCGCGCTGGTTGATTGTGCCCGTAAAAACGGTATTGCGGCATTGGCATTCACCAATATGTTCCACATTGCCGCCCTTTGGCCGGAGGTAGAGGCGCTGGCGGATGACGGATTGATTGGTTTTGCTTTTACCGCAGCCTACCCCAGCGTTGCGCCCGGCGGCGGGATAAAACCGCTGTTTGGCACCAATCCAATGGGGTTTTCGTGGCCACGAAAAGACGCGCCGCCGCTGGTGTTTGATCAGGCCTCGGCCTCGATGGCGAAGGGCGAAATCCAGATTGCCGCGCGGGACGGTCACAGCGTGCCCGAAACAACCGGAGTTGGCCCAAATGGAGAGACAACCACGGATCCGAATGTTGTGTTAAAGGGTGCGCAACTGGGCTTTGGCGGCTACAAGGGCGCGTCGCTGGCGATGATGATTGAGCTGCTGGCCGGACCGTTGATCGGCGAATTTTTGAGTATCGAATCAAAAGAAGACGACGGCGGCAAAGGCGGGCCGCCAAAGGGTGGAGAGTTGATTATTGCCATTGATCCGGCGCGCTTTGGCGATCCGGAGGCTATCATGGCCCACGGTGAAAAGCTGTTTGAGTTGATTCTTGCGCAAGACGGCACCCGCCTGCCCGGCGCGCGGCGGTTCATCAACCGCAAGAAAACCCCGTCTGAGGGTATCGATATCCCCGAAAGCCTGCACGACAGCATCAAAGCACTGATGTAATTCCGGCTTTCATTGTTCAATAAATACTCCCGCGCGGAGCGCTTCAATACCCTGCTCAAGCTGGACCATATTGACCAGGTTGGCTGTCATTGCCCGATTTATTCAGGCAATCTCAGCCATCCCGCATCCTGATATAGGCCGGCCGCGCCATCATCCGGTCTAAATAGGCATTCACCGAATTCTCGACGACATCAAACGAGGCGTTGCGGGCCCAAAAACCGCTGTGCGCCGTCACAATATCCGCCACGGTCATCGTATCCCCCATCAAAAATTCATTATCGCCCAGCCGGGCTGCCAGCGTCTTCATGGACCGGCCAAACTCCCACCGCAGCGTGACCTTAATTTCCGGCACCCGGCGTTCTTTTGGCAATACGAACGTGTTTCGCGCCGCTGTCCACAACACCCCGTCCATCTCGTCGCAGGCAAACTGCATGAACCCGTCCTGTTTGGCGCGGTCAATCGTGCCCGCCGGAAAGGTCAGCTTGCCGTGTTTGTCCGCCAGATACTGGATGATCGCCACGCTGTCCAAAAGCACGTCATCGCCATCCATGAATACCGGTATTTTGCCGGATGGGTTAAGGTCGCGTACTTCATCTGATCTTGGCGATGCCGCGATATGTTCGTACGCCAGCCCCATCTCTTCCAGCACCCACAGCACCCGCGCGGTGCGGCTGCGCTTGCCCCCAAATACTTTGTACATATCGTTCCCCTTAACTTGCCTGCCGGTTTGCCAGCATGGCGATTCGAATAAATGCGCGTTCCAGCATGGCCTGTGCGGGAACCGGGCGCGAGCTGCGCATGGCAAGATCGGTATCTGTCAGAATGCCAATTGCCCCCTCCAGCCTGTGCATACCCCAATGCCGGACCTGCCGTACCATGCGTTCTTTGCGAAGGCCAAAGACCGGCGGGCGGGCGCGGGACAGGGCGATATCCGGCCCCTGGCTGTGCGCCGCAGCCGCGTGAAGCGTGCGAAAATGCCGGGCGGCGCTGATGCAGATTGTGGTTGGATTTAACCCCTGACCGCGCAACTTTTTCATGACCGGCCCCACTTCGCCCGCGCGGGCCTCGGCGATCAGGTGGATGGCGTCATCCAACGAGGCCTCGATGGTTGCGGGAACACAGGCGGCTATATCCGCTGAACTGACAGGGGTTTGGTCATTCAACTTATACAGCGCCAGTTTTTCCAGCGTCTGGGCGAAATCACCGGGATCCAACGCCTGTGCCAGGGCGGTTATCTCTGCCATTTGCCCGGTATCCACAGCGGCTATTCCGGCTTTTTGCACGGCTTCCTCTACATCTTCGCGGCTGGGCGGGTCTGCATATATTCCAGCGGCATAGGTATCTTGCCGGCCTTCAAACAATTTGCGCAGGGAAGAGCGTGCCGCCAGCTGTCCGGCGGTTATCACAATCGTGGCGTCGCCGTCCTGCCAGGCATCCAGTGAAGCGAAAACCGTTTTTGTCAGCGAATCGGTGGCGTCTTCCAAAAACACCACGCGCGCGCCGGGGAAAAATCCCTGTGCCTTGATCGCGTCCGTCAGAAGCGCTGAATCTTTGCGCAGATCACCACTGCTGATCCGGGTCAATCGCATTTCCTGCTCGCCCTCTTCGCCGATCAGGCTGGTAATAAGGTGTTGCCGCTTTAAGGCCACACGCATGGAATCTGCGCCGTAAATCAAAACACCGGAACACCCGGCAGCAGGATTTGCAAAAAACTTGGCGGCGGCTCGACCGGCCAGTTTCATTGGACCCAATCCGCCGCCGTTACCGCAAGGCGCAGGTTGATTTTGTCAGCCAGTGCCAGCGCCACCTGTTGATAGGCGCCGCGCTTGGCCGCCGCGGTTGCGGCCGTTGCAGAGGTAACGCTGTAAGCTGTGGTAATCTCTACCCGTTCGGCAAACAGAACATCGCCCGTGGCCATACTACGCACTGAAATATTGGCCGCACCCAGCACATTTTGCCGCGATACCACCCCTGTGGTTCCGATTGACAGGCTTTCCTCGGTTATTTCAAGATCAATTGCCAATCCATATTCAGCCGAGGGTCGGGCGCTGCCCAAATGGGTTTCCAGACGCTCCAGCAGCTCAAAACCCTCGCGGCTGTCAATCAGATCAACAATTATATTGCCCGCCAGTGCGGTTGCGGCGCTGCCCTGACGATAGACCGGCTGAAACCCGCAGGCCGCGATTGGCAGCGCGGCAAGCCCAAACAATACAGCTCTGCGTTCAAACAACAACATTCACAATCCGGCCGGGCACAACGATCAGCTTTTTGGGCGCATTGCCCTGCAAAAACCTGATGACAGCATCATCGGCCAGCACAAGTTTTTCAACCTCTTCTTTTGGCATGTCCTTTGGCACCGAAATTTCAGACCGGCGTTTGCCGTTCACCTGAATGGGCAGGGTCACGCTGTCGTCATCCAGCATCGTTGGGTCAACCCTGGGCCAGGCAGCAGTTGACACCAGCCCCTCACCACCCATCGCCTGCCAAACCTCTTCAGCCAGATGCGGCGTCATCGGTTGCATCAATTGGGCCAATACCCGCATCGCCGCAATTTTCGCGGCCTTGTGCGCAGTTGATTTTGCCAGTGTGTTGGTAAATTCATAAAGCTTGGCGACGGATTTATTAAAAGCAAACCCTTCGATCCCTTTGGTCACGGCGTCAATCGTGCGGTGGGTTGCTTTCGTCAGTGCCTGCGCTGCATCCTGATCAGCACTGCCGGCTGGCATTTCGTCGATCTCATCCGCCAAACGCCACACCCTTTGCAGGTGCTTCCACGCGCCTTCCGCTCCGGCGGCGGTCCATTCCACGTCCCGTTCCGGCGGGCTGTCGGACATCACAAACCATCGGGCGGTATCCGCGCCGTATTGGTCAATGATGTCTTCCGGATCGACCACGTTCTTTTTGGATTTGGACATTTTGATGATCGGGCCGATGTCAACCACTTCACCTGTTTTGTGCAGCGTTGCGCCCGTTTCGCTTTTTACAACCTCATCCGGTGTGCGCCAAACCGGGCGACCACCCTTGCCCGGTGTTGA